>NZ_JBIVGT010000030.1:0-76540 GCF_044748825.1 Pseudomonas sp. NPDC089741 | reverse complement strand
GGGTGCATCAGCTCTTTGTCGGCCTTGGAGTAAACGGCGACGGTCTTGATGCCCATCTCTTTGCAGGCACGCAGAATCCGCAGGGCGATCTCACCGCGGTTAGCGATCAGAACTTTTTCCAACTTCGCAGTCATCAAGGCTCTCCGCAGTTCAAACGATGGTGAACAGCGGTTGGTCGTACTCAACCGGCTGGCCGTCTTCGACGAGGATGGACTCGATCACACCGCTGGTTTCAGCTTCGATGTGGTTCATCATCTTCATGGCTTCGACGATGCACAGAGTGTCGCCTTTCTTCACGGTCTGGCCGACTTCAACGAAGGACGGCGAGGTTGGCGAAGATTTACGGTAGAACGTGCCGACCATCGGCGAACGGGCAACAGTGCCGTTCAGCGCTGGCGCAGCAGCGGCAACCGGGGCTGCAGCCGCTACCGGAGCAGCAACAGGTGCGGCAGCCGGTGCTTGCATCGGAGCCGGCGCGTAGTACTGCTGAGCCGGGGTTTTGCTGTGACGGCTGATGCGTACGGACTCTTCGCCTTCCTTGATCTCGAGCTCGTCGATGCCGGACTCTTCCAGCAATTCGATCAATTTCTTAACTTTACGGATATCCATGAATCATCAACTCCCAAGGGTCGGTCAGGGGCGCTTAACGCTTGTATTTCAAGTCGTTGCCGGTGTTTCAAGCTGTTCTAGTGCAGCCTCCAGGGCCAGTCGGTAACCGCTGGCGCCAAGGCCGCAGATCACTCCCACCGCTACGTCGGAGAAGTAAGAGTGATGGCGGAAAGGTTCGCGTTTGTGCACGTTGGACAAATGCACTTCGATGAATGGGATGCTCACTCCCAGCAACGCGTCACGTAATGCGACACTTGTGTGTGTAAAAGCCGCTGGATTGATCAGGATGAAATCGACACCTTCGCCGCGCGCAGCGTGGATGCGATCGATCAATTCGTACTCGGCATTGCTTTGCAGATACAGCAGATGATGGCCGGCTTCACGGGCGCGGCGTTCCAGATCCTGATTGATCTGCGCCAGGGTCGTTGAACCGTAGGTGCCGGGTTCGCGGGTGCCGAGCAGGTTCAGGTTGGGGCCGTGCAGCACCAGGAGGGTTGCCATCTGCGTAGTCCTTGTTATCAATGAGCATTCGTCAGAACCCGGCGACTATGCCGCAAAGACTTTGTGACTGTCCAGTTCTATGCAATAGCCAGCACGATGGCCGATGTTTGCGCAAAATATGTGACCGAGCTTCTGAATCCGGTCATTTGCGGCAATCCCTGTAGGAGCTGCCGAAGGCTGCGATCTTTTGATTTTTATAAGCAAGATTAAAAGATCGCAGCCTTCGGCAGCTCCTACAGGGATTTTCGTCAGACGCGGAAGGCTTGTACGGCTGTATGCAGTTGGCCGCCGAGTACCAGCAAGTTCTCGCCTTGTTCGCGCCCTCGACCGATCCGCAGCAAGTTATCCCCACCCAACTGATGAATCCGCTCGCTGTGATCACGGATCTCGCTGACCGCGCTACTCTGCTGCGCCGTCACGTCGGCAATGCGCACCGCCGTGTCGGAAATGGTCTGGATCGCCCCGACGATTTTATCCAGCGCACCGTCCGCCGCTTGCGCCTGATTGGCCGTGGCTTCGGCATGTTCGACCTGCGCGCGCATGCCTTCAACCGATTGTCGCGCGGCCGTTTGCAGGCCGGCGATCAGGGTCTGAATTTCCGCCGTCGCTCCGGCCGTGCGTTGCGCCAGTGAGCGTACTTCCTCGGCCACCACGGCAAAGCCACGACCCATTTCCCCGGCGCGCGCCGCTTCGATTGCGGCGTTCAACGCCAGCAGGTTGGTCTGGTCGGCAATCGAGCGAATCACCGTCAACACGCCGCCGATGGTTGCCGACTCTTCAGCCAGATGCTCGATCATCTGCGCATTGCCCTGCACTTCACCGACCAGCGCATGTAGCCCGGTCAGGCTTTGGCCAATCACGGTCTGACCATGTTCCACGGCCAGTCCGGCATGACGGCTGGCGTCTGCGGCCTGCCGGGCATCCCCAGCCACTTGTTGAATGGTCGCTTCAAGTTCACCGAGAGAGTCGCGAATCAGCGCAGTGTCGCCGGCCTGATGTTCGGCGCCGCTGTGCAAGTCGTTACTTAGTTCGGCGAGGGTGCGACTGCTGCCGGCGACTTGTTCAGCATTGCCGCGAATGGTCCCGACCAGATCCACTAAATAAGCCCGCAAGCGATTGAGCGAAGCCTCGATGTCATGCAGTTCGCGATTGGTTTTGCCCAGATGAATGTCGCGGCTGAAGTCGCCTTCGGCCCAGGTCGACAGGGCTGGCGCGAGGTTGGTCAGGGTGCGCGAGAGTCGGCGCTGCAGGGTGTCGATGAGCAGCGCAATCAGCAGAATCAGACCGATCATCACGCCCTGTATCAGGCGCACTTCGCCCTGGATCTGCCCGTGCTGGGCGCGTACCACCGGCTCAAGACCGGCGATGGCCTGCTGCACGGCGGCGATTTTCTGGTGAGTCGCTGTGCTGAGGTCTGCGCGTTTCTGGATCTGATCGCGAGTGCGCGCCAGCTCCGCCGGGTAGCGCCCGAGCAAGCTGTTGAGTTCGCGTTTGAAGCTGACACCGGCATCTTCGGCGGCGGTTTTTTCGGTGTTCTCGATACCCATCATTGCGGCGAAATCATCACTGCCCGACTCGTTGTTGGCAACTACGCCAAGCAAGGGCAGGGCATCGATCACCTGCGCCTGTGTGCGAATATTGCTGACCTCGCGCTCAACGTCGGCGGCCAGTTCACTGCGTCCGCTGCTGACGAGTTTGTCCCGTGCCAGCGACAGTTTGCCCAAGTGCTGAGAGGCGACAAGCAGCGGCGTCATATAAGCCGCGTTGCCGTTGGCATAAGTGCTGAGTTGATCGAGGCTGGCGCTCAATTCGCGCTCGGCCTGCAACAGCAAGGCCTGCGGATCACCGGCCAGTTTGCCGGCCGCGAGCAGGTCGGTTTTGCTGAATTCATCCAGGCTCGTCAGGCTCGGGCGCAGGGTGTCGGCCAGCGCGAGCGGCAATGCACTGAGGTCTTTCTGCAACGCTTCGATGGACTGGCTGGCGCTGCTCAGGCGCAGGGCATCGCCGCTGGCGAGGTAATCCTCGACGTTGCGTGCGACCTCGTTCTGAAATTGCTGCGACAACCCCAGATAGCGTTCCATCAACAGGTACGGGCGTTCGAGGGCTTTTTGCGACCACCACAGCGTGGCGCCGAGTGCGAGGCACACGGCGACCAGCAGCAGCGTATTGAGATTGGTGAGCAACTTCAGGCGCATGACGGCTACCAACGGCAGAAATGGTAAGCGCCTGAATTTATTGCGGTTCTGTTACAGGGTTATGACCGAATCGGTGGAATCCGATGAAAAAGTGGCACTTTGCTTTGATTCCCGCGCAGCTTGCACGCGATTGCGCCCGGCCCCCTTGGCGCGGTACAGCGCCTCATCGGCCTGACTGGCCATCATCAGGCTGTCGCAGTCGTCGTGCATTTCCACCACGCCGGCGCTGAAGGTGCACCACAAGTCCTGCGGCTGCGCCGGGTAATGGATCTCGGCGAAACGCTGGCGGATCTCGTCGAGCACTTTGTGCGCAGCTTCTATATCGGTGTCGGGCATGACGATGGCGAACTCTTCACCGCCATAGCGGCCGATGAAGTCGGTCTTGCGCAAACGCTGCTTGAGAAACAGCGCCAGACTCTTGATCACCCGGTCGCCCATCGGGTGGCCGTGGCTGTCGTTGACCCGTTTGAAGTGGTCGATGTCGAGCATGGCAAAGCTCAGCGGCTTGCCTTCGCGGCGGGCGCGGAACGAGCAGTCTTCGAGCAGTTGCAGAATGTGCGTGTGGTTGTACAGACCGGTGAGGCTGTCGCGGACCATCCGTGCTTTCAGATTGCGCGCGCGGGCGGCGCGGTTGCGCACGGTAGTGATCAGATGACGCGGCTTGATCGGTTTGGTCAGGAAGTCGTCGCCGCCTTCGCTCATCGCATCGAGCTGCTTGTCCAGATCGTCCTCGGCCGACAGGTAGATGATCGGCACGCTGACATATCGGTCGTTGTGACGAATCACCTTGGCCAGTTCAGTGCCGGTGCAGGCTGGCATGTACATGTCGAGGATGATCAGGTCGGGCTGGAAATCCGCCAGTTCGGCCATCGCCTGAATCGGTTCGATCAAGGTGCGGGTGACGATGCCGGCGCTGTTGAGCAGGCGCTCGGTGTGCAAGGCCTGCGCACGCGAGTCGTCGATGATCAACACTTTATAAGGTTCGTACTGGGCGACGCAGGTGAGGACTTCGATCTTTTCCAGCAGGCTCGACGCTTCGAGGGTGCCGGTGAGGAACTCCTGGCCACCGGCGCGCACGGCGG
Organism: Pseudomonas sp. NPDC089741; assembly: GCF_044748825.1. NCBI lineage: Bacteria > Pseudomonadati > Pseudomonadota > Gammaproteobacteria > Pseudomonadales > Pseudomonadaceae > Pseudomonas > Pseudomonas sp. NPDC089741. The sequence continues at coordinate 72,153 of NZ_JBIVGT010000030.1, read as the reverse complement.
CGAGACGGGTTGGGGTGTCGGTTTCGTGCAGGCTGAAGAACAGCAATGGCAGCGGTTCATCCAGACCGACCTGGGCTTCGGCGGCGAGTTTCAGGCCGATGCCGGCACCGCTGAAATCCACGTCCATGACAATCGCGGCGGGCAAGCGCTCGACCATCGATGAGCGAAACGCCGCGACACTGTCGAGAGCCTGCGCGGTGAGGCCGAAGAACTCCAGTTGCTTGGCCAGCCGTTCGGCACGGTCATGATCTTGCAACATCACGTAGATCGGTTTGCGCAGCGGTGGCAGGAAAGTCTGGTCGAGTTGATCGCCATGCCGCAGGCCGGTGCGCGACAAACGCTGCATCAAGCGATTGAGGTCGGTGATCAGGCCGCTGCTGAGACGGCCGCGATTGGCGTCCACCGCTTCCAGCGATTGGCTGATGTGATGCGCGAGCTGGGTGTGTTCGGGCTGTTCGAAACGCTCGGCAAAACGCAGCAGGCGCAGGTTGGCCTCGCTCAGTTCGGCGAGGTCGACGGTGGACCATTCACTGCGTTGCAGGCGCTGCCATATCTCAAGAATCTGACGTGCCTGATGAATTACCCGCTGGGCAAAGTGGTGCTTGAGACGCTCACGGCTGGGGTCTTCTGGCTCGGTCATATCCTGACTACTAGTTAGGCTGCTGAGATCGACTGGTGGCTCTATGCTAGCACCTCTTTTCCCTTAGACGAGTGTCGTACGTCAATAATCTGCAGTGCGACACAATTCAGTTTCTGACCGATTGGTTTTGTTTTTGACCTGTTCGTCGGTGAAGTCCCCGGCCTTCGGGGGCTTTGGGATGTTTCCTGTCATTTGAGAGGAAGCTTCGCAGTCATTGAGAGACATCGTCTGACAGGGCTTTCTGATTTTTCGTCGAGGCGGTTTCACAGCGGGTTTTGCTTGGTAGGGTTCAGGGATTCCCCTATAGGCTTTGCGCCCGACATGAGCCAGTGTTTCAACGAGCATGCCAGCGATGAACAACGCCTTAACCACAGCACCGTGCCCGTAGCCGATTGTGAATGCAGTGAAGAGTTGCTGTATGGCGAGAAGGTGCGTGTGACCGAGGTGCCGGTGCTCACGTGCCAGTGCCTGTGGCGCGAGTATCAGCGCCAGGCCGAGGAAATCGTTGCGCCCGAGGGCGTCTTTATAGCCGACCCGGTCAAACGCAACCGGGCGATCAACGCTGCTTATGCCCGACTCTGGCAACACGACAAACGTTTTCAGTGGGCCGGTTTGGCGGCGTTCGCTTCCAAGCAGGTGGGCTGTGGATTGCTCCATGCCGCTGAAAGCATCGAACGTCTCCGCGAAGAGCACGAAGCGCGCCAGCGAATGCGCGAAGGGCGACGTGAGTCCGGATTGCTGACACCGGGAAAAATGCCCGAGCAGGCCGAAGACTTGCGGGAATACGAAAAGGCGCAGGCGCGTAATCCCGTGCCGTCCGTGGATTTTCGCGCCAGCGGCGAAGAGCTGTCATTGGTGCAGCAACAGTTCCAGCATGTATACGAGATGATGGCGATGGGTAATACCACGCTGTTTCTGGATGTTTATCCTTTGCATCAGTTTTATGCGGTGCGTGGGTTGGGGGAGTTGAAGAGGTGTCTGGAAACGAGAAAACAGATTTATGGGCACGCGAAGTTTCCTGTGCTTTGGCCGGTGGGGCAGGAAACGCTTGGGTTTGGGAAAGATTTTGAAGAAATTAGAAAAGCTTTTGAGGCTATAGACGCAGGGAATATTGCCCAAAGTGTGGAACATTTGGCGAGACATGAGCAGCGAAACATTCTTCAGCCGACCATTTACGAAAATCGCCATCTGGTAACCCTGTTACGTGGCAACCATCTTTCTTTCGTTACTGGTTTTCCTTCCGGCGTTGCGCAGGCCATAGAGTTGACGATGACCAGTCAATGCCAGCGGGCCGATGGCGGACGGACGATCAGTTTTAGTCGTCATCCACTCGCAGATTTGTCCGACATTGATCAGCGAATGGAGTTCGTGCTCCGGGCGGCAGCTCGTTTTGACCACATGCTCAATGACGAGAATAGAGATTCATTGGCGCAGTCCATAAGTGAAATCGCCGCCATGGAGGGCACTTGATGACCTGGCGTATCGCTTTGTTCAAACGGCGATGTTGGGCGTGGCTGGTGCCTTGTGCCGTTTTGGCATTGGCCGTCGCGCACCGGTTGACGCAGCCATTATGGGATGACCCCGTGATCGCTCTGGAGCTGGGAGGAACTTATGAAAATATGAGCGAACACTCAACGGCCCCTTTTAGTCCACTAATCCGGGGTCACGTCTGGGGCGGCATTCCGAAGACGGATGCACGTTTGCGCTTTGTCGATTCGCAGTACGGTTTCGAGACGCCTCTTGCGCGGTTTTTGTCGGTAGGTTTCAACGACAACGTGGTCGATGACATCCGCATGTCTCCGCAAATAGAGCCGTTGCTGATCGACGATGCCATGAAAGTTGTTCTCGACCTGCAAGCCCAATGGTGCGCAAAAGGCTGGAGGCCGGTGGGAACCCGGCGCTATCCCACCATTGCTGATACGCCCGAGTGGCGGGCCTATCTCAGACCAGGGGTGCTCCAAGGACATGCCTATTGGCAGGCCGGTGACAAGTATCAAGTGATGCTGATATTGGCGCGATTCAGAGACTCCCGGCATCTCGACCAGGAGCGCTATCTCATCACTCTTGATATCGGTGAAGCGTGGCGGCTGTTTGAAGAAGACGAACGTCGCTTCGAACCTCACCATTCCCCCCCACCCCAACCCAAAAAAGGAGCCACCCCATGCCCATCCCAGCCTTCATGACCCTCCACGGCAGCCGACAGGGCCTGATCAGTGCCGGCGCTTTTACCGAGGCGTCAGTGGGCAACAGCTACCAGAGCGGGCGTGAAGACAAGATCATGATTCAGGCCTTGAGCCACGGGATTTTTGTGCCGAAGAACGCCGGGGCAGGGCGGCGGATGCATAAGCCGCTGATCGTCACCAAGACCATCGACAAGGCCTCACCGCTGATCAATACCGCGCTGTGTTCCGGCGAGCTGCTGAGCCAATGCCGGGTGGAGTGGTTTCGTACCTCGGCTCAGGGTGTTCAGGAACACTTCTACACGATGGAACTGGAAGACGCGGTGATCGTTGGTGCTGAAATACTGATGCCGCACTGCCAGGACCCCGACACTGCTCATCTCACGCAGTTGGAGAAAATCCATTTCAGCTATCGGCGTATCTATTGGCGCCACGAAGTTAGCCGGACGATGGGTTCCGACGAATGGCAAGGCGAGGGCCAGGGATGAGGCTGGTTTATCACGCGGACCTGAGCGAGGCCGATCGTCAGCATGTCTATCCGCAGGATCAGGCGTTGGAGCGCGTCTGTCAGGCTCTGCTGGAGCGCTGCCCCCTCGACGGGCTGGATGAGTTGCGATCGGGCTTGATGATCAATCTGGACAGCGAAGTGCTGGGCGAAGTCGAGCGTGGCGACTGGCTGCTGCTCAGATCGCGAGCCGAATTCGGCCAATGGCCTGTCGCAGCGTCGGTCTTCGATCAGGCGGTGCTGGAGCTGATGAATAATCCCCCGGCGCAACCCACCCGAACTCCGCGGATCTACCGTCTGGTCGACAGCATGACCGGCGAGCCGCTGCCACAGCAGGCGTACACCGCAACGGTCGACGGCGTCCCCAGCCAGCGCAAGACTGACGCAGCGGGCATTGCACATCTATTTACCCCGGAAGATGTCCGGCAGATTTCCCTGAAAATTTTCAACGTCTGAATCGCGCGTCTATCCTTTCGCTCTCGGGCAGCAGCCACTTGTTTCCCTCAGCCTCCCAATACCGGGTGCCCGGCCTTGGCACGTTGTTGTATGGTTGTGGTCGAACCGTTGAACCCAAGTGATTGAAAGGATATCGCCATGCTGGACTGGAAAAACCGCGCGGGCAGCGCGCCTGAACGTGCCGCCGAGCCCAAGTCGGCCACCCGCAGCTATGTCGGTGGGGTGCTGTTCAGCCGCGCTTTGGCCACGCTGATCGGCCTCTATCTGCTGGTGACCATCGGCCTTGGCTGGTACTGGAGCCAGGAGCCGGCGCTGTTTCCGGTCGCACAAAACGCGCAAGTGGCTGCCGAGAAAGAAGGCAAGCAGATGGTCATCGGCTACACCACGGTCGAAACCCTGAAGACCGTTGCCGGCACCTTGCTCAACAAACCGGGCGGCTACATTTCCAACGACCGCTTCCCGCCAGGCCTGTGGATGGACAACACGCCGAGCTGGGAATACGGCGTGCTGGTGCAGGTGCGTGACCTGACCCGCGCCTTGCGCAAAGACTTCGCCCGTTCGCAGTCGCAGTCGGCGGAAGATGCCGATCTGGCCAAAGCCGAACCGCGTTTCAACTTCGACAACAAGAGCTGGATCCTGCCGTCGAGTGAGTCGGAGTACCAGGAAGGCATCAACTCCCTGAGCCGTTATCAGGCACGCCTGTCCGACCCTACTCAAAAGAACGCGCTGTTCTATGCCCGCGCCGACAACCTGAACAACTGGCTGGGCGATGTGGGCACCCGTCTCGGTTCGCTGTCGCAACGTTTGTCGGCCAGTGTTGGCCGGGTCAAACTCAACACCGCACTGAAAACCGAAGTCCCGGCCATCGGCGAAGTGCCGCAGGTTGACGAAGAAGTCGTCGAGACTCCGTGGATGCAGATCGACAACGTCTTCTACGAAGCACGCGGTCAGGCCTGGGCGCTCTCGCATCTGCTGCGCGCCATCGAAGTCGACTTCGCCGATGTACTGGCGAAGAAGAACGCCACGGTCAGCGTGCGTCAGATCATCCGCGAACTGGAAGCCTCGCAGGAACCGGTCTGGAGTCCGATGATTCTTAACGGCAGCGGCTTCGGCGTGTTGGCCAACCACTCGCTGGTCATGGCCAACTATATTTCCCGGGCCAACGCTGCTGTGATCGATTTGCGTCAACTGCTCAATCAGGGCTGATTCATGAGTCAGAACGCCAAAGAGGCGGCCCATCGCGCCGCCTCCGATGCTGAACAGATCGCCTGGGTCGACGAACAGGACAACCTGCTCGGCGCCTTGGTGCGTGCCGATCTGCGCGAGCGCGGGCTGATCGGACGCGGCACCTACATCATGCTGTTCAATTCTGCGGGTGAGCTTTGCGTGCATCGGCGCACGTTGAGCAAGGCGATTTATCCCGGTTACTGGGACGTCGCGGCAGGCGGTATGGTGCAGGCCGACGAAACCTACGCCGAATCCGCTGCCCGGGAGCTGGAAGAAGAGTTGGGGGTCAGTGGCGTGGAACTCACTGCGCACGACCATTTCTTCTTTGAAGATACCGGCAACCGTTTGTGGTGTTCGGCGTTTTCCGCTGTGTGGGACGGGCCGCTCAAACTGCAGCCGGAGGAGGTGCTGGAAGCGCGGTTCATCCCGGTCGAGCAGGTCATGCAGGAAATCCAACAAAAGCCCTATTGCCCGGACTCTTTGGCCGCGTTGAAGCGCTATCTGAACGCGCAGCAAAGCGACGTCGCAAAGAACACATGAATTGGCGCCGATTGGCACTTAGCAATCGGGTTTTTTGCCGTTACACTGCGCGACCTTTTTTTCAAACTGCACCGGATAGTTTGAGGTTGGCCTGATTGACTGATGGCCTGTAGGGGAATGTAGGAGCTGCCGAAGGCTGCGATCTTTTGATCTTGGCCTTAAAAAAAGATCAAAAGATCGCAGCCTTCGGCAGCTCCTACATTTCAGCAATTGAGCAGTCCAGGAATCGATATCCGGTGCAGTAGCGCTGCCCCTGCCTGAGTGGGGCTTCGCGGTCGCTGACCTTGCCCAAGGTTGCGATCAGTCTTTGTCCTCCCGAGAGGATTGCCGGTGGCCAAAAAAGCCGCATCCTTCGCCGCCTTAGGTGGCCTGGTATTTTCCACCGACGCAGGTCGTCATTGCCCGGAATGCAGTAAGCCGGTGGACGCCTGTATCTGCAAACAAACCGTGATCCCGGCCGGCGACGGCATTGCCCGCGTGCGCCGCGAGAGCAAGGGCCGTGGCGGCAAGACGGTGACCACCATCACCGGAGTGCCGCTGGCCGAAGACGCGCTCAAGGAGCTGGCGACAACGTTGAAGAAACGTTGTGGCACCGGCGGCGCGTTGAAAGACGGCATCATCGAAATCCAGGGCGATCATGTCGAGCTACTCTTGGCTGAGCTGATCAAGCACGGTTTCAAAGCGAAGAAGTCCGGCGGCTAGCAGCCTCTGTGAAATCCATCTGCGGCTTGATCCGGCGCTGAAATACTTCAGATCCGGCGTCGTCTCCATGGTTTTCACAGAGCCTGTTCATGACCGGTTTCTAAACTCCACGCAGTCAGTGCGGTCTACCGCCGCGCTGACGAACCGTCATTTTCATTCTTTAGACTGCGCCGGCCTGAGATCAGGCGACGCACTATGACTCTTTATAGGGGACTTCGATGTCCGTACGACGCACACGTAAAGACGATGGCAGCCAATGGACAGTTGCGGACAGCCGCAGTGTTTACGGGATTCGCCATTGGGGGGCCGGGTATTTCGCGATCAATGAAGCCGGTCGCGTCGAAGTTCGTCCGAACGGCCCGAGCAGCTCGCCGATTGACCTGTTCGAGCAAGTCGACCAACTGCGCAAAAGCGGTTTGTCCTTGCCGTTGCTGGTTCGTTTCCCCGACATCCTGCAAGACCGTGTCCGCCAGTTGACCGGCGCCTTCGATGCCAACATCGAGCGTCTGGAATACCAGAGCAAGTACACCGCGCTGTACCCGATCAAGGTTAACCAGCAAGAAGCGGTGATCGAAAACATCATCGCCACCCAGGACGTTTCCATCGGCCTGGAAGCCGGCTCCAAGCCTGAATTGCTGGCCGTACTGGCGCTGGCGCCGAAGGGCGGTACGATCGTCTGCAACGGCTACAAGGACCGCGAATTCATTCGTCTGGCGCTGATCGGTCAGAAGCTTGGTCACAACGTGTTCATCGTGATCGAGAAAGAATCCGAAGTCGCTCTGGTGATCGAAGAAGCCGCCTCGCTGAAGGTCAAGCCACAGGTCGGCCTGCGCGTGCGCCTGTCGTCGCTGGCGTCGTCGAAGTGGGCGGACACCGGTGGCGAGAAATCCAAATTCGGTCTGTCGGCGGCACAACTGCTGTCGGTGGTCGAGCGCTTTCGCGCGGCCGGTCTCGATCAGGGCATTCGCCTGCTGCACTTCCATATGGGTTCGCAGATTGCCAACCTGGCTGACTATCAGCACGGTTTCAAGGAAGCGATCCGTTACTACGGCGAGTTGCGCAACCTCGGTCTGCCGGTCGATCACATCGACGTTGGCGGCGGTCTCGGTGTCGACTATGACGGCACCCACTCGCGCAACGCCAGTTCGATCAACTACGACATGGACGATTACGCCGGTGTCGTGGTCGGCATGCTTAAGGAGTTCTGCGATGCGCAGGCCCTGCCGCATCCGCACATCTTCTCCGAGAGCGGCCGCTCGCTGACCGCGCACCACGCGATGCTGGTCGTGCAGGTGACTGACGTCGAGAAGCACAACGACGAAATCCCGCAGATCGAAAACAAGGAATCGCTGCCGGAAACCGTGCAGTGGCTGGTTGACCTGCTCGGCCCGACCGACATCGAAATGGTCACCGAAACCTACTGGCGCGCCACGCACTACATGAGCGACGTGGCTGCGCAGTACGCTGACGGCAAACTGACCCTGGCCGAAAAAGCCCTGGCCGAGCAGTGCTACTTCGCGGTCTGCCGTCGCCTGCACAACTCGCTGAAAGCGCGTCAGCGTTCGCACCGTCAGGTGCTCGACGAGCTCAACGACAAGCTGGCCGACAAGTACATCTGCAACTTCTCGGTGTTCCAGAGCCTGCCGGACACCTGGGCGATCGATCAGGTCTTGCCGATCATCCCGCTGCACCGTCTTGACGAAGAACCGCTGCGCCGCGCCGTGCTGCAGGATCTGACCTGCGACTCCGACGGCAAGATCAACCAGTACGTCGACGAGCAGAGCATCGAAACCAGCTTGCCGGTGCACGGTTTGAACGAAGGTGAAGACTACCTGCTGGGCGTGTTCCTGGTCGGCGCCTATCAGGAAATCCTTGGCGACATGCACAACCTGTTCGGTGACACCGACTCGGTGAACATCTACCAGAACGCCGATGGCAGCGTGTACCACGCCGGTATCGAGACCCACGACACCATCGAAGACATGCTGCGTTACGTGCACTTGTCGCCAGAAGAACTGATGACGCACTACCGCGACAAGTGCGCCAGCGCGCGCATCAGTGCCGGCGAGCGCACGCAATTCCTCGATGCCTTGCGTCTGGGCCTGACCCGTTCCTCCTACCTGTCTTCCTGACGGCAGGTTGTCGTTTCACCGGGTTGTCTGAAGTTTTCCCCGCTAGCCGGGGAAAATTCGGATATCCCGGTGGGACATATCCCAAGTTCCGCGTGAAATCCTTGTCTATCCGGGTCAGCAAAGTCATCCGGTCTGCTTTTCGCGTAGGTCATTTCCTAAGTTGTACTTCGGCACTCTACTCGGCCATGCCTCTCGGCGAGAATCCTCGGCCGCCCCTCCTGTAGAGATCCGCCAATGTTCGATCCATTCAACGAGTCGTTGTTTCGTCTCGATGTAGCGGGTCTGTCCGACCCCCTCGAAGTCCTGGCCTTTACCGGTAACGAAGCGCTCAGTGAGCCGTTTGCGTTCGAGATCGATGTGTTGATCGACGATGCGCAACTGGACCTTGCCGGTTTGCTCTACCGATCAGCGTTTCTTTGTTTCGGCGCGCTGGGGGAGGGTGTGCACGGGCAATTGCAAAGCCTTGTCCAGCACGAGTACGGCCATGCTGCGAGGTTGTGCCGAGTGCGTCTGGGGCCGAGGTTGAGTTACCTGGGTCTGCGCTTCAGCCAGCGCATATTCAGTGGCCGCTCGGTGCCGCAGATCCTTGATCAAGTGCTCAGGGAACACGGCATCGTTGGCGCGCAGCGCCGCTTCGAGTGCCGCGTCGATCATCCGGTCCGGACCTTCTGCACCCAGTACCACGAATCGGATCTGCAACTGCTCCAGCGCTTGTGCCGGCAGGCGCGCATTCACTATCACTTCGAGCATCGTCCCGACGGACATTGCCTGGTGTTCGGCGATGATCCGACGCAACTGCCGCAAGCCGTCGCGGCGGTGTTTTGCGGCGAAGGTGACGGGCAAAGTGAGCCGCAGGCGATCCACCAATGGCGGTTGCAGGGCCAACGTCAGAGCTTGGCCAGCGGCGCGCAGTCGACGCGCACGGCCGAAGGCTGCAGTGAGCTGGCGCGATTGCGCAGCGGCCGGTGGCTGGCACTGAGCGGCCATCCGCTGGGTGAATGCAACCGGCGCTGGTTGTTGAACCGAATCGAGCATCACGCCGATCAACTTCAGATCCCGGCCTACAGCAACCGGATCTTTGCGCTGGAGCAGTCCTGGGTTGCTGCGTCGGCGACGGTTGCTGTTCGCCAGCGCATGCACAGTCTGCAACGGGCCTGGGTGGTGGCCGTCGATGAACCGCGTCCTGATCAATCGCGTCCGGTCGCGGTGCAGTTCGACTGGTCGTATCAGGGCGAGGGTGCCGCCGACAGCCATTGCTGGCTGCCTATGTCGCCAACCCTGGCCGAGGCGCCAATGAATGCACTGGCCGAGGGTGTCGAAGTGGTGGTGAGTTTCTTCGAGGGTGATCCGGATCAACCGATGATCACTGGTGTATTGCAAGTCGCTGCGGCGCCGGTCGCAGACCAGCCCTTGCCATTACCGCCGCAAACCCGACTCGATGACGGGCTGCAACGCCTGCTGCAATCGGCGGAACCTTTGATGCTGCTGTGTCTGATGCCGGGTGGCGGCAGCTTCGTGCATTGTTCGCAGGCGGTGTGTACCTGTCGGCTGGTGACGTCCCTTGAACAGAGCGGCGGACGATGAGCGCCGTCGCGCAGTGGTTGTTACTCGACAGTGTCGATGCGCCGCAGGCCTTGACCACGTTACGCGCAGGCTTCGCTGGCGTGCAGTGTTTCTGGCTGTTCGACGGCACCGAGTTTCAATCCATTCGTGAGCAAGGGCCGCTGTTGATCAGCCTGCAGAACTGCCCGGCGCTGGCGGCCTTGTGTCACAGCGATCCACAGACCTGGCGCGGCCTGCTCCTCGAAAGCACAACGCCTGTGGAGCCGTTGCTCGGGCATTTGCGCCGCATGCTCACCGTTTCATTCGGCCTGAGCCATCGGGCCTTGCTGGGCTTTTACAACCGCCAGACCGCCAGCTACTTCTTCGATGCCTGCGATGCCCGCGAGTTGAGCCGCTGGCTCGGGCCGATCCGGCAGGTGCGCTGGTTCGGTGGCACCTGGGCGGATCGCGGCGTCGGCTCTGAGGGCTGGCAACAGTTACGCAACCCGCGCCTGCCGGTCGAACGCCTGGCAATCGAGGAAACGCTGAGCCCGCGCCAGTGCGAGCGCCTGCAGACTTGCCTGCTGGAGCAGCATATCTGGCGCTGGAGCCAATCCATGGGTGTCGCCTATGCGCAGTTGTCGCTGCATGCCGGGCAAGGCATGGCGCTGGGATTTACCGAGCGCGCGGTGCTCGATGGCTGGTTGTGGCTACGCTTGCAGCATCCGCGTGAAGTTTTGGTGCCGCAACCGGCGGGGCTGACGCAACAGGAGCGGCTCGATTATTTGCGGCGACACTGGCAGAAAGAATAACCCTGAGGGAGCAGCCTCCATGAGCGTTGGTTTTCGGCAATGGCTCGGTTCAACGTGGTTCGGCGCAATCACCAGCGTCCTGCTGATGTTGAGCCTCGGTGGCTGTTCGCCGGTGAAAATCCTCAATGCGCTGACGCCGGACGACACCTTCAGCCGCACGACGGGTATCGCCTATGGTGCTGATCCACGGCAGAAGCTCGACGTCTACGTGCCGCGTCAGCCGCTCGCCGATGCGCCGGTCGTGGTGTTTTTCTACGGCGGCAGCTGGAACAGTGGCGATCGCGGGGATTACACCTTCGTCGGCGAAGCGTTGGCCTCGCGGGGGATTGTTGCGGTGGTGGCGGATTATCGCTTGTACCCGCAGGTGCGCTATCCGGCGTTTCTCGAGGACGGCGCGCAGGCGCTGGCTTGGACCAAGGCGCATATCCGCGAGTATTCCGGCAACCCGCAACGCTTGTATTTGCTCGGTCACAGTTCCGGCGGATACAACGCGGCGATGCTCGCCCTCGATGCGGATTTTCTCGCGGCGGTGGGCATGTCACCCCACGATCTGCGTGGCTGGATCGGACTGGCCGGGCCTTATGATTTCCTGCCGATCAAAAATCCTGACGTGCGCCCGGTGTTCTTCTGGCCGGATTCACCGCCACAATCGCAGCCGATCAACCATGTCAGCCGGGGCGCACCGCCGGCCTTGCTGATTGCCGCGACCGAGGATGATCTGGTCAACCCGACACGCAACACCGGTGGCCTGGCGCGCAAGCTGCGCGGGGCCGGGGTGCCGGTGCAGGATCTGTATTACTCGCGGCCCAGCCATGTGACGCTGGTCGCGACATTGTCGCGGCCGCTGCGGCAATTGGCGCCGGTACTCGATCAAATCGTCGGCTTCATCCAGCACACGCCGACTCAGTGAACGCCGCCGCTGAACCAGCCGTCATTGCGCTTCAGCCACCAGGCCATCGCCCCGAGCGTGAGGCTGCGCAGCACCATGAACAGCAGAAACGACATCCACAGGCCGTGATTGCCCAACCCTTGCAGCGCCCAGGCGAACGGCAATAGCAGGACAACGGTCAGGAGCATGCCGTTGCGCATTTCGCGGGCGCGGGTGGCGCCGATGAACAGGCCGTCGAGCAGGTAGCTCCACACCGCAATCAATGGCAGCACGGCAAGATAAGGCAGGTAGACAAACGCCGTGTCACGCACACTCTGGATATTGGTCTGCATCTCGATGAACAGATGCCCGCCGAGAAGAAACAGCGCAGCAAAACCGAGGCTGGCGATCAATGACCAGCCGCCGGCCACCACTAGCGAACGGCGCAGGGCCAGACGATCACGCGCGCCGATGGCATGCCCGCACAACGCTTCAACGGCATGCGCAAGCCCGTCCAGTGCGTGGGCGGTGAGCAGCAGGCCGTTGAGCAGCAGCGCATTGGCCGCGACCGTTGCATCGCCGAGCCGCGCACCTTGCACGGTGATCATGAAAAACACCGATTGCAGCGCGAGGCTGCGGATGAAGATGTCGCGATTGACCGCCAGCAAGGGTCGCCAGCTCTGCCACAGCTTCAGCGCCGCCCAGATGATGTGCCCGGGATACGCGCGTAAGGCTTTGCGTGTCAGCAGCAAGCCGAGCAGGGCGCCGCTCCATTCGGCGATCACCGAGGCGCGCGCGGATCCGACCACGCCCCAGTCCAGGCCAATGACGAACCACAGATTGAGGACGATGTTGATCAGATTGGTGGTCAGCAGAATCGCCAGGGGCGCGCGTGCGTTCTGCGTACCGAGGAACCAGCCAACCAGCGCGTAACTGGCCAGCGCTGCCGGCAGGCCGAACAGCCGCGTGTGGAAGAAGTCGCGAGTGAGCTGATCGAGTTCCGCTGACGGCTGCATGAAATGCAGCGCCAGGCCGCTCAACGGTACGCCGAGGCTGCCGAGTAGCAATGCCAGTCCCATCGCCAGTAGCAGGCCCTGCAACAGAATCTGCCGCAACGCCGCGCCATCGCTGCGCCCGGCCGCCTGCGCGGCAAACCCGGTGGTGCCCATGCGCAGAAAACCCATGGCCCAGGCGAGAAAGGTATACAGGCTGGCGCCCACCGCCACGGCACCCAACTGATGGGCGTGGGGCAAATGACCGATGACGGTGCTGTCGACCAGCGCTACCAGCGGTACGGAAATATTGGAAAGGATCATCGGCGCAGCGAGCGCCCAGACTTTGCGATGAGTCGGACGATCGCGCCAGTCGGTGGTCAGGTTGGACATGCAGGCTCCTTGGGGGAGCGGGGATTGTAGCGATTAACACAATCTCCTGTAGACGGTGGGTCAGCTAGAAATGTTTCCACTGAACCAAACTCTTGCAGGGGAGAAGTTGTGTGCGGGAGGTAGTGGGTGAGGATTTATGCGCCCCGGATAAACAGGTAGAGCTGCCGCAGGCTGCGATCTTTTGATGTTGCCTTAAAAGATCAACAGATCGCAGCCTGCGGCAGCTCCTACAAGGTTTTGTGGTGTCAGTGAATTATCCAGCTGAGCAACCACAACCCCAGCAGCAACCAAATGATCCCGGCAATGATCGACGCATTCATGAACGCGCGAATCGCCGACCACAGCAGCATCAGCCCGACGATCAGCGCGATGATGCTGATGATCGACGTGTCCATCCCCAGCGTCTTCGCCAGCCCGTCGACAAAATTGCCGCCGGCATGGCTCAGAATGTTGAACAGGCCACTGAGCCCGTCGACGATAAAGCGGATGATCGAGCCGAGCGCCTGGCCGAGCCACTCGAAAAAGCTTTCTACCTGCATGTGTTCATCCTGATGAAAGAGCTGAGCCTTGGGCCACAACGCAGGTGGCCGAGTTCCCTGCCACGAGTATGGCCCAATGCAGCGCCGAACGTAAAACCTGTAGGAGCTGCCGCAGGCTGCGATCTTTTGATGTTGTTTTTCAAAGATCAAGATCAACAGATCGCAGCCTGCGGCAGCTCCTACATGGGTCTTGCCTTCAGGGCGTATCCGCTTGAAGCTATACGCCTTCAGGAGAGCCCGATGAACCTTGTTGAACTGACCGAACGCCTGCACGCCATTCGCGACCGCAATGACTGGCGGCAATTTCACAGCCCGAAAAACCTGGCCATGGCCGCCAGCGTCGAAATGTCTGAACTGGTGGAAATTTTCCAGTGGCTGAGCGAGGACCAGTCGCGCCAGTTGCCCGCTGAAAAACTCGCCCACGCCGGGCAGGAAGTCGGCGATATCGTGCTGTATCTGTTGCTGCTGTGCAGCGAGTTGGGCCTGGACATGAATGAAGTGGTGCGCAGCAAGCTCGCCGACAGCGAACGGCGGTTCAGCTGATGAGCGACCGGCATTTCGATCAGTTGGCGACGCGTTTCGCCGAAAAAATCTACGGCGGTGCCAAAGGCGCAATTCGCCTCGCGGTGTTGCAGGCCGACCTTGCCGAAGCGTTGCCGGATCGCCCGTTGCGGGTGCTCGACATCGGTGGTGGTCTCGGCCACATGTCTTTATGGCTGGCCGAACGTGGCCACGACGTGACCTTCACCGAGCCGGCCGCGCCGATGCTCGAAGGCGCCCGCCAGCGTTTCGCCGAGGCTGGGCAAACCGCGACGTTTATTCAGGCACCGTGGCAGGCGTTGCTCGGGCAACTCACCGAACCCTACGATCTGGTGATCTGCCACGCCGTGCTCGAGTGGCTCGCCGAACCCCACGCGATCCTGCCGGTGCTGCACCAATTGACCAAGCCCGGCGGCTGGTTGTCGCTGGCGTTCTACAACCGCGACGCGCTGATCTACCGCAACCTGCTCAAAGGCCATTTCAAGAAAATGCGCAAGAACGACATGGCCGGTGAAAAGCAGAGCCTGACCCCGCAGCAACCGCTCGATCCGCGCGAATTGGCAACGCAACTCGACGGCCTGTGGCAGGTCGAAAGCCAGAGCGGGATCCGGGTTTTTCACGACTACATGCCGGTGGAATTCCAGGCCCGCGCCGAACTCGTCGATTTGCTCGAGATGGAGCTCGCTCACCGTCGTCACCCAAGCTTCGCCGGGCTTGGGCGTTACCTGCACTGGATCTGCCGGCCGGTCTGATCGGAGCACAAAATGAAAGCTCAATCCGGGTTATTGCTGATCTGTCTGGGGTTGGCCGCCTGCCAGGGCAGCAACCCTTACGTGGCGCAGTCGCGGCCGTTGCCGCCGGCGCCGCCGCAAGCGGCCAACACCTTTGACCGCAGCGCTTACCCGGCGCCGCCGCGTGATTACGGGCGCTACCGCAGTTGGGCCTGGCTTAACGGTCAATTGCCGCCGGGTACGGCGTGGGCGGATTCGGCGCAAGTGGCCGAGGCGGTGAGCAACGCGCTGGATCAACGGGGTTTGCGCCCTTTGCATGACAATCGTCCGGCCGACCTGTTGGTCAGCGCCCATCTGAGCCTGCAAACGCGCTTGCGTCAGGCGCAGGACGATTACGGCTACTACGGCGGCGGATACGGCGGCTATGATCGTTATGGGCGCGGCTACGGCATGTACAACAGCGTGCCGGTGGTGCGCACCTATTCCGAGCAGGTCGTGGTGGTGCAAGTCGATCTGTTTGACGCCGGCACGGGGCAACCGGTGTGGAGTGCCAGCGCGGAAACCGGCGCCAAGGGCAATCAGATTGACCGCACGGATTCGATTCGCGAGGCTGTGGAAAAGGCCATGTCGGCGTATCCTCCCAGTTAGCTTGCTGCAAATGAGAAGCTCTAGCAGGTTCATGTCTTCAACCGGAGAAAAACCATGTTCCGCCGTCTCGCTTTACTGGCCATGGCCGCACTGCTCAGTGCTTGCGCCGCCAACCAGGTCAATCATGACTTCGACGCCAGCCGCGACTTTGCCGCCTATCGCAGCTGGAGCTGGAAAGACCCCGCCCTGCAATATCGCCCGGATGATCCACGGATCAAAAGCGACCTGACCGAGCAACGCATTCGCCAAGCGGTAACGGATCAACTTGATCAGCGTGGTCTGCGCCCGGCGGCTGCGGGCGCCAAAGGTGATTTGAATGTGCAGACTTATCTGATCGTCGAGGATCGTCAGCAACAAGTGACGACCAATTACGGCGGCGGTTGGGGCGGCCCATGGAATGGCTACTGGGGCGCGCCGATGTACAACGAAACGCGCAACATCACCTACAAAGTCGCGACCATCCAGATCGACCTGCTCGACGGCAAGGACGGCAAACTGGTGTGGCGCGGCAGCGACGAGCAAATGCTCGCCAGCAAGCCCAACCCCGAGGATCGCAGCAACGCCATCCGCGAGACGGTCGCCCGCATCCTCACCAACTACCCCCCACGCTAACCCCTGTAGGAGCTGCCGCAGGCTGCGATCTGTTGATCTTGAAAGGGCCGTTTCAACAGAACGCTGGGTTTTTGCGCTGAGGCTGGCGTGTTGCCAGCAGGCAGGGCCGGGCGCGTCTACACTCAGTTGCATCAATGGAGGTCACGGCAAAGGAGTGCGCCATGTCGCCTCGTTCGCATTTCAACGGCCCGGCCCGGCAACGCGGGGCGATCGGTCTGATGGCGGCGTTAACCCTCGGCCTGGCGCTGGTGTGCATGGTGCTGGTGGTCGACAGCGGTCGCTTGTACATGGAACAACGGCGCTTGCAGCGGGTGGTCGATGTCGCCGCGCTCGAGGCGATCTCGCGCAGCGGTGATTGCCTGACAGGGCTCAGCGCCGCCGCTTTTGCCACCGCCAGCGCCGCGCGCAATGGTTTTGCCGTGGCGCAGGATACGACCCTTGCCGTGACCTGCGGCACCGTGCAAACCGGTGCGAACAACCTGCGTGCCTTCACCGTCGATGCCAGCAAGAAAGAAGCGATCAGCGTCGTCGCCACGCGCGTGGTGCCCACCAGTGTTGGCGCCGCACTGTACGCGTTGTTCCGGCCGGGCAGCGTCGCTCCGACCACGCGCCTGCACGCGACGGCGGTGGGCACGTCGGCGATTCTGCCGCCGATGGCGCAACTGACCATCGGTACCACCGCACTGACGGTCGACGCCAGCAAGTCAGCCGCGTTGAATGCGCTGTGGGGCGGACTGCTCGGCGGCAGCCTCAACCTCAGCGTCGCCGGTTGGCAAGGTCTGGTGGACACCAATATCAGTCTGCTCAGTTATCTCAATCAACTGGCGCTCGACGTCCACGTCGACGCCGGTAACTACACCCAGGTACTCAGTCAAAGCATCCAGATCAATCAACTGATCGACACCGCCATCACCGTATTGACCAAGGGTGGCAGCACCACCAGTGTCGCGGTCAGCGGCTTGCTCGGGTTGAAGGCCATCGTCGGCAACACCTCGGTGGTGCTCGGTCAGTTGCTGCAACTGCAAACTGGCGCGACCTCGGCCGCGCTTAATGCCAATCTGCAGGTGTTCCAGTTACTCGAAGCCGTGGTGCAACTGGCCAACAGTCAGAACGCCCTGACCGCCACCGTGCCATTGAGCATTCCGGGGCTGGTCAATGGTTCGGTGAAAGTCAAAGTCATCCAGCCGCCGCAGTTGTCGGCAGTGGGCAACCCGGCGCTGGCCAAGGCCGACCCGATGGGCGCCAACCGCATCTACGTGAAAACCGCGCAGGTACGCACACTGATCTCGCTGAACCTGCCACTGCTGTCCGGTGTCGCCGGTCTGGCCAGCGCCATCGTCAGTACGCCGCTGGTCGGTGGCTTGACCGACACCCTCAACAACCTGCTGCACCTGAACATCGCCGGCACGCTGAACTCGTTGTTCTGCGCATTGGGCGGCACCTGTCAGCGCACCAATCTGCAAATTCTGCCGACCTCGAGCATCGACATCCTCCTTGAAGCTGCCGCTGCTGACAGCCATGTCACCGATTTCAACTGCGTCAGCGATGCGACGAAAAGCCTGACCACCCAGACCAACTCGTCACTGGTCAAACTCAAGGTCGGCAAGATCGACGCGACCAATGCGTTTTCCTCCTCGGCCGATGTCACCGTGCAGCCATTGGCGTTGATCGATGTCGGCGTCATCACCTGCACCATTCCGCTGCTCGGGCTGGGCTCGGCGACGTGCGACCAGAGCACGCGCAAACCGTTTTACGGCGGCGGTCTCGGGGTTATGGTCGATACCTCAGTGGCGAGCATGCAGAACATCCACACCTACAACCAGCCACCGGAAATCAAGCAGACGCCGCTGAATTACAGCTTCGGTACGCAGGGCCTGGTCAATAGTCTGAAAGGCACCTTGAGCGGGGTTCAGGTGCAGGCGTACAAACCCACCGGTTCGAGTTTGCTCGGTGGCTTGCTGACCACCACTGCGGACGTGCTGGCGAGCGTCAACAGTACGTTGGGCGTGGTCATCGACAATCTGCTCAGCCCGGTACTCGACCCGATTCTTGATGGTTTGCTGGCCAATCTCGGCATCACCCTGAACAAGGTCGATGTCGGCGCCAACCTCAGTTGCCGGCCACCGGGGCAGCCGATGCTGGCGATCTAATCGGTCAGCGCAATCGGCAGCTCGATGCAGAACCGCGCACCCTCGTCGCCGTTGCGCACACTCAGGCGTCCGCCCATGTTGTCGATGATGCCGTAACTCACCGACAAGCCCAGACCGGTGCCGACACCGACCGGTTTGGTGGTGAAAAACGGCTCGAAAATACGTTCCAGCAAACGCGGGTCGATGCCGCCGCCATTGTCCTCGACCCACAGCCGCACGACGTGTTCGTCACACTCGGCATGCAGGGCGATCCACGGCTGGAAGTCGCGGTTGGCTTCGCGCTTGCCGAGCAGCGCGTCGCGGGCATTGACCATCAGATTGATCAGCACTTGTTCAAGTTGATCGACGTAACCGCGCACCTGAACCTCAAAGCCAGCCTCCTTGATCCGCAATTCGACACCTTTGCCGCGCAATCCTTCAGACAGCAGCGACAGCGTGCCTTCGATCGCCTCCAGCGGATTGAACGGCTGCTGTTCGACTTCCGAGCGCCGGCCGAACACGCGCATGTGATCGACCACCCGCGCGGCCCGTTGCACTTGCGCGTCGATGCGATTGAGTTTGTCGGTCAGGTAGTCGATCTGCACGTCGCCATTGCTCAAACGCTTGAGCACATTGACGATGGCCATGCGCATGACGTTCAGCGGCTGATTGATTTCATGCGCGAGGCCGGTGGCCATTTCGCCAAGGGTGGCCATTTTTGCGCTTTGCGTCAGTTGTTGCTGCGAGCGGCGCACTTCGGTGTTGTCGCGGCCCACCGCTTGTACCTCGATCAGTGTGCCGTGTTCATCGAACACGCCGCGATCCGACCAGACCCACCAGGCATGCTCACGGCCGGGCAGGCACAGGTTGATTTCCGCTGTGCTCACCGGCACCTCCGGCGTCAGTTGCGCGAGACGATGGAGGAATGCTTCACGTTGCTCGTCCGACATCCAGCTGCCCAGATTGACCCCGGGCAATTGCTCCGGCGCGCATTCCAGGTACATCGCCAAAGGGCGGTTGCCGAACGTCAGGGTCAGGTCCGGGCGATAACGGCAAATCATCGCCGGCGAATCTTCCACCAAAATCCGGTAGCGCTCTTCACTGGCCTTGACCTGTTCGGCGGCAAGAGTGGCGTCAGTCACGTCCAGCCACAGGCCGACGGCTTCTACCGGCAAGCCGAGATCGTCGCGCAGCAACTTGGCTTCGTCGAGCAGCCAGTGCACGTTGCCCTGATGGTCAAGCACTCGATAACGCGCGCTCACCGCGCCTTCGCGCAGCAACTGCCGAGTGCGTTCGAAATAGTGTGGGCGATCATCAGGATGGACGTGTTCGACCAGACGGCCATCGTCGCAGTCAGCCAGACTCCAGCCCAAAAGAGCGCTCAGGCTGGCGCTGAAAAACGTCGGTTGCAGCGCCCCGGCAACGTAGCGTTGCACGTAGATCACGGCGGGCGAACTGGCGATCAGATTGTCCAGCCGCGCATGGGCTGCGGCGGCCTGTTGCTGCTGATTCTTGATGTCGCTGATGTCGAGCATGAAACCCACCAGCCGGCGCTGGGCACCGATGCCCAAAGAGCGGCCTTGCAGGCGATACCACAGCGGCAACGATTGCGCGTCGGCTTGCCAGCGCACGCACAACTCCAGCGGCACGCCTTCGTCTTGCAGCGCTTGCAGGCGACTGCGCAGCTCATCGCGGTCGGCGGGGTGAACCTGATTGAACCAGTCCTGAATCGGCAACCGCGTCGTCGTCAACGCCAGGCTTTGCGCCAGTGTCGGCGCCAACTGCACTTCGTTGCTGTCGCTGAATACTTCCCACCAACCGGTGCCGAGCAGCGCTTGCAGGGTTTCCAGGCGTTCCAGTTGCTGATGGTGACGATGCTCGCGCAAGCGCTCCAGTAACGGTGCTGCCACCGCCGCTGCCAGCAGCAGCCAGTCGTGATCGCTGAGGTCCGGCGCCTGTTGTTGCGCGTTGTAGTCGGCGCACAGCAGCCATGCCGCCACGCCTTGGGCATCGCGATAGGGCACGGCGAAACCTGCATGCGGGCCGAACAATGCGCTCAGACGCGGCTGTTCGCTGCTCAGCAAACGTTGCGGTGCTGCACCGTTCAAACTGTCGAGGCCAGTGCCAAAACGCTGCTGTTCACGCCACAGTCGGGGCGCGTTCAACGCGGTGTAATGCTGATGAATCTGCCAGCCCAGGCCTTGCTCGTCGAGCAGCGCTACCGCCAGACACGGGATGTGCAATTGCTGACTCAGGCGTTGCAACTGCTCGCCCAGCGCATCCGGCAGGCGGGCGAGGCTGCACAGGCGTAATTGATCGCGAATCTGCGTGGCGAGCATTTGCGCTTGCTCGCGGCTACGCGCCTGACGCCGTTCACCGAGCAAATCGCCGATATCGAGCATCTGCAGGAGCCAGCCGTCACCCTGCGCTTGCACCCAGCCGCGCAAGTGCAGCGGCGGGCCGGCGAGGCTGAAAAAATCGAGGTCGAGCAATTGTCCTTGCCAGTCGGCCGGTTGTCCCTCCACGGCAAGACTGCTGTGCGGCAGCAGGTAATCCAGCAGATGCGCAGGTTGCGTGCTGGCCATGCGTTGCGCGAGCAAGTGCCGTAATGGCCCGCTCAGGTGCAGGACCTGGCCGTCGCCATCCAGATACAACTGCAGGCCGACGCTTTGCGCCACCGGGCTTTCCAGTGGTGGGGAGGTGCCGGGTTGTCGATTGAGCAAGCGGCTGAACAGCGTTTCACCGGCACTCAAAATTGCAGGCTCGACGAGGCGCGCAATGTCGCCGGCAGGCGCGGCACCGTGCCGACGCCCGGCAACACCAGAAACGGCAACGCCTGATTCAATTTGCTGGTGGGATAGTTGATGGTCACCGTCAACACACCGCCGACGTAAGTGATCGAGCTGTCGGTGGCCGCATTGAAATTCAACGCGGCGGGCAGCCAGCCCAACTGCCGGGTCAGCTCGGTGCGGGCGGTGGCGGTGACGGCGGTCGAGTAGTTGGCGGTCGCCGGATCCAGCGCCACGCTGCGGCGCACGGCTTCGGCGGTGGACTCATTGAATGACTGCATCAGCAACAACGGCAAGCTGTAGCTCACCAGGCCATAAAACACGGCGAAGAAGATGACGAACACCAAGGCGAACTCGATGGCGACAGCGCCTTTTTGCTTGCGCGGGAGGGCGGATTTCATGAGTGCGTCTACCCTGACATTCACTACGTAGTATCAGCATAGAATCATTCGGCCAAAACGGACGTTTTTTACCGCATGCACAGCTTTGTCCTACTGATCTGGCTGACACTATGCGCGGCGCAGGATGCCCGCCAGCGGCACATCGGCAATCTGCTGACCCTCGGCGTTGGCGGGTTGGCGGCGGTGTATCTGCTGTTGACTGGCCAAACGTGGCTGGGCGCAGACGCGGTGCAGGGCGGCTGGGCTTTTTTGCTGGCGCTGTTGCTGACGCTGCCAGGCTATCTGCTGAACCGTTTCGGTGCTGGCGATGTGAAACTTATGACAGCTTTCGCTCTCGCGACGGACGGCACTCATCTGCTCGGCACGTTTATCGGCGCGGCAATCGCCAGCGTCTTCTGGTTACTGCTGGCGCCAAAACTCTGGCTGCATATGAGTCAACGGCTTAGGGAACGTCTTCGATATATGGCCCCGGAAAAGTCAAATAAGCTGCCATTTGCACCGTTCGTGCTGGTGGGCGCAATCCTGACTCTGCTTTGGATCCATTAGTCGCCCCATGCCACTACTGCTATGTACATAGTCGGAAAGTGGGTCTACTTTCAAATCAGCGTTATTACAGGAACGGTCAGCCTTTGGCCTGGGCATGGAGTAGCAAGTGAGCAAGCTAACGTCTGCTGTAAAAGTTCTGGTGGTCGACGATCAACCGCTGATTGTTGAAGAACTCTGCGAATTCATCGAAAGCAGCGGTTACCGCTGTGTGCCGTGCGAATCGAGCCAGCAGGCGATCGACCAGTTCAGCCAAGACCCTGCCATCGGCCTGGTGCTGTGCGATCTGCACATGCCGGACATGGACGGCATTGAGCTGGTGCAAGAGCTGCAACGCCTGGCGGGCAAGCAGCGGTTCTTTGAAGCGATCATGCTCACTGGGCGGGCCGACAAGCAGGACGTGATCAAGGCGTTGCGAGCCGGGATTGCCGACTACTACCAGAAACCGGTGAACCTGGACGAACTGCTTGAAGGTTTGCGTCGTCAGGAAGCGGTGTTGGCCGAACGGCAGAAAACCCTGCAACTCGGCAACCTCAATCAAAAGCTGCAATACCTCTCCGAGTCGATCGACGACCTGTACCAGGACCTCGACAAAGTCCGCCGTGGCCCCACGTCTTCGAGTGAAGAAGAGCAAGGCGAAGGCGAAACCGTGGAAATACCCGCGATCTTCAATCAACTGTCGCCGCGCCAGCTCGATGTCGCCAGGCTGGTGGGCAAAGGCCAGACCAACTATCAGATCGCCTGCGAACTGGGGATTACCGAGAACACGGTGAAACTCTACGTCTCGCAAGTGCTGCGTCTGACGCACATGCATAACCGCACCCAATTGGCCCTGGCGTTATCGCCGAGCAATTCCGGCTTGCGTCAACGGGTGACCGCGCACTGATCGCAGTGGGTTCCGGCAACAATTAAAACCCCCTGCCTCAACCTTGATTCGCCTTGGCCTTGGGAAACAGGTTGTCCAGGGTTTCCAGCAGGCGCACGTGATAGATCGGCTTGCGAAACAGGTCCAGCACCTGCAAGCGCAACATGTCGCTGACATCTTCCATATCGGCATGCCCGGACGTCACGATCACCGGCAGATGCTGGCGCGAGGTATGTTCGCGCAGACGCTTGATCAGCGACATGCCGCTTTCTTCCGGCATGCGCAGATCGGTAATCACCAGCGCAATATCGGGATGGCGAGTGAGATGGTGCAGGGCCAGTTTCACCGACGTCGCGGTATGACAGGTGAAGCCTTCGCCCTCCAGCAACTCCGCCAGCTCCAGCAGTGCGTCCTCCTCATCGTCGACGAGGAGCAACTGCTGGCGTGAAGTGTGTGGAGAGTTCATAGGCAACACCTGCAATGGACTGAGTGCTGACGTTAGAACCCAATGGCCGCATTGACAAGTTATCGATCCGATCAGGTGAGTGCCGTCTGGATCCGGGTCAGGATCGCGGTGACCTGAGTGCCGATGCCGTTACCGAAGGCTGCGATCACCAGCGCCACGAGGCCGACCACCAGCGCATATTCGATGGCGGACGCGCCCTCGGTGTCTTTGGCCAGGCCTTTGAAGAAGGCGACTTGCGATTTGATTTTTTGCGCAATGTGGGAATACGACATGAGGATTCTCCTTGAGCACGCCAGGTGTTGCGCGTTCGCAACATGATTTCCCTGTGCCAGCATCAGCATTGTCGGCATTCCCCGGCCCAACAACTGTAAGAACGTATTAACGCCAAAGTATTAGTTGGCGCAATTACACTAAAAAACCATGTTTGGCGCTTTAGCCTCCTACTTTCGTTGGATATTTCATCGCTGTTAATGGCGTTTTGTTCGCGCTGGACTACCGTCAAATAGCGAAATAGTTACTTGTTCATAGCTGCCTGATTGCGAATTTATCTCGTTGGAAGTTACGGGTCATTGCATAAGACAGAACGCGCAGCGGGAAAGGGAGAGCCGTCATGAACAGTCGCATCACTCTGGGCCTGGCCGGCTTGTTTTTGCTGGGTGCCATCATTGCCGGATATTGGGGGCTGACATTGAGTCGGCAACCGCCCGTGGAACCTGTCGCCGCACCGGTTGCGGTCGCCCCCGTTGCCCCCGTCGCTGCACCGGCGGCGCCCGTTGAAGATCCGACCCGCCAACCGGTAGTGGTGTTGCTACGCGACATCGCGCCGTTCGGCAAAATCACCGCCGCCGATGTCGCCGTGGAAAAACTGCGCACCGCGCCTGCTGGCAGCCTCAGCACTGTCGATCAAGTCGTCGGCCGCACACCATGGCGGCCGTTGAGTGCCGGCAGTTGGCTGAGTGAAGAAAGCTTCGAACCCGGCAGCCAATTGGCGCGAATGATTCGTCCCGGTGAGCGCGCGCTGGCGGTGGCCGTGGATGAAGTGATCAATGCTGGCGGGCAACTGGCGCCGGGCGATTACGTCGATGTGCTGCTGTTTTTGCGCAAGGACGAAAACAATCCACAGCCGTCGGCGCAGTTGGTGGTGCCAGCGGTGCGCGTGCTCGGTGTCGGCAGCCAGATGGGCCTGACCAACGACGGTCAACCCACCAGCCCGGCGCGCAGCGACGATGAACGACTCAAGCAGGAACAACAGCGAATGGCTGCACGCAGCGTGGTGCTGGCCGTGCCGGAAGCCTTGCTCAGCCGTTTGATGCTGGCGTCCGGTGCCGGCGTCTTGCGCCTGGCGGTGCGCAGCGCCGATGAACAGCAACTGGCGAAATACTGGGCCGGTGCCAACGATGTCGCCAGACAGCTCGATACGCCGCGTCGCGAGTTGATCGAGTTCAGCCAACTGTCACTCTCGCCACCGCCCAGGCCTCTCGCCGTGGCGGGGCAGCCGACGGCGCGCAAAGCGACCGTGGAAGTCATCCGTGGTGCCGAAAACGCTCAACCCACTCCCTGATTCGAGCAAGGACGCCTTTACATGCGCAAATGCTTCACGCCCCTGTTCAACGGCTTGCTCCGGGCCTCGCTGCTGAGCGTCGCCTCGATCGGCAGCGCGGTCGCCGCGGTCGGCAACTGCGCCGCACTTGGTCCGTTACCGTCGACGCTGGAAGTCGGCGAAGGTCTGCAACAGGCACTGCAATCACCCGTGGCGATCACCCGCGTGGCGGTCGGCGATCCGAAAATTGCCGACGTGCGCGTGACCGGTGATCAAGGTGTTTTGCTCACCGGCGTCGCGCCCGGCGCAACCACGCTGATGATCTGGACAGCCTGCGCCAGTTCACCGCGCCAGAGCATGGTGTTTGTGCAGGGCAGGGCCAGTGCGGCAATGACTGCGGTGGCACTGCCGGCGACAGACGATCCGACCCTGCCGTCGCAAGTGCAGACTGATATTCGCTTTGTTGAAGTCAGCCGCACCAAATTGAAAGAGGCGGGCACGTCGATTTACGGCAAGGGTTCCAACAACTTTCTGTTCGGCGGTCCGGGCACGGTGCCCAACACTGCCGTTACGCCGGGTTTCGTGCCGCTGCGCAACTTGCCCGACCCGCGCATCGCCGTACCGAGCATTCCGCTGGCCAACGACATGTTCAACATCGTTTGGGGTGGCGGCAGCAGTAAATTCCTCGGCATCGTCAATGCGCTGGAAGGCAGCGGTTTCGCCTACACCCTGGCGCGGCCGAGCCTGGTGGCGTTGAGCGGGCAGAGCGCGAGCTTCCTCGCCGGCGGCGAAATTCCGATTCCGGTACCGAGCGCCAACAGCAACAGCTACTCCATCGAGTACAAGGAGTTCGGTATCCGCCTGACCCTCACGCCAACCGTCGTTGGCCGCGACCGCATTGCCCTCAAGGTCGCGCCGGAAGTCAGCGAGCTGGACTACAACAATGGCGTGACCATCGGCGGCACAACCGTGCCGGCGTTCACCATCCGCCGTACCGACACCAGCATCTCGCTGGCCGATGGTGAAAGCTTCGTCATCAGCGGCTTGATCAGCACCCAAAACGCGTCCCAAGTGAACAAGTTTCCCGGCCTCGGCGACATCCCGATCATCGGCGCGTTTTTCCGCAACTCATCGATCAATCGCGAAGAGCGCGAATTGCTGATGATCGTCACCCCCCACCTGGTGCAGCCATTGGCAGTGAACGCGCCATTGCCTTCGCTACCGGGTGAAAAACTGCGCAACTACGACCCGAACTGGTATCGCCTGTACTTCCTTGAAAACGGCAACTTCGATAAACGCAGTGGGTTATCGCAATGAGCCAGAGCCTCAGTCAGACCTTCCTCGCCATCACTCGCAACGACACTGATCTGGAGTGGTTGCAGGGCGCGTTGGCGCCGCTCGGCCAAGTGGTCAGCGCCGGTGGCGGCAGCCTTGACGAGTTGCTTGCGCTGGTCGACGTGACCTTCGCCAGCCTGGTGTTCGTCGGGCTGGATCGCGATCATCTGGTCGCGCAGAGCGCGTTGATCGAAGGCGTGCTCGAAGCCAAACCGATGCTCGCCATCGTCGCCCTCGGCGACGGCATGGACAATCAGTTGGTGCTCAACGCGATGCGTGCCGGTGCGCGGGATTTCGTCGCTTATGGCTCGCGCTCCAGTGAAGTCGCCGGGCTGGTACGGCGCTTGAGCAAACGCCTGCCAGCCGTCACGCCGAATACCCAACTCGGTGGTCTGACTGTGCTTTATGGCGTGCAAAGCAACGCAGACGGCGCGCTGCTGGCCAACCACATGGCGCTGGTGGTGCAGAAGAGCGGACAGCAGACGTTGCTGCTTGATCTGGGTTTGCCGCGCGGCGACAGCCTGGCCTTGCTCGGGCTGGAAAGCTCGTTTCATTTCGGCGATGCGCTGCGGCACTTGCGGCGTCTCGATGCAACGCTGATCGACAGCGCCTTCACCAGCGCCGAAGCGGGCTTGCGCATTCTCGCGTACGCCGCCAGTGACGAGCCACTGGAGCGCACCAGCGCCGCCGAGTTGTACATGTTGCTCAGCGCCTTGCGCCAACACTTCCAGCACATCGTCGTCAACCTCACCGGCCAGCCCGACAGTGAAGCGCTGCGCACGTTCGTCAGCCATTGCGACAAGCTGCTGTGGTACACCGACCAGAACGTCCTCGACTGTCGGCGCAACCTCGCGGTGCTCAATCTGTGGCGCGAGAAAGGCATGAAACTCGATCACGGCCGGTTGTTGATCGACCGCTACCTGCGCAACGTCGCACCGGATTCCGAAACCCTCGGCAAGACCTTTGGCCTCGAAGTGATCGCGGTGTTGGCGTTCAGTCCGGAGATCCGCCTCAACGCGAAAAACCAGGGCGTCACCCTGTTCGAACTGGCCCCGCGTGAAGCCATCAGCCAAAGCCTGCGCGCCCTCGGCGAACGCCTGGCAAAACGCTCCGAAGGCCTGGCCAAACCCAAGGCCAACTGGTTCAACCGCTTGCGAGGCACGTCATGAGCAGCGAACAACTGTTCGGTGGCCCGCAGCGCGCTGCGCCCGGCAACACCGACCACGACGGTCTGAAACTGGTGCTGCACCGCTACATCATCGACGCCATTGAAGAGTCTGGGAAAAACCTGCTGGAAGGCTCGCGGCAGGTGCTCTCGCAGTTCGTCATCGACAAAGTCGCCGAATACATCGCGCGCCTGCACCTGGCGATTTCGCGTTATGAAATGGAGCGTCTGGCCGAAGAAATCGTCGACGAACTGACCGGTTTCGGCCCGCTGGAAGTGCTGCTGCGCGACAGCGCCGTGACCGAGATTCTGGTCAACGGCCCGCACCGGGTGTTCATCGAACGCGATGGCGTGTTGCACCTCAGCGACCTGCGCTTTATCGATGCGCACCACGTCGAACGGGTCATGCAGCGCATTCTTGCGCCACTCGGGCGACGTCTCGACGAGTCGTCGCCGATGGTCGATGCGCGCCTGCCGGATGGCAGCCGGGTCAACGCGATCATCCCGCCGATTGCCCTCGACGGGCCGTGCCTGTCGATCCGCAAATTTCGCAAGGACATGCTCAAGAGTACCGACCTGATGGCGATGCAGACCATCGATCAGGCGATTTATGACTTCATCGAAGAGGCGGTGGGCAAGCGCTGCAACATTCTCATCAGCGGCGGCACCGGCACCGGCAAGACCACGCTGCTGAACATTCTCAGCCAGTTGATCAACCCGCACGAACGTCTGGTGACCATCGAAGACGTCGCCGAATTGCAGCTTGGCCACCCGCACGTCGTGCGCCTGGAAACCCGCCCGCCGAATGCCGAGGGCCACGGTGAAGTCAAGGCCAGCGACCTGATTCGCAACGCCCTGCGCATGCGCCCCGACCGGATCATCCTCGGCGAGATACGCGGCGTCGAAGTGGTCGACGTGCTGACCGCCATGAACACCGGTCACGACGGTTCGATGAGTACCGTGCACGCCAACAACGCCCAGGATGCTTTGCTGCGCCTGGAAACCCTGGTCGGCCTGACGGGGCGCACCATCGCTGAACGCACTTTGCGGCAGATGATCTGTGCTGCCCTTGATGTGGTGATTCAACTGACGCGCATGCCTGATGGGCGGCGCTGCGTCAGTGAAGTGGTGGAGGTGGTCGGTGTGCGCGATGACGTCTATGTGACCAATACGCTGTTTCGCCTCGACCGGCGCACCGGTTTCGGTTTCCTGCGCGAAGCGGTCAACCCGGCGGGCGACAAGCTGCGTCGCGAACCGACGCTGGCGCACTGAGGGCCACGGCATGCTCAAACCGTTGCTGCTGATCGTGATTTGCCTGGGCTTGCTCGGGTTGTCGCTGCGCCTGTTCTACAACGGCTGGCGCCAGGGCGGCACCGAGCGTGTGCTTGATCGGCTGAATCAGGGCCAGCCACAACTGACAGCAGACGCGCCACGTTGGGCGGGACTGGAGCGCGCTTTTTTGCGTGCCGGTCTCGGTCGGCCGACGGATCGCCTAGGCCTGTGGTTGCTGTTGTGGGCATTCGCCATGCTGATCGGTTTTGCCCTTGCCGGTGTGCTCGGTTTGCTGGTGTTGATCGTGCTGCCGCCGCTGGCCGTGCGCCTGTTTGTCAGCTGGCGTTACCAACGGCGCTTGCGGCGGATGATCGAACAACTGCCGCAATTGCTCGACCACACCGTGCGCAGTTTGAAGTCCGGGCGCACCCTCGCCGATGCCGTGCTGGGCGGCATCGAAGCCAGCGAAGACCCGCTGAAAAACGCCATGGGCCGGGTCCAGCGCAACGTGCAGTTGGGCGTGAGCCTGCCGGACGCGGTGTCGGACTTGGCGGAGCTGTACGAGCGTGATGAATTCCGTTTGTTCGCCCTCGGCCTCAAGGTCAATCACCGTTACGGCGGCAACGCCAGCGAACTGCTGGAAAACCTCATCAAGATGATCCGCGAGCGCGATCAGGCCTCGCGCCAGTTGCGCGCGATGACCGGCGAAACCCGCCTCACTGCCTGGGTGCTGGGTTTGCTGCCGATTGTCATGGCCGGTTATTTCCTGATGGCCAATCCGATTTATCTGGTCGCCATGTGGCACGACCCTTCGGGGCAACGAATGCTGGCCACGGCCTTCGGCATGCAGGTGATCGGCAGTCTGTTGCTCTGGCGGATGTTGCGCAGCCTATGACCACACCCTTGATGATCAGCGCGCTGCTTCTGCTCGGCGCCGCCGCCTTACTCCTCACCGGCCTGCTGGAACAGCGCCGCCGCGCCCGGCAGATCAATCGACGGCTGGAAGGTGATCTGCTGCGCCAAAACCGGTTTGGCAACCTGCTGCAAGTGCTCGGCGACAGCAAGGTCGGCCAGCGCAGCGTCAAACTCGACAACGAAACCCAGTCACTGCTCAATCGGCTCGGCTGGCGCAGTGCGCGTCAGCGTTCGCTGTTCGCGGCTTGCCAGATCGGCTCGCCACTGCTGTTGCTGGCGCTGACGGTGTTGCTGCAATCGGTATTTTTCCCGGCGGTGGAAAAGCAGTGGATCGCGCCGTTGTTCGCGCTTGGCGTCGGCTATCTGTTGCCCAAGCGCCTGTTGGTGATCGCCGTCGCGCGTCGGCAAAAACAACTGGCCAGCGAGATCGGCACGTTCATTCCGCTGCTGCGCATTCTCTTCGAATCCGGCATGGCCGTGGAGCAGGCGTTGCGCGTGCTCAGCCATGAAGGTCAGGCGTTGTTGCCGGTGCTGACGTATGAATTGCGTCTGGTGCTGAGCCGTGTCGACTCCGGCCTCGAACTGGGCGAAGAGTTGAACAAAGCCACGCAGTTACTGGCGGTCGATGAGTTCACCGACACCTGCGTGATACTCCAGCAGTTGCTGTATCAGGGTGGCGGCGCGATGAAGTCGTTGCTGGCGCTCAAGCAATTACTGGATGACCGGCGCCTGACGCGTCTGCAGGAATACATCTCCAAGATGTCCGCGAAAATGTCCGTCGTGATGATGCTGTTTCTCTTCCCGGCGTTATTGATTGTCCTGGCCGGCCCGGGTTTCACCGCCCTGGCGAAAGCGTTGGGAGCCTAGAGGGATCGTGATGAAAGCAATGATTGCAGGTGCCTGTTTGCTGCTGCTTGGCGGCTGTGCCAACACCGGGCAAATGCCTTGGGAGGCGCTGACCGGTTCGGCCAGTTGCGCCAAGTTGAGTTCCGATCAGCAACTGTCGCTGAACCTCGCCGATGACATGGCCAACGATGGCAAGCTGCACGCCAGCCTCGCCAATCTGCAAAGCTTGCCGGACAACATCGCCGACGTGCGCTTGCGCAAGGCCAAGGTTTATCGACTGCTCGGGCGCAGCGAGGCCGAGCCGTTGTATCGCAGCCTGCTCGGTTCGTGTCTGGCGGCCGAAGCCGAGCACGGTCTGGGACAACTCGCTGCGGCCAAATCCGACTACGGCCAGGCGCAGGCGCATCTGCAACGCGCCGCGCGTCTGGCGCCCACCGACGAAAAAATTCGCAACGACCTCGGCGTGGTGTACCTCAATCAATTGCGCATCGACGACGCGCGTTTCGAGTTTCTTACCGCCATGGAACTCAAGCAGAGCGATCAATTGGCGGCACTGAATCTGGTGACCTTGCTGCTCTATCAGGACGACTGGAACCGTGCCGCTGAACTGGTCAGCCGCCTCGGTTTGAGCCCCGCGCAATTCAGCGAAGCGCAAAGCCGCGCGGAAAAACTCAAACTGCCGAACCGATCCACCGTCGCCGTCACGGCGATGCTCAAGTAAGGAGCGCGATGATGAAAGCCATCCTTGTCTGCCTGGGCCTGCTGACCTTGCCGCTGACCAGTCACGCCATCGACGCCGGCCCCGCCTCGGCCCAGCAACAGGAGACCGAAGGCTGGCTGCAACTGCAAGGCCGCAACAAAGTCGCCTCGCCGAAACCGCAAACCGTGACCCCGACCGAACGCGAACTGGCCATGCAGCGCTGGCTGAAAAGTTATCAACATGACATCCCGGCGTTCTTCGATCAGGAGCAGGGCGGCAAGGTCGACAGCGGTTCCGGTGGCAGCCCGTAACCCTGAAACCTGAAACTTAACCCCCTGTAGGAGCTGCCGCAGGCTGCGATCTTTTGATTTGGCTTTTTAAAAAACAACGTCAAAAGATCGTAGCCTTCGGCAGCTCCTACATTGGTCGCGGTCAATGTGGGAGCCGCCCTTCCTGCCACCGAATCATGTTGATGTTTAAAGTTGTTTCAATTTTGAAGAACCTTCCCACAAGGTTTTCAGGTTGTCCGTCAGACGTGCGCTCTCAAGGCTTGGGTCGTCGCTGCCATTGCAGCGGCCAGGTGTGGAAACCTGAAATTCAAGTAGATGCATTGCACCACCACCGTAATCGTTGTCGGCGACTTCTTTCGTCTGCAAACTGTGTCGCGGCGGCTGTGCGTGGGCAGACTTCGGTCTGGCCGGTTGCCTACTTATCGGTATTTCCACCCTGCGCATAGCTGCCACCTTTTGTCGTGTGGAAACGACAAGAGTTGGCTTCCACAGCCAAGTAGGAGTTTTCCATGGACAAGCTGATTCCCGACCCGCCCCAAGATTTCACCACCCCCCTCGAAGACGCCATCCGCATCGACGATCAAGTCAAAAACCGCGAAGCGATCAAACGCGCCCTCGACTTCTACCTTTGCCCCACCCCTGCAAAACCCTACCAGCCGAGCACGATGTTTCTCGTCCAGCCAAACATCGACACCGAAAGCCTGCTTGCCCATGCCTGCGAATCGCTGGCCTCGGCCAACGTCATGGCCAGTGATTTTGCCGACCAGCTCAGCCGCCCGCAGCGCAACACGGCGCTGGCGATCCAGCAAATCGTGATGCTGGCCGAACTGGCGGTGAGCCGCGCGCTGGACCGGATTGACCCACAATCCTGAGCCACCCTGTAGCAGCTGCCGCAGGCTGCGATCTTTTGATCTGGCTTTTTAAAAAACAACATCAAAAGATCGCAGCCTGCGGCAGCTCCTACGGGGATTAGAGTTGGTAGCTGAAGCTGATGCTGTAACGCGGCCGGCGGTTGAAGGTATCGAGTGCTTCATCCGACATGGCCTTCGCCGCTTCCAGGGCGATGTTGTAATACTTGGCATCGCCAAAGCGCAGGCCGATGGCTGCCGATGACAGGCTGTTGGCTTGTACCGGCAGTTCGTTGAACCAGCTGCGCGAGCGGTCCAGCACAAAATACGGCTGCAGGATGCGCAGCCAATTGCCGTCGCGGTTGAAGCTGTAGTTGATCTCGTAGGCCACGCCCCAACCCTTGTCGCCGGACGCTTGATCGTCGGGGTAACCACGACCGAAATTCTGCCCGCCGAATACTGCACGCTCGCTGTCGGGCAAGGTGTCGTCGCTCCAGTACAGTGCGGCCGACAGCACGCCCTGCCAGTTGTCGAAGAACTTGTCGCTCTGCACCCCGGACAGGCGCACGCGGAAGAAGTCCAGATCGATGGCGCTGTTGTTGGTTTTCGCGCCCATGCTGTCCAGGCCCTGATACACGCCGCCACTCAAAATCCGCAGTTGCCGGGCATCGGCCTTGCGCCAGTCGCTCTCGAAGGCGAGGGCGCGAATGTCGGTGCGTTCTTCAACACTCAGCGGATAGCCGATGACGTTGTAACGGGTCTTGTCGTTGACCGCATACAGCCGCGAACCGGCGGTGAGCAGTTCGTTGGAGGCGGCAATCAGTGGCAGGGTGAAACCGATCGAATAGCGGTCATTCTCGCGATGCGGTTTGAGCTCCAGGCCATTGTCGAGCAGCACATTGGTGCCGGGATCGGCGCGATAACGCGAAGCCGAGAGCGCCAGCTGCGCGCCTTCGTCGTTGAGGAACTGGTTGTAGTCGAGGCGGTAGTAATGTTCTTTGTCGTCGCCCGGCGGAAACAGTCCGCTGAGGGACAACTGTTCGCCCATCGACGTCTGCGAATTGCTGCTGACACCGAGCAAGGCTTGCGTGCCGTTGCGGTTGTCTTCGGTGGTGCTCAGCGTGCTGGTGAAGGGCTTGCGGCTGGCTTCGGCAACCAGTGTCGTGGCACCGTCGGTGGTGCCCGGCGGTGGCACTTGCGCCTGGATGGTCACGCCGGGAATGCGCGTCATCAGCGTGGTGTAGCGCTCGAACGTCTTGCGCGTCAGCGGCCGCTCGGCCTGGATTTTTGCCGCGAGTTTGTCGAGCAGGCCTTTGACCCGGCCGACGTCACCCTGCATCTGGATATCGCGCACATAGCCTTCCACCAGCACCACGCGGGCTACGCCGTCATCAAAATTCTGCTGTGGCAGAAACGCGTAGGACAGCAGGTAACCGTCCTGTTGGTAGCGCCGAGTGATGCTGCGCGTGGCTTCGATCAGGTCAGCGAGGCTGGTCTGGCGGCCGATCAGGGGTTTATAGATTTCCGCCAGTTCGGTGAGCGGGTAGATCGTGCCGCCTTCGATCTGCACGGTTTTCAGATTGACCTTGGTCTGCATCAACAACGGTTGCGCAGTGGTCGCACCGGCATCCGGGACTTGCACCGGGGCCGCGTTCGGGCGATAGGCATCGGCGGGCAAGTTGGGCACGGGCAGGTTGCGGATGGTTTCGTTGCTGTTGAGGAAGCTGGGCAGGGTGTCGGCGAGGGCAGCGGAACTGAGGCTGAGGAACAGCAGGGACGCCATAACGCGCATAGGACACTCCATGGTCAGATCGCAGCTCGGGGCTGTTTTTTCCTAAGAAAAAAGCGGAAGACTCGTGGGAATCTTCCGCCCTCAACCAAGCGTAGGCGCTGTAGGTGAGGCCGTCGAATCGGCCAGGTGCAATTTAGCGTTTGTTGCCTCCCAGGGCGCCGGTCAAACCGCCGAGCACACCGCCCAGCCCGCCACCCACTCCACCGGCAGTGCCCCCGCTGGCACCGCCGTTGACCAGGCCGCCGACTGCTGCGACGGTGCCGCCGACGTTGTTGACCAGGCCACCGACTGCTGTGGTAACCGGGTTGTTGGTGGCCGCGATGGTGTTGCCGAGGCTGCTGACTGCACCACCGACCTGGCCGGTGAGGCCGGCGACTGGCGAGCCGAGACCGGTAGCGCCACCTACTTGTTGGGTCAGGTTGGTGACAGCGCTGGTGACCGGGTTCAAGCCTGCGCCCAAGGTGGCACCAACGGTGGCCAGAGGCGAGGTGGTCGCAGTGATCGGTGAGCCCGAACCGCCGAGCACGGTGTTCAGCGAAGCGACGGTGTTGCCCAGCCCAACCGCAGTGACACCACCGGCACTGACCACGCCATTAGTGTTGCCGGCATTCAAACCTGAACCGACGTTGACCACTGCGCCGCCGACGGTTTGCAGCAGGCCGGTGCCGCCGAGGCCGCCACCGAGACCGCCGCCAATACCACCGCCGGTGCCGGAACCGGTGCCGTTGGAAACCAGACCGCCCGCCTTGCCGACCGCAGTCCCGGCGTTGCTCAGTGCGCCACCGAGGGTATTGGTCAGGGCATTGCCGTTGCCAGCGTCGGTAACTTTGTCGCCTACGCCATTAACGGTATCGCCGACTTTCTGGATCACACCTTTGAGCGGATCACCGAGGCCGGTGGCACCGCCGATTTTGTCGGTGGTGCTTTCGACCATCGCGATCACTGGCACCAGGCCGGCGCCGAGTTTATCCGTCAGTTGGCTGGTTGGGCCGTTGGTCAGCGTGGTGTCGAGGGTATTGCCGAGCATTGTGACTTTCGCACCGACGCCATCGAGCAGTGGCGCGACTTTGGTGATCACGCCACCCACCACAGGAACGCTGCCGGTAGCGGTTGCCAGCTTGCCACTGAGGTCAGAGACGCCGTCGCCGACATCGGTCACAACGCCGCCGACCGAAGCCACTGTAGTGGTCAGGCCTTTGGGGTCGGTCGGCAGTTTGCCGATGCCATTCGCCACGCCATCGCCCAATGTGCTGACGACGTTGCCAGCGGTGTTGGCGGCGCTTTGCACCACGCCACCGACCACCGGAACAGTACTCAGAGAGTCGCCAATCTGGCCAACACCGGTGCCGACGCCAGCAACCGTAGTGCCGACATCGTGCACCAGGGTGGTGGTCACCAGCGGCGTGGTGGTTGGATTGGTCGGGTTGGTTGGATCGGTTGGATTCGTAGGGTCAGTCGGATTCGTCGGGTTGGTTGGATTGGTCGGATCGGTTGTGCCTGTGCCGCCAGTACCACCGGTTCCGCCTGTGCCTGCGGTATCACCCGTGCCGCCAGTACCACCCGTGCCACTTGTACCGCCAGTACCGCTGGTTGGCGAGGAGCTGCCGGAACTGCTGTGATGAC
This sequence comes from Pseudomonas sp. NPDC089741, assembly GCF_044748825.1. Taxonomy (NCBI): domain Bacteria; kingdom Pseudomonadati; phylum Pseudomonadota; class Gammaproteobacteria; order Pseudomonadales; family Pseudomonadaceae; genus Pseudomonas; species Pseudomonas sp. NPDC089741. The sequence goes on along the minus strand of NZ_JBIVGT010000030.1, from coordinate 36,575 downwards.
CGCCACCGCCGCTGCTGCATCCGGCGAGGCCGAGGGAGAGGATCAATGCCAGAGCAATTGCTGATTTGCACCATACGTCTTGAGTTTTCATGATCGAGATTCCTTGCACCTGTCACAACGTTCGTTGCCTTCGATGGCTCGCCGATCTGTCGCCGGCGATGCCTCGTCCGTTGCTGCAATTTCAGGTGCTGGCGCGGATTCGACCATTCTCAAGTTGGTATTAACGCCTTTATATATAAGGCGCAGTGCAGCGCCTAAGGACTAATACCCAAGGTATAAACGCGCAAAAAAAAGCCTTGAGAATCAAGGCTGGGTGTTTTCCATCAACTGGGGCAGGGCACGGAAAAACTTAAGTGATATACACACAATTAACAGGTCAGCCGCATCACTCATCCGATGGCTAAGGTGAAACCTGTGGCGAGGGCGCTAAGGGGCGGGATCAGGCGATTGGCTGCCATTGTCCCACCATGTGTTCCAGCTCATTTGCGCCGACCAGACGCAGTTCGCCACTGGACCCTGCCGCGCTCGCCAGCAATGTCACTTCACTCGGCAGGCGCACCGGTTTGCGAAAGTGCACCGCTATCTCGAGATTGGCCTTGGGCAAGTGATCCGCCAGCGCCGCCAGGCTGCGCGCCTTGTTCCACAAACCATGGGCAATCGCCGTGGGGAAACCGAACAGCTTGGCGCTCGCGGCGCTCAAGTGAATCGGGTTGTAATCTCCGGACACCTTGGCGTACTGCCGGCCGATATCGGCCGGGGCTTTCCAGTGCGCCACTTTGCTCAGTGCCTGCGCAGGTTCCCACGTTTGCTCGAGGGGTTCGCCTTCGAGTTTCACGCCGCGACACAACATCTGGCTCTCGGCTTCCCACAACGGCCCGAGCTGATCATCCAGAGTCGTCAGCAGATCGAACGTCGCGCCTTTGGGATGCGCTTGCAGGTTGTGCACCCGCACGCTGACTTGCGCGCGACTGATTCCGCCCATCGGCCGCAACACGCGGATGCGGTTGCTCAGGTGAATCAGTCCGAGCAACGGAAACGGGAACTCCTTTGCGGTCAGCAATTGCATCTGCAAGGCAAATGCGAGGACGTGTGGATAAGTCGGCGGCAGCAAGCCGTCGTCGGCGAAACCACAGACCTTGCGATACACCGCTAGCCGTTGGCCATCGATATCAACCCAGCAGCGCAAGCCGCTGTCAGGCAATTGCGTGCCGGTGATTTTGCGTCGCGTCGCCGCCCGTGCGTATAGCCCGGGCAGGCTCGGTTCGCGATCCAGTGTGTGCCATTCGATGCTCATGCCTAAGCCCCCAGAACACTTTGTCCACAGACCCGCAGCGCCTGCCCGGTGAAGGCGCCGGTGCCCGGTTGCGCCAGCCACGCAACGGCTTCGGCGACGTCTTGCGGCAGACCGCCCTGGCCGAGTGAACTCATGCGCCGCCCGGCTTCACGCAAGGCAAAGGGGATGTGTGCGGTCATCTGGGTTTCGATGAAACCCGGCGCCACGGCGTTGATGCTGATGCCGCGTTCGAGCAGTGACGGCGCCCAGGCCTGTGCCAGTCCGATCAGGCCGGCCTTGCTCGCGGCGTAGTTGGTCTGGCCACGGTTACCGGCAATCCCGCTGATCGAGGCGAGCAGAATCACCCGCGCGTGGTCATGCAACGTGCCGCTGTCGAGCAGGGCTTTGGTCAGCACTTGCGGCGCATTGAGGTTGACTGCCAGCACCGCGTCCCAGAACTCCGGGGTCATGTTGGCGAGGGTTTTGTCGCGGGTGATGCCGGCGTTGTGCACGAGGATGTCGAGGCCGTCGGGCAACTGTTCGATCAATTGCGTGGCGGCGTCTTCGGCGCAGATGTCGAGGGTGATCGCGCGTCCACCGAGGCGGGCGGCGAGGGCCTCGAGATCGGTCTTGGCGGGCGGTACGTCGAGCAGGATCACCTCGGCACCGTCGCGCGCCAGGGTTTCAGCGATGGATGCGCCAATGCCGCGCGCAGCACCGGTGACCAACGCTTTGCGCCCGGCCAGCGGTCGTGTCCAGTCGGTGACCGGCGTCGCACAGGCGGTCAGGCGAATCACCTGACCGCTGATGAATGCGCTTTTCGGAGAAAGGAAAAACCGCAGCGGACCTTCCAACTGATCTTCGGCACCTTCGCCGACATAGATCAGTTGCAGCGTGCCGCCGCTGCGCAGCTCCTTGGCCAGTGACCGCGAAAAGCCTTCGAGCGCTCGTTGCGCGCTGGCGGCAAAGGGTTCGCGCAGGGTTTCCGGGGCGCGCCCGAGAATCACCAGGTGCGCGCTGTGCTCAAGGTTCTTCATCAACGGCTGGAAGAATTCGCGCAGCTGTTTGAGCTGGTCGGTGTGCTGCAAGTCGCTGGCGTCGAACACCACAGCCTTGAGTTTCGGGCCGTGGCCGGGAATCCACTCGCTGGCGGACGCCGGCAACTCGCCGTAGCGGTAGATGCTCTCGGTCAGACGGTTGGCAAATACGGCGACCTTTTCGGCCAGCGCACCGCCACCGATCAGCAGTGCACCTTCCACCGGCCGCAGGCGTCCGGCCTGCCAGCGTTCCAGCCGCACCGGCGACGGCAGGCCCAGCGCCCCGACCAGACGATGGCCGATGGACGAGTTGGCGAAGTCGATATAGCGGTCAGACATGGAACGCTCTCCAAAAGTTGGGGTTCAAAGTGTGGACTACCCACGGCAATCAATCGTTCGATCCACGCAATAAGGCCTACGCTTGAACAGCAGAGTAGACCAACGACCCTGTGGGAGCGGATCTGTGGCGAGGGGATTTATCCCCGTTCGGCGGCGCAGCCGTCGCGTTCAAATCGCATCCGGTGTGCCTGATTTGTCGCGGATGCAGGTTTGGGGGCGGCTTCGCCACCCAACGGGGATAAATTCCCTCGCCACAAGATCCGCTCCCACAGGGCACTGCATTGAATTCGATCAATTTGAAAAGGAGTTATTCATGAGTCAGCTGCGCCGCGTCGCGATCATCGGTGGTAACCGTATCCCTTTCGCCCGCTCCAATGGGCCGTACGCCACCGCCAGCAATCAGGCGATGCTCACCGCCGCACTTGAAGGCCTGATCGAACGCTACAACCTGCATGGCCAGCGCATCGGCGAAGTGGTGGCGGGCGCGGTGCTCAAATTGTCACGGGATATGAACCTGACCCGTGAATGTGTGCTCGGCTCGCGCCTGTCTCCCGCCACGCCGGCCTACGATATCCAGCAAGCCTGCGGCACGGGACTGGAAGCGGCGATCCTGGTCGCCAACAAGATTGCCCTCGGCCAGATCGATTGCGGGATTGCCGGCGGCGTCGACACCACCTCCGACGCGCCGATCAGCGTCAGCGAAGGCTTGCGCCGAATCCTCCTGCAAGCAAACCGTGGCAAAACCACCGCTGACAAACTGAAAACTTTTCTGCAGCTACGGCCAAAACACTTGATCCCCGAATTCCCGCGCAACGGCGAGCCGCGCACCGGCCTGTCGATGGGGCAGCACTGCGAGCTGATGGCGCAGACCTGGAACATTCCCCGCGAAGATCAGGATCAGCTCGCGCTTGAGAGTCATCACAAACTGGCCGCGTCCTACTCCGAGGGTTGGCATAACGATCTGATGACGCCGTTTCTCGGCCTGACCCGCGACAACAACCTGCGCCCTGACCTGACCCTGGAAAAGCTCGCCTCGCTGAAACCGGCCTTCGAGAAAAGCGCCAAAGGCACGCTGACGGCAGGCAACTCCACACCGCTGACCGATGGCGCCTCGGTGGTGCTGCTGGGCAGTGAAGAGTGGGCGAAGGAACGAGGCCTGCCGATCCTCGCGTATTTGCGCGATGGCGAAGCGGCAGCAGTGGATTTCGTCAACGGTGCCGAGGGCCTGTTGATGGCGCCGGTGTACGCCGTGCCACGCTTGCTGGCGCGCAACGGACTGACCTTGCAGGACTTCGACTACTACGAAATTCACGAAGCGTTCGCCGCGCAAGTGCTGTGCACGCTCAAGGCCTGGGAAGATCCCGAATACTGCAAAACCCGTTTGGGCCTGGATGCGCCACTGGGTTCGATCGACCGTAGCCGACTCAACGTCAAAGGCAGTTCCCTGGCTGCAGGCCATCCGTTTGCCGCGACGGGTGGGCGCATCGTCGCCAACCTGGCGAAATTGCTCGACGCCGCAGGCAAAGGCCGAGGCCTGATTTCGATCTGCGCCGCCGGCGGCCAAGGCGTTACCGCGATCATTGAACGCTGAAAGATCGCAGCCTGTGTTCCCGGTAGGAGCTGCCGCAGGCTGCGATCTTTTGATCTTGATGTCAGATTCTGTCGCAAATGCCCTTCACGGCCGATACCAACATTCAAGGCCGGCTCGGCTATGATTCGCTGCGGTCGATTTTTCGGCACAGTGTGTGCATTCACAGGTTCACAGGTCGGCAACCCCTCCCCGAGACGCGAGGATTGCCGTATAACGAGTGACATTCGCGTGTTTGGTAATAAAGGACCCACAATAAAAGCTGATGAAGACTCCAAAACGCATTGAACCCCTGATCGAGGACGGTCTGGTCGACGAAGTGCTGCGCCCACTGATGAGTGGTAAAGAAGCAGCTGTTTATGTGGTGCGCTGCGGCAATCAGTTACGTTGCGCAAAGGTCTACAAGGAGGCGAACAAACGTAGTTTCCGCCAGGCGGCCGAGTATCAGGAAGGCCGCAAGGTGCGCAATAGCCGACAGGCTCGGGCGATGGCCAAGGGCTCCAAGTTCGGTCGTAAAGAGACCGAGGATGCTTGGCAGAATGCCGAGGTCGCGGCGCTGTTCCGTCTGGCCGGTGCCGGTGTGCGGGTACCCAAACCGTACGACTTCCTCGACGGCGTGCTGTTGATGGAACTGGTGGCTGACGAATTCGGCGATGCCGCGCCGCGTCTGAACGACGTGGTACTGGAGCCGGATCAGGCTCGTGAGTATCACGCGTTTCTGATTTCGCAGATCGTGCTGATGTTGTGTACCGGTCTGGTGCACGGTGACCTTTCCGAGTTCAACGTGCTGCTGACCCCGACCGGCCCGGTGATTATCGACCTGCCGCAAGCGGTCGATGCTGCCGGCAACAACCACGCGTTCAGCATGCTCGAGCGTGACGTTGGCAACATGGCTTCGTATTTCGGTCGCTTTGCGCCGGAATTGAAGCTGACCAAATACGCGAAAGAAATGTGGGCGCTGTACGAAGCCGGCATCCTGCACCCGAACAGTGTGCTGACCGGCGAGTTCGATGATCCGGAAGACCTGGCCGATGTTGGCGGGGTGTTGCGCGAGATCGAAGCGGCGCGGCTGGACGAGGAACGCAAACAGGCGATCCGCGCGGCAGACGACGAGCCGAAAGGCAAGTCCGACGAACCGCCACCACCACCGTGGATGCAGTGATCGCTTGATGAGAAACCCGGCTTCGGCCGGGTTTTTTGTGACCTGCAGTTCTCCAGAGATCACCAAAAAAACCTGTGGGAGCTGGCTTGCCAGCGAAAGGGCCATTACAGGCAACACATCTTCTCAGGCTGAACCACCGCTATCGCTGGCAAGCCAGCTCCCACAGGGGTAGTGGTGTTGCTGAAAGTTGTGTGGGAATCTGACCGGCCTCCGCACACTCAAGGACTGAATGTGAGCACCCCGCGCAACACCCAACTGATCGTCACCGCCCGACTGATCTCCGACTTCGGCGCCTTCCTCAACATGGTCGCGCTAGCCACTTACGTCTACCTGCTGAGCAACAGCGCCATGAGCGTCGGGATTTTTCTCGCCAGCCGCGTGGGTGGGGGGATTTTTGCCAGCCTGATCGGCACCGCGTTTTACCGCCGCTGGGGTGGGCGAGTGCCGTTGATTGCCTTCGATCTGCTGCGGGCGGGCCTGCTCGGTTTGCTGCTGGTCGTGCCTGTCGCACAACAGGCGATTTTCTTGCCGGTGGTTGCCTTCGGGCTAGGTCTGGGCAATTCGATGTTCGCCATCGGCCTCAACAGCCAGTTGCCGCGTCTGATCCCCAGCGATCAATTGCTCAAGGCCAACGCCTGGATCACCTCGGCCTCCTCGGCAGCGATGGTCGGTGGCAGTCTGGTCTCGGGGTTGCTAGTGGCGGGGTTTGGTTTCGAAACAGTGTTCGCGCTGAACGCACTGACTTACCTGCTGGCCGCGTTGCTGATCCTGCCGCTGCGTTTCGCGCAAACCACCCTCGATGAACAACCCGGGCGCGGCGAATGGTCAGCCCTCATGCAATGCCTGCGCTGCGCTCCGGTGATTGCCGCGATGCTTGCCGTGAGCATGGGCGATACGTTGGGCAGCGCGGCGCACAACGTCGGTTTTCCGATCATCTCGAAACTGCTCAGCCCGGATTCCGCCAGCACCACCCTGGGCCTGATGCTCGCGGTGTGGGCCAGCGGCAAACTGCTGGGTGCGCGAATCGCCAGTCGCCTGAAGGGCTCGGACAACATCCATCTCGAACGCCGGTTCTTTTTCGGCGTGGCGCTGATGTCCTGCGGTTTTATCCTGATGTTCCAGCAGCACAGCCTGTATGGCTTGCTGCTGTTTTCACTGCCGGCGGGCCTCGGCGACGGTTTCTCCGAGGTCGGACTGATGTCACGTCTGCAACGCGAACCGGAATCCCTGCGCCTGCCGATCTTCAGTTTCCTGACCCTGCTGCAAATGACCGGTCTGGGCATCGGCATGCTGATCGCCGCGCCGTTTTATGCCTGGTGGACGCCGGGTGCCGTGGTCATGCTGTTCCACGGCATTCCCCTCGGCACGTTGCTCGCGGTGAAACTGTTGGCACTCAGGCGCGAGCGGGTTGCGCGCAGCAGCCCGACGCCAGTTCCTTGAGGATCGGGCAATCGGGGCGGTGGTCGCCGTTGCAGTGCTCGACAAGGTCTTGCAGGGTGTCGCGCAGCTCACCGAGTTCACGGATTTTCTGATTCAGTTCCTCGATGTGCTGGCGCGCCAACGCCTTCACATCGGCGCTGGCGCGCTGGCGATCCTGCCAGAGGGTCAGCAGTTTGCCGACTTCTTCGAGGGAAAATCCCAGGTCGCGCGAACGCTTGATAAACGCCAGCGTGTGCAGGTCGTCATCGCCGTAGACCCGGTAACCACTGTCGGTTCGATGGGCTGCTTTGAGCAAGCCGATGGACTCGTAGTAGCGGATCATTTTTGCGCTCAGGCCACTTTGCTTGGCCGCTTGACCGATGTTCATCGGTGCTCCTCCAGATCCTTGGGTTTCCAGGTTTTCAACAGTAGCGCATTGCTCACCACGCTGACGCTCGACAGCGCCATCGCCGCCCCGGCGAGTACCGGGTTGAGGAAACCGAACGCCGCCAGCGGAATACCGATCAGGTTGTAGACGAATGCCCAGAACAGGTTCTGGCGAATCTTCGCGTAGGTTTTGCGGCTGATCTCCAGCGCCGCCGGCACCAGCCGTGGATCGCCGCGCATCAGGGTGATGCCCGCCGCGTGCATGGCGACGTCGGTGCCGCCGCCCATGGCGATGCCGATGTCTGCCGCCGCGAGCGCCGGGGCATCGTTGATGCCATCGCCGACCATCGCGACCACGCCGGTTTTTTTCAGCTCGGCGACGGTCGCGGCTTTGTCTGCCGGGAGGACTTCGGCGTGAACATTGCTGATGCCCAGCGCCTCGGCGACCACGCGAGCGCTGCCACGGTTGTCACCGGTCAGCAGATGACTGTGGATATTTTGTGCGGCGAGTTGCTGCACGGCTTCCAGCGCGCCGGGTTTCAAGGTGTCGCCGAAGGCGAACAAGCCGAGCACCTGCGGTTGAGGACTTTGCTCGATCAACCATGACAGGGTGCGGCCTTCGGCTTCCCAGGCTTGAGCAGAGTGCTGTAGATGGCCGGCGCTCAAACCGTTTTCTTCGAGCATCCGCCGATTGCCCAGCGCCAGACGCCTGCCATCAAAAGTGCCGGCAATGCCGCGACCGGTCAGCGACTGGCTGTCGCTGACATCGGGCACGTTCAGATCACGTTCGGCGGCGGCATCCAGCACCGCTTTCGCCAGTGGGTGTTCACTGCCGCGTTGCAGCGCACCGGCCAGTTTCAGCAGGGTGTTTTGATCACCGTCGACCGCGCTGAAATGCGCGATGCGCGGCGTACCGGAGGTCAGCGTGCCGGTCTTGTCGAACACCACACTGCTGACCTCATGAGCCCGTTCCAGCGCTTCGGCATCCTTGATCAGAATGCCGTGGCGCGCAGCGACGCCGGTGCCGGCCATGATTGCTGTCGGGGTGGCAAGGCCGAGCGCGCACGGGCAGGCGATCACCAATACGGCGACGGCGTTGATCAACGCGGTTTCCAGCGGCGCGCCGTACAGCCACCAGCCAATCAGCGTCGCCAGCGCGAGAACCAACACGGTCGGCACGAACACTTGGCTGACTTTATCCACCAGTTTCTGAATCGGCGCTTTCGCCGCTTGTGCGTCTTCGACCAGACGAATGATCCGCGCCAATACGGTTTCCGCGCCGAGCGCCTGAGTGCGTACCAGCAAACGGCCTTCGCCATTGATGGCGCCGCCGGTGACCTTGTCGCCTGGTTGTTTTGGCACGGGCAGGCTTTCACCGCTGATCAACGCTTCGTCGGCGTGGCTCTGGCCTTCGATGACTTCGCCATCGACCGGGAAACGTTCGCCGGGTTTAACCAGCACTAGATCGTTGAGGCGCAGGGCGCTGATGGCAACGTCCTGTTCACGACTGTCGATCACTTGAATCGCGCGCTCCGGGCGCAAGGCTTCGAGGGCGCGGATGGCGCTGGCGGTCTGGCGTTTGGCGCGGCTCTCGAGGTATTTGCCGAGCAACACCAGAGCGATGACCACCGCCGATGCTTCGAAATACAGATGCGGCATGCGCCCGGCGGCGGTGGCCCATTCATACAGGCTCAAGCCGTAACCGGCGCTGGTGCCGAGGGCGACGAGCAAGTCCATGTTACCGGCGCCGGCCCGCACGGCTTTCCACGCAGCGACATAAAAGCGCGCACCGAAAATGAATTGCACCGGCGTGGCGAGGGCGAATTGCGCCCAGGCCGGGAGCATCCAGTGCACGCCGAACGGTTGCAGCAACATCGGCGCTACCAGTGGCAAAGCGAGAACGATCGCGCAGATCAATGCCCAACGCTCATGCTTGAGACGCCGTTGCTGATTATCGGTTTGTGGGTGTTCGGCTTGCCAGACGCTGGCCGAGTAGCCGGCCTTGCTCACCGCGTCGAGCAGGGGTTGTGAATCGACCTGACCGAGCAATTCGAGGTGCGCGCGTTCGTTGGCCAGATTGACGCTGACGCTTTTTACACCGGGGACTTTATGCAGGGCACGCTCGACGCGACCGACGCAGGAGGCGCAGGTCATGCCGTCGATATTCAATTCAAGGCTCTGTTGCGGGACTGTGTAACCGGCGCGTTCAACCGCCTCCATCAACGCTGGCAAGCTGTCGCCGGGCGCTTGCACGCGGGCCTGCTCGGTGGCGAGATTGACGCTGACGGCACTGGCGCCGCTGACTTTGCTCAAGGCCCGTTCGACACGCCCGGCGCAACTGGCGCAGGTCATGCCGGCAATCGGCAGATCGAAAGTGATGGATTCGGACATCGGTCACGCTCCCTGTAGAAGTTGCCTACAGGATCAACCTTGCCATGCGGGCAAGGTCAAGCGCCATCTGAAAGCAAAAGATCGCAGCCTTCGGCAGCTCCTACATTGGAATGTGATCCCCCTGTAGGAGCTGCCGAAGGCTGCGATCTTTTGGCTAGCGACTCAATATTCGAGATCGGCGCGCTTCAGATAGACGCCTTCCGAATTCATCGCCAACCGATACTTCAACACGTCACCGGCATGCAGTTTGATCTCCTGCGAACCCGGCGCGAGCATGCCCGGGTTGCAACCGGCAACCTGGCCCGGCAGCAACTTCAAGCGCAGCGACACCGTGCCCGGCGGCAGGTTGAAGGAAATACTCTGCTCCTGCAGCAGCCGCGCCGAGAGCTGATCCTGGATGTACACGCCGATCTCGCAGGAGGTCGACACTTCCAGGCGCTCGCGGGAAATGATCAGCACTGCGTAATCCTCGCCGGCAGCTTGCGCTTGAGGGAGGGCGGTAAAAAGGCTGAGAAAGCCAAACAGGCTGAAAACTGACCAGCGCATGGCTGAATCTCCTGAATTGAAGTCATTGATCTACGCAGCTTGGCCGAGCGCGGCGCCGATTGCCAGCCCGGCAGTTTATTCAAGAACTTGACCTTGCCATCGTGGCAAGCTCGAGACTGCCGGCAACCCCACTCAACGGAGTCATTCCATGCAAGTGTTCAATGTTCAGGGCATGTCTTGTGGTCACTGTGTCAAAGCCATCACTAACGCGCTGCAGGCCAAAGATCCGGCGGCCAGCGTGCGGGTCGATCTGGCGGCGAAAGAGGTCGGCGTGGAAAGTGCGCTGAGTGCCGAGCAGGTGATTGAGGTCATCAGCGACGAGGGCTACGCCGTCAAACTCGCCTAGAAGCAAAAGATCGCAGCCTTCGGCAGCTCCTGCACTGAATAATGTAGGAGCTGCCGAAGGCTGCGATCTTTTGCTGTTTTTATAGTTAGCGAGCTATCGGAATGTTCAAGGCGTCCGGGCGCAGCTAGACTGTCGGGCTGCCGACTTGCCTACCTGGATGCCTGATGAACTTCCGTACCATTCTGATTCTCGGTGCCTTGACCGCCTTCGGGCCCTTGGCGATCGACTTCTATCTGCCTGCTTTTCCCTCGATGGCGCTGGCCTTCGGCACCGATGAGAAACACGTGCAGATGACCCTGGCGGCGTATTTCGCTGGCCTGTCCATCGGTCAGCTGGCTTACGGCCCGGTGGCGGATCGCTTTGGTCGGCGGATTCCGTTGCTCGTCGGGCTGACGCTGTTCACCCTGGCTTCACTGGCCTGCGCCTATGCGCCGAATCTGCAATGGCTGATCGGCGCGCGCTTCGTTCAAGCGCTGGGTGGTTGCGCAGGGATGGTGATCTCGCGGGCGGTGGTCAGTGACAAATGCGACGCAGTGGGCTCGGCAAAAGTCTTCTCGCAACTGATGCTGGTGATGGGCCTGGCGCCGATTCTGGCACCGATGCTCGGCGGCCTGCTGGTCAACACCACCGGCTGGCAGTCGATTTTCCTCGTGTTGACCGGGTTCAGCGCACTGGCTGGCCTCGCGGTAGCACTGGGCTTGCCGGAAAGTATGCCGGCGCATATGCCGCGCCAGCCGTTGTCCGGCGCACTGCGCCAGTATGGGCGCCTGCTCAAGGATCGGGTCTACCTCGGCCACGCCCTGACCGGCGGCATCGCCATCGCCGGGATGTTCGCCTACATCGCCGGCTCGCCGTTCATCTTCATCAAACTGTACGGCGTTCCTGCCGAGCACTTCGGCTGGCTGTTCGGCACCAACGCGGCGGGTTTCATTCTGGTCGCGCAGGTCAATGCGCGGTTGCTGGCCAAGCGTGGCCCGGCGTTCCTGCTGTCGCGGGCGGTCTGGGTTTATCTGGCGGCGGGGCTGACCTTGCTGGCCGTCAGCGCCTTGCACACGGAATCCTTGTGGCCGTTGCTGATCCCGTTGTTCATCTGTGTTTCCAGCCTGGGCTGCATCAGCCCGAATGCGGCGGCCTGCGCAATGAACGGGCAGGGCGGGCGTGCCGGCAGTGCTTCGGCGTTGCTCGGCTGCATGCAGTTCAGCGTCGCCGCCGGCGCTTCAGCGCTGGTCGGCGTGTTGCACGACGGCACGGCGGTGCCGATGGCCATCGTCATCAGCTTGTGTGGTGTGCTGGTGGTGAGCGTCGCGTTGCTCACCCGGCGTTTGCAAAATGCCCGGGCGCTGGCGCAGGCTGAGGTCTAGAAAACTCAGCCGGCAGCGCGTTGCTGGCTGCGGTCGGGAATCTGATGGGGCGCGCAGAGTCGCGCTTCGAGGGTGCGGGTGAAGGCCAGTGCTTCGGCTTCACTGCGGAATGTCACGGCGTGCTGGTCGAGACGAACCTGCCATTGAGACTTTGCCACTTCTTTTATCAGGATCTTCATTGCTGACCTCCCTTGCGTAAAAGATGTATCGCAGAGGCTTCGATTGTAGTCCTGAATACGATCGCAATTGTGACAAGGATCAGCCATCTGACTGACGGCAAAGATCGCAGCCTGCGGCAGCTCCTACACGGCCGCGCGCACTAAACCGTGGCTCGTCACCCCCTGTAGGAGCTGCCGAAGGCTGCGATCTTTTGACTTTAGAAACTTTCTAAAACAATTTTCCCCTTGGCCTTGCCACTCTCCAGCAACTCATGCGCGCGACGCAGATTCGCCGCATTGATCACACCGAAATGCTCGCCCACCGTGGTCTTCAACGTCCCCGCATCAATCAGCTCCGCGACACGATTAAGCAGCTTGTGCTGCTCGATCATGTCCGGCGTCTCGAACAGCGAGCGGGTGTACATGAACTCCCAGTGCAACGACAGGCTCTTGCGCTTGAGCTTGCTCACGTCGAGCGACTTCGGATCGTCGATCAACGCCAGTTTGCCTTGCGGCGCGAGCGCCTCGACCAGTTGATCCAGATGCTGATCGGTCTGGGTCAGGCTGGCGACGTGAGTCACCTGGTCGATGCCAGCGCGCTTGAGCTCTTCACTCAATGGCTGGCTGTGATCGATCACCAGATCCGCGCCCAGTTCCTTGACCCAATCGCGGGTCTGCTCGCGGGACGCGGTGCCGATCACCTTCAGCCCGGTCAACTGCTTGGCCAATTGCGTGAGGATCGAACCCACCCCGCCGGCCGCGCCAACGATCAACAGGCTCTGGCCTTCAGCGGTTTTGCCTTCGCGGATTTGCAGGCGCTCGAACAACAACTCCCAGGCCGTGATCGCGGTCAGCGGCAGGGCAGCGGCTTCGGCGAAACCGAGGGATTTCGGCATATGGCCGACGATGCGCTCATCAACCGTGTGCAGTTCACTGTTGCCGCCAGCGCGGGCGATGGAGCCGGCGTAGAAGACTTTGTCGCCGGCCTTGAACAATGTCACTTCGCTGCCGACTGCCTTGACCACACCGGCAACATCCCAGCCCAGCACATTCGCGGCACCATTTTCCGGCGCCACGTTCTGCCGCACTTTGGTGTCGACCGGGTTGACCGAAATCGCTTTGACTTCCACCAGCAGGTCGCGCGGGCCAGGGACCGGCTCTGGCAACTCGATATCTTGCAGGGCTTTGGCGTCGCTGATTGGCAGGGATGCGTAATAGGCGATGGCTTTCATGAAGGGCTCCGTACAGGTAATGGAAGAAGGAATCAGGCAATCGCGCCGAGGCGCTTGAGCTGGAAGTGTTCGATGGTCTGGCCGGCAGTGGCCTGGAAGTGCAAAAAGTGCGCGCTGGCGTTGTGCGCCTGGAGGATCTCCTCACTGGCCCAGTGTTCGATCACGTAGAAAACCTGCGGATCGGTGAGATCGCGATGCAGGTCGTACTGGCTGCAACCGTCCTCGGCACGGCTTGGTGCAACCAGTGCGCGCAGGCTTTGTTCGAGAAGATCCTGCTGGCCGGGTTTGGCAATCAGGGTAGCGATAGCGGTGAACGGCTGAGACATGTTCGGCTCCAGAGCAGCGGGATGAATTCGATGGACAGATGATTGGCTATTTCTCTGCAAGATAAAACCGGCTAAAAGAGCACTCTCTTTCAATATTTTTTTGATAATCGAGGCTGGGAATGCTGCGTTTCGATGACTTGCAGTTGTTTGTCCGCGCCGCGGATCTGGGCAGCCTGTCGGCTGCTGCGCGGGTAATGGACATGTCCGCCGCCGTGGCCAGCGCGGCGCTCAAGCGTATCGAGCAGCAACTCGGCGCACGCTTGCTCGCCCGTTCGACACGCAGCCTGCGCCTGACGGCCGAGGGTGAAGGTTTTCTCGAATACGCGCGGGCGGCATTGAGCAGTCTCGATGAAGGCCGGCGCCTGCTCGCCAGCGGGCAGGATCAGGTCAGTGGGGTCTTGCAGCTGTCGGCGCCTTCGGATTTCGGGCGCAATCTGTTGCTGCCGTGGCTCGACGAGTTTCAGCGCGAACATCCGAAACTGACGGTGCGCCTGCTGCTCGGTGACCGCATCGCCGATCTGTTTCGCCAGCCAGTGGATATCGCCTTGCGCTATGGCGAGCCGGAAGACTCAAGCCTCGTCGCTTTGCCCATCGCCCCGGATAACCGCCGCGTGCTCTGCGCCGCCCCGGCCTACCTGGCCCGGCACGGCGAACCGCACCAGCTCGAGCAACTGGCCCAGCACAATTGCCTGTTGTACATGCTCGGCAGTCGGGTGCACGACCATTGGAGTTTTCATGACGGCAAACGGGAAGTCGGTCTGACCGTAAGCGGCGACCGCTTCAGTGATGACGCCGACGTCGTGCGCTTATGGGCGGTGGCCGGCGCCGGGATTGCCTATAAATCCTGGCTCGACGTGGGCGCCGATGTGCTGGCGGGCCGGCTCAAGGTGTTGATGCCGGAGCTGCTGTGCGAGCGCGCTCCGCTGAATTTGCTGTGCGCACATCGCGCACAATTGAGTAAGCCAGTGAACCTGTTGAGGGAAATGCTTGCCAGCCGATGCGCTGAATTGAGTAGTCAATTTCCCGATTTCTCGAAACTTGATCATTAGTCGCAGTTAAATAGAGAAATTTCTGTCAGGAACAATCACCACCCGCGCAGGCTCCGGCGCGGGACGGAGCTTGCATCCCGCTTATACTAGCGCCTGCCTCATGCCAGTACCGAAACCCCGGTGCGGACACCGTCAGACCAAGCGGGTCCTGTTCAAATCAGGGCAGCGCAAGGCCGCGACGTCTATGCCGGGAGGTGTTGTGCCAAGGGTCTGCATTGCCCCGGCACGTGGCGTTTTTCGCGTCTTGGCCGCCGACCCATTACTGGTCAAGATGTCTGCGAGCAGTAGACGATACGATTCCACAGGGAGTGAATACATGGAACATGCACCTTGCATCAGCCAGATCGCCACGTTGCTGGCCGACCCCAAGCGCAGCGCGATGATGTGGGCGTTGATGGATGGTTCGGCCCGGCAAACCGAGGAACTTGCGCTACTGGCAGGGCTGTCACCGTCGTCGGCCAGCGCGCATCTGGCGCGGCTGTCCACAGGCGGTCTGTTGAAGGTCGAAGTCCGTGGTCGCAAGCGTTTTTTCCGTCTCTCGGCACCGGAGGTCGGTGCGGCGATAGAAGCGCTGGCCAGCGCGACCATCGCCAGCACTCCACGAGAAATACCCGAGGTGTTCAAACGCTCCACGCCCATGGCGAAACCGCAGGCCGCGCCTTCGTCGTTGTTGCGCGCGCGCTTTTGCGACGACCATCTGGGCGGAACGCTGGCTGCCGATCTTTATCAGCGACTGCTCGATGCCGGCTGGATCGAACAGTTTGACCAGCGCGTGGTTGTGACTCACAAAGGCGCGAAGCAATTGGCCGGACGCGGGGTGTTCATCCAGGCGCTGGCCCATCGCAATGTGCAAGTGGCCTGCGCGTGCCCCGACTGGAGCGAACGCCGACCGCACATGGGCGGTTCACTTGGGGCGGCGCTGTTGCAGTTGTTCATGCAGTCCGGCTGGCTGACCTTGCCGAATGATTCCAGAGCGCTGCAATTGTCGGCCACTGGCGAACGCGAATTGCTGCGCTTCGCCAAGGAAACCGCGCTGCAAATGGCGTAGTAGAGCCGCGCGTCATTAACGTTCGGGGCTGGCTCAATGTTGCTGACGTCGTCTACGGCTGCGAACAGGTCGCATCCAGCACGAACGCAGGGTCGCTATCGCGCACACTCGATCCGGGGACTTTTCGGATGGGGGAGGCGGCATGGACACTCACGGCTTCAGCGCGGCAGAACGCTTGGAACGACTGCCGATCAGCGGTTATCACCGGATCATTTTCATCATCATTGCCTTGGCGTTTTTCTTCGACTCCATGGACCTGGCGATGATGACGTTCCTGCTCGGCTCGATCAAAGCCGAGTTCGGCCTGAGCAGCGCCCAGGCTGGGCTGCTCGCCAGCTCGAGTTTTTTCGGCATGGTGCTGGGGGCTTCGTTGTCCGGCATGCTCGCCGACCGTTTCGGGCGCAAACCGGTGTTCCAGTGGAGCATCGTCCTGTGGGGCGTGGCCAGTTACCTGTGCTCGACGGCGCAAACGGTCGAGGCTCTGACACTGTTCCGCATTCTGTTGGGGATCGGCATGGGCATGGAGTTTCCCATCGCGCAGTCGATGCTGTCCGAGTTGATTCCCGCCCGGCGACGCGGGCGCTACATCGCCTTGATGGATGGCTTCTGGCCGTTGGGTTTTGTCGCGGCGGGGGTGCTGTCGTATTTCCTGCTGCCGCTGATTGGCTGGCGTGACATCTTTCTCGTATTGGCGGTGCCGGCGGTGTTTGTCCTGGCGATCCGTTTCTTCATTCCCGAATCACCGCGCTGGCTGGAGCAGGCCGGGAGAGATGACGCGGCGGACAAGGTGTTGAGCGGCATCGAAGCGCGGGTGCGTGCGTCGATGGGCGGTGCGGTGCTGCCGGAACCGATTCGCTTGCCGCGTACGGTAACGCCGCCGGGTCATTTCTTTTCGGCGCTCAAGCAGATCTGGTCGCCGCAGTATCGTCAGCGCACAACGATGATCTGGAGTCTGTGGTTTTTCGCGCTGCTCGGTTTTTATGGGCTGACGTCATGGCTGAGTGCGTTGCTGCAACAGTCGGGTTTTGCCGTGACGCAGTCGGTGTATTACACGGTGCTGATTTCGCTGGGCGGGATTCCTGGATTTTTGATGGCGGCGTGGCTGGTCGAGCGCTGGGGCCGTAAACCGGTGTGCATCGTCACCTTGCTCGGCGGCGGGGTGATGGCGTTTCTGTATGGGCAGAGCGCGGTGTTCGGCGGCAACGTGGCGCTGCTGATCAGCACGGGATTGCTCATGCAGTTCTTTCTGTTCGGCATGTGGGCGGTGCTTTACACCTACACACCTGAGTTGTATCCGACCTCGGCGCGCGCGACCGGCTCGGGTTTCGCCTCGGCCATTGGCCGCGTCGGTTCGTTGCTCGGGCCGTTGGTGACCGGGCTGGTGTTTCCGATTACCGGGCAGGGCGGGGTGTTTGCGCTGGGGGCGGCGTGCTTTGCGATTGCGGCGGGGGTGGTGTGGTTGTTCGGGATGGAGACCCGGGGTAAAACCCTCGAAGAGCTGACCGAGGTGGTCTGAAAAGATCGCAGCCTGCGGCAGCTCCTACAGGATTATGTGTACTCCTGTAGGAGCTGCCGAAGGCTGCGATCTTTTGCTTTTAGGGTTTTACCAGGCGCGCATCGAGGCTGTTTTGCGCCAGGCGCTTGGCCTGATCCTGGGTCATGCCCAAATGCTCATGCAGCGCGTAGAAGTTCTCGGTCACATAACCACCGAAGTACGCCGGGTCATCGGAGTTCACCGTGACCTTCACGCCACGCTCGAGCATGTCGAGGATGTTGTGCTGCGACATGTGATCGAACACGCAAAGCTTGGTGTTCGACAGCGGGCACACGGTCAGCGGGATCTGCTCGTCGATGATCCGCTGCATCAGGCGCTCGTCTTCGATGGCGCGTACGCCATGGTCGATGCGCTGGATTTTCAGCAGGTCGATGGCTTCCCAGATGTACTCCGGCGGGCCTTCTTCGCCGGCGTGGGCAACGGTCAGGAAACCTTCGTGGCGGGCTCGGTCGAATACCCGCTGGAACTTGCTCGGCGGGTGGCCCATCTCGGAACTGTCGAGACCGACAGCGACAAACGCGTCACGGAACGGCAGCGCCTGATCGAGGGTTTTCTCGGCTTCTTCTTCGCTCAAGTGGCGCAGGAAACTGAGGATCAAACCGCTGGTGATGCCCAGTTGCTGCTCGCCATCCTTCAGTGCCGCCGCGATGCCGTTGAGCACCACTTCAAACGGGATGCCCCGGTCGGTGTGGGTCTGCGGGTCGAAGAACGGTTCAGTGTGAATCACGTTCTGTGCCTTGCAGCGCAGCAGGTACGCCCAGGTCAGGTCATAGAAATCCTGCGAGGTGCGCAGCACATCGGCGCCCTGGTAATACAGGTCGAGGAATTCCTGCAGGTTGTTGAAGGCGTAAGCCTTGCGCAGGGTTTCCACGTCGTTCCACGGCAGGGCGATCTTGTTGCGTTCGGCCAGGGCGAACAGCAGCTCGGGCTCCAGCGAGCCTTCCAGATGCAGGTGCAGTTCAGCCTTGGGCAAGGCGTTGAGCCAGTCGTACATATTCTTTTCTCATCAGGTGCAATGACGGCATTCTACAGATGCGCGCTGAAACAATTGGCAAAACCTGACCAAGCGATCCATCAAACGGCTTCCTGCTCGCGCCGATAAGCGTAGGTATCGGCGAAGCGCGACAGCAGGAATTCGGCGCAGGTGGTGGTCGGATATTTCGCCGGATGCTGTGGGTCCTGACAACCGGGCAAGCATTCGATGCGCGTGTCCGGGTGCGGTTCGGCGAAGAACGGCATCGAATAACGGTCAACGCCGCGCGGGCTGATCACCCGGTGCGGAGTCGAGCGATAACGATCGTTGCTCCAGCGCGCCATCATGTCGCCGAGGTTGACCACGAAGGTGCCGTCAATCGGTGGCGCGTCGATCCATTCACCTTTGACGTTTTTCACTTGCAGGCCGCCGGCGCTGTCCTGATAGAGCAGGGTGATGCAGCCGTAATCGGTGTGCGCGCCGGCGCCTTGCTGCTCGGTGGAGCTGGCGGTGTGGCGCGGTGGGTAATGGATCATGCGCAGGACGCTGACCGGGTCAACGAAGCGGCAGTCGAAGAAATCGCGTTCGATGTTCAGCGCAATGGTCATCGCCCGCAACAGGGTTTGCGCGAGGGCCTGCATGTCGAGGTAATGTTGCTCCATCAGGGTTTCCCAACCCGCTTGCGCTGGATGGCGGTTGGGGCCGCGCAGAGGTTTTTCGGCGAGCACGTCCGGGTGGTTGGCGGGCAGGTGCAGGCCCATGTCGAAGGTTTCTTTGAGGTCGCTGGGTTTGCTCGGGTCGAGTTGCTCGGTGGCGATGGCGCCGTAGCCGCGATGGTGGCGGGTCTGGGTGATGTCGATCTTGAGTTTTTCGGCGGCGGGGAGGGCGAAGAAACGCTGGGTGTGATCAAGCACGGCGTCGATGCGCTGCGGCGAGATCGGATGACCCTTGATGTAGAAGAAACCCCATTCGCGGCAGGCCAGGTCGATCTGCGCGGCCACGGCAGGCCAGGCGTTTTCGTCGTCGGAGTAGAGCGGGCTGATATCGATGATCGGAAGCTGATCCATACACAATCCTTGAAAAGTACGGGAGATCGTTCCCACGCTCCGCGTGGGAATGCCTCAATGGACGCTCTGCGTCCGCTTTCAGCAGGGACGCGGAGCGTCCCGGGCGGCATTCCCACGCAGAGCGTGGGAACGATCGGGGTCAGGTAGATTACTTCGGCATCTCGGCCTTCATGCCTTCAACGTAGTAGTTCATCGACGCCAGTTCCGCATTCGTCGCACTCACGCCTGCGGGGATTTTCTCGACCCCGGCCTGATCCTTGATCGGCCCGGTGAACGGTTGGAAGGCACCGCTTTTGATGTCGGCAATAATCTGCTCGGCCTCGGCTTTCACCGGTGCCGGCACCAGGTCGCTGATTGGCAGTTCAACCGTGCCTTCCTTCAGCCCGCCCCAGTAATCCTGCGATTTCCAGTTGTGATCGATCACGCTTTGCGTCGCCTGAATATAGTGCGGCGCCCAGTCGTTGACGATCGAGGTCAGCACCGCTTTCGGGCCGAAGTGCGCCATGTCCGAGGCGTAACCCACCGCGTACACGCCACGACGTTCGGCGGCCTGAATCGGCGCGGGGCTGTCGGTGTGCTGGAACACCACGTCGACACCCTGATCGATCAGCGCGTTGGCCGCGTCGGCTTCCTTGCCCGGGTCGAACCAGGAGTTGACCCACACCACTTTGATCTCGGTGCCCGGGTTGTATTTGTTCAAGGCCAGTTGAATCGCGTTGATGTCGCGGATTACCTCGGGGATCGGGAACGAAGCGACATAACCGATCTTCTTGGTCTTGGTCATCTTCGCCGCGAGGAAACCGCCGACGTAGCGACCCTCATAGGTGCGCGCCAGATAGGTGCCGAGGTTTTTGTCCTGTTTATAGCCGGTGGCGTGTTCGAAGGTCACCTTGGGAAATTGCTTGGCGACTTTCAGCGTCGGGTTCATGTAGCCGAAAGAGGTGGTGAAGATCAGGTCGTACTTATCCTTGGCCATGTTGCGGATCACCCGCTCGGCATCAGCACCTTCAGCGACGTTCTCGACGTAGTTAGTGGTGATCTGATTGCCGAATTTCTCGGCGAGAGCCTTGCGCCCCTGTTCATGCTGATACGTCCAGCCGTGGTCACCGATCGGGCCGATGTAAACGAAACCGACCTTCAGCGGATCGGCAGCGCTGGCGCTCAGACTGATCCCCAGACCGAGGGCGGCGCACAGCAGTTTGTGCAGCGGACGTAGTTGCATGAATTCGAACTCCATTTTGTTGTGTGTGGTCAGGGCTAATGCAAATTGCTGACCAACAGGACAACAAACAAAAAAGATCGCAGCCTTCGGCAGCTCCTACATGGGAATGCACAACCTGTAGGAGCTGCCGAAGGCTGCGATCTTTTCAGCGCCAGAACCAACGCAGTGCAACTCAACGGATTCACGCTATCGCTTGGTGCGCTAAGGTGTAACGAAACGTTAGCGCCGCCCCGCAGTCAGTAGCTCATTCGCACTCTTCGGCAAAAAGGCCCGCCATGCTCTCGATCCTCAAGCAAGAAAGCTTTCTGCTATTGGCCGTCATCGCCGCGTGCGTCGCCTATCCGCTGGAACACTGGCTGTTGCACAGTGGTCAGATCGTCGCGCTGGTCGGCGGTCTGGTCATCATCGTATTCATCGTCGCCGCCTCGATGCGCGTCGCCCATCAGGCCGAATTGCTCGCGGAAAAAGTCGGCGACCCCTACGGCACGATGATCCTGACCCTCGCTGCCGTCTTGGTCGAAGTGGTGATCCTGGCGATCATGATGAGCAACGAAGCCTCGCCGACGTTGGTGCGCGACACGATCTATTCCGCAGTGATGCTCGACATCAACGGCATCCTCGGCCTCGCCGCATTGATGGGCGGGATCAAGCACGGCGAGCAGTCCTACAACGACGATTCGGCACGCAGCTACAGCGTGATGATTCTCACCGCCATGGGCGTGTCGATGGTGGTGCCGGAATTTATTCCCGAGGCCAACTGGAAGATTTATTCGGCGTTCACCATCGGCGCGATGGTGGTGCTTTACGCGCTGTTTCTGCGCATGCAGGTCGGCCCGCACAGCTACTTTTTCAGCTACAGCTACCCGGACAAACGCCGCAAGAAAGAACCCGTCGAGGAGAAACCAAAACCGGTCAGCCTGGCGTTATCGATCGGCATTCTGGTGTTTGGCGTGGTGGTGATTGGCGCACTCGCCGAGGTGATGTCGAAGACCCTCGATCTGGGTCTGGAAGGCACGGGCGCACCGCCGGTGATCACGGCGATTCTGGTGGCGGCGATTTCCGCTGCGCCGGAGATTTTGACCGCGTTGCGCGCGGCGTTGGCCAACCGCATGCAGTCGGTGGTGAACATTGCGATGGGGGCGTCACTGTCGACGGTGATTCTGACGGTGCCGGTGATGGAGGCGATGGCGCTGTACACCGGCCAGCCGTTTCAGATGGCGATGACGCCGGTGCAGACGGTGATGATTTTCCTGACGTTGATCGTCAGTGCGATCAACCTGAATGACGGCGAGACCAATGCCATCGAAGGCATGACGCACTTTGTGCTGTTCGCGACGTTCATCATGTTGTCCCTGCTCGGCCTTTAAGCCCAGCCGAGCCCCCTGTAGGAGCTGCCGAAGGCTGCGATCTTTTGATCTTGCTTCTAGAAAAACAGATCAAAAGATCGCAGCCTTCGGCAGCTCCTACATGGGGATGATCCGGGGATCAGGTACCGGCGATCAGTTGGCGAGCCGCCTGGCTGTGATCGGCGATCAGGCCTTTGAGATCAAGGCCTTCAACCTGACCGTCAACCACGCGCCACTTGCCGCCAATCATCACCCGGTCCGCACGATCCGCGCCGCACAACAGCAGCGCCGAAATCGGATCATGGCTGCCGGAGAAGCGCAGCTCATCGAGCTTGAACAACGCCAGATCCGCCTGCTTGCCCACGGCAATCTCACCAATGTCGGTGCGGCCCAACAGGCTCGCCGAACCCTTGGTCGCCCAGCCCAGCACACGCTCCGGGGTGATCTTCTCGGCGCCGTAACGCAGACGCTGGATGTACAGCGCCTGACGCGCTTCGAGAATCATGTTCGACGCATCGTTGGACGCCGAACCGTCGACGCCCAGACCAAACAAGGCACCGGCATCGGTCAGGTCGATACTTGGGCAAATGCCGGAAGCCAGACGCATGTTCGAACTCGGGCAATGGCAGATACCGGTACCAGCCTCGCCGAGACGCGCGATTTCGTCCGGGTTGAAGTGAATACCGTGCGCCAGCCAGGTGCGCGGGCCGAGCCAGCCGACACTGTCCAGATAATCGACGGTGCGCAGGCCAAAACGCTGCAGGCAGAAGTCTTCTTCGTCGAGGGTTTCAGCCAGGTGAGTGTGCAGGCGCACGTCGAGCTTGTTCGCCAGTTCAGCACTGGCCGACATGATTTCCGGAGTCACCGAGAACGGCGAGCACGGCGCCAGCGCGATCTGGATCTGCGCGCCATCGCCGCGTTCGTGGTACTCGTGAATCAGGCGCTGACTGTCGTCGAGAATCACCTGACCTTCCTGCACGGTCTGCTGCGGCGGCAGGCCGCCGTCCTTCTCGCCGAGGCTCATCGAACCGCGGGTGAGCATGGCGCGCATGCCCAGTTCACGCACGGTTTCGACTTGTACGTCGATGGCGTTTTCCAGACCGTCCGGGAACAGGTAGTGATGGTCTGCAGCGGTGGTGCAGCCCGATAGCAGCAACTCGGCCAACGCGACTTTGGTGGCGAGCGCGAGTTTCTCAGGTGTCAGACGCGCCCACACCGGGTACAGGGTTTTCAGCCACGGGAACAACGGCTGATTGACCACCGGGGCCCAAGCGCGGGTGAGGGTTTGATAGAAGTGATGGTGGGTGTTGATCAGGCCCGGCAGGATCACATGTTCACGGGCATCGAACACTTCATTGCACGGCGCCGACGGCTGTTGGCCGGCAGCCAGCACTTCGACGATGACACCGTCTTGCACGACTAGACCGCCACGGGCATCGAGCTCGTTGGAGGTGAAAATAGCGAGGGGATTTTTTAACCAGGTACGGGTCGCGGGCATGTTGCCGGCTCCTCTGAAAATTGGGTTCAGGGTTGCCAGCTCAGTGATGCCCTGTCTGCTGATCCAGGGTCGCCGCAAGGGACGAGGTGCGCAGTTTCAAACAAAACGCCGCGTCGGGCAAGCCCAACCCGACCAGACAACACACAACCAAAATGCACAACCCAATGGCGATGTGATCCGACAACGCCCATTCCAACAAAATACGCAACCCTGTAGGAGCTGCCGAAGGCTGCGATCTTTTGATCTTGTTTTTTACAATCAAAAGATCGCAGCCTTCGGCAGCTCCTACAAGGGATCATCAATTACCAGGGAATGGTTTCACCCTTGTAGTTGATGAAGTGATGCCCGCCCTTGCCGGTGTACGCATTCACCTGATCAACCAGGCCACGGGTGCTGGTTTCCACATCCAGATCCGCACCTTCGCCGCCCATATCGGTCTTCACCCAACCCGGATGCAGCGACAACACCGTCATCTTCTGCTCACCCAACTGCGTGACAAAACTGTTGGTCATCGAGTTCAGCGCCGCCTTGCTGGCCTTGTACAGCGCCAGCTCCGGCGCGTCCGCCACTGTCACGCTGCCCAGTCCGGAACTCATGAATGCCAGCACGCCGCTGCCGTCACGAATCTGCCCGACAAAACGCTGGGCCAGATTGATCGGCGCCACCGCGTTGGTGAAAAACAGCTGACCGACTTCGGCCAATGTCGCGCCGCCCGGGGTCTGATCGGCCGGGCCTTTGACCCCGGCGTTGACGAACAGCAGATCAAACGTTTCGCCCTTGAGCAGCTGGCTCAGGGCGATCACCGCTTGCTGGTCGTCCATGTCGAGCTTCTCGATCCGCACCTTGCCCAGTGCTTGCAGCGCCTCGGCGTTTTGCGGATTGCGCACGGTGGCGGTGACCTGCCAGCCGTCGGCCAGCAGGGTTTTCACCAGACCGAGGCCCAGGCCCCGGGAGGCGCCGATGATCAGTGCGTTTTTTGCAGACATGATGGGCTTCCTTGATGAATGAGGATCATGGATTCAATGGACAGGCCTGACCGAGCCGAAGTTGCAACTCCTGACGCAGTACGTCGAGTTCGCGCATGCGGGTTTCGATCAGTTGCAGTTTGTCGCGCAGCAACTGCGCCACGGCGTTGTCCGGATCGGGCGCGTTCCACAATGCCGCGACGCTATCGCCGATCTCGCCGAGGGTAAATCCCAGACGCTGCGCCGTTTTGATATAGAGCACCAGTTGCACCATCTCCGGCGGATAGTCGCGATAACCGTTGGCACTGCGCTGCGCCGCGATCAATCCGCGCTGCTCATAGAAACGCAGGGTGTCACGGCTGACGGCGCTGGCCTGGGCTAATTCACCGATGCGCATAGTGGCTCTCAAAACAGCTGTTGACCCTGGAGCATACTCCAGGCTTTACCGTGGTTGCTCCCTGAATTTCTGGAGCATGGATGATGTGGACTTCAACGCAGTATCGCAACGTGGTGCGCGGCAGCGCCTGGTATGACCTGATCGTGACGGCAGCGTTTGCCACGCCATGGAGTTTTGCTTTTGTGCACGGGTTGTTGAGCGCACTGAACTTGCCGGGTGGGCTGCCGGCGTTTCAGCCTGTGCACATGTTGATGGCGAATCTGTTGGGGTCGGTGGTGTGTGTTTGGGCGGTGCTGCGGATTCGTGATCCGCAGGCGCTTTATGGACGGTATGACGCGGTGGCCCGGTTTTTGTTTGCGGCTTGGCAGGCGTATGCCTTGTTGCATGGCGCCAGTTCGATTCTGCTGGTTTTCCTGGTCTTCGAACTGGCGTGGGGCGTTGCTCAGGTGTTGCCTGTTCAAGAGCCATCGCGAGCAGGCTCACTCCTACAAGGGAACTGTGAACCCGATCCAATGTAGGAGTGAGCCTGCTCGCGATAGGGCCATTGAAATCACTACATCAATGCCCCGCCTGCCAAGGCTGCCCCAGCGAAACCGGCGCATACAACCGCGTACGCAGCGCATCGCGCGACAACAGCACCAGCACCACAATCGTCGCCACATACGGCAGCATCGCCAGCAGACTCGATGGGATCGCCAGCCCCAATCCCTGCGCCACCAGATGCAAAATGCTGGCGAGTCCAAACAGATATGCCCCAAGCAACAACCGCCACACCCGCCAACTGGCAAACACCACCAGCGCCAACGCGATCCAGCCGCGTCCAGCGGTCATGTTTTCCGCCCACATCGGCGTGTACGCCAGCGACAGATACGCCCCGGCCAACCCGGCCATCGCTCCGCCGAACAGCACCGCCAATGTGCGCACAGTCAACACCGGCAGCCCCATCGCACTGGCTGCATCCGGGTTCTCGCCCACCGCCTGAATGATCAACCCGACACGACTTTTGACGATCACCCACGCCACCAGCGCAAACAGCGCGAACGACAGATACACCAGCAGATCCTGAGCAAACAGCATCCGCCCGATCATTGGAATCTCACTCAGATAAGGAATCGCCACCGGCTCAAAACCCGTCAACGGTTTCCCCACCCAAGCCGCGCCGACAAAGGTCGACAGGCCGACACCAAAAATCGTCAGGGCCAGTCCGGTCGCGACCTGATTGGCGTTGAACACCAGCGCCACCAAGGCAAACAGCGACGACAACAACATCCCGGCGAGCATCGCCAGCAACACGCCAAGCCAGAGGTTGCCGCTGTTGAACGCAACGATAAAACCGATCACCGCGCCAAACAGCATCATCCCTTCCTGCCCGAGGTTGAGCACGCCGCTCTTCTCGCAGATCAGTTCACCCAGCGCCACCAGCAACAACGGCGTGCCGCAACGCACCATGGCGTAGAAAATATTGCTCAACAGATCGATATCCATCACAGCGCTCCGGCGGTTACGGCGGTAGTCGAAGTACGCTTCACCCACCGCAAATTCAGGCGTGGCCGATAGAGGATCAGCACGTCACAGGCGAGCAGGAAAAACAGCATCATTCCCTGGAATAACTGGGTGATCGCCTGCGGCAGATTCAGGGTCATTTGTGCACTTTCGCCGCCGATGTACAGCAGCGCCATCAGCAGGCTAGAAAACAGAATCCCGATCGGATTGAGTCGCCCAAGAAACGCCACGGTGATCGCCGCATAGCCGTAACCCGGCGAAACCTGCGGCACCAATTGACCGATCGGCCCGGTCACTTCGCAGACACCCGCAAGCCCCGCCAAGCCGCCGCTGATCAATAGCGCCAGCCAGATCAAACGCTTCTCGCGAAAGCCGACAAACCCCGCCGCACGCTTGTTCAGCCCGAGCACTTTGATCTGGAAACCGACAAAGCTTTTTTGCAGCAACACCCACACAGCGACCAGTGCGAGCAGGGCGAAATACACCCCGGCATGCACGCGGCCATCCTCCATCAACAACGGCAAACGGCTGGCATCGCCGAACATCGCCGACTCGGGAAAGTTGAAGCCGGCCGGATCCTTCAGCGGCCCGTGCACGCAGAACAGCAGCAGGTTCAGGGCGATGTAATTGAGCATGATGCTGGTGAGGATTTCGTTGGCGTTGAAGCGCGTACGCAACCACGCCGTCAGCCCGGCCCACGCCGCGCCGGCGAGGGTGCCGGTGAGCAGAATCAACACCAGCGCCCAACGGCTGTGCATGTCGATGATGTTCACCGCCAGGGCACTGCCGGCGAGCGCGCCGAGGAGCAATTGACCTTCGGCGCCGATGTTCCAGATTCGCGCCTGATACGCCACGGCTAAGCCCAGCGCGCAAAGCAGAATCGGCAACGCCTTGACCAGTAATTCGGAGACGCCATACAAATCGCTGACCGGCGCGATCAGCAGCGTATGCAAGGTTTGCAGCGGGTCATGCCCGAGGGCGATAAACAACAGCGAGCCGCAGCCAAGCGTCAGTACCGCCGCCAATAACGGCGAGCACCACAGCATCAGGCGCGATTGCTGGCCACGGGGTTCGAGGGAAAGCAGCATGTTTGAAACTCCGTTAAACCGTGGCGGCAAAAGGTGGGTTGTCGAACTGACCGGCCATCCAGCCGCCGACGTCGCTGAGCTGCGTATCGGTGGTGTTGTGCAGCGCTGACAGGCGTCCACCACACAATGCGCCGAGGCGGTCGCTGATCTGGAACAGTTCGTCGAGGTCTTCGGAAATCACCAGAATCGCCGCGCCGGCATCGCGCAACGCGATCAGCGCACGGTGGATGGTCGCGGCGGCGCCGACGTCGACGCCCCAGGTCGGGTGCGCGGCGATCAACAGTTTCGGTTGCTGAAGGATTTCCCGGCCGAGGATGAATTTCTGCAGGTTGCCACCGGACAGGCTGCGCGCGGCGGTTTGCGTACCCGGGGTTTTCACGCCGAAGCGCTGAATGATCTGACAGGCGAGGGCTTCGACTTTGCCGCGCTCGATCAAGCCGTGGCTGACCAAGCCTTGTTGGAAAGCAGTCAGCAGCGCGTTGTCCGCCAGACTCAGTTCCGGCACCGCGCCATGACCGAGGCGCTCGGCGGGGACAAACGCCAGGCCCAGTTTGCGTCGCGCATCCGGGCGCAGATCGGCGACGTGTTGCTCGGCGAATCGAATGGTTGCCGCTTCCGCCCGGGGCAGGGTTTGCTCGCCGCTGAGCAGCGCGAGCAGCTCATCCTGACCATTGCCCGCGACCCCGGCAATGCCGACGATTTCACCGCTGCGCACCTGCACATTGAGGTCAGTCAGTGAGCAGCCGAACGGATCCGGATTGTGCCAGCTCAATCCCGTTACCTGCAAAAACGCCGCGCCGCCGCTGACCTTCGGATAGTCGCCAATCAACGTCGCCGCTTCGCCGACCATCATCTGCGCCAACTGCTGATCCGAGCACTCGGCCGGCAGGCAATGTCCAGCCACCCGTCCTCCGCGCAGAACCGTCGCGCTATGACACAACGCCCGAACCTCGCCGAGCTTGTGGCTGATGAACAAAATACTGCAGCCCTCGGCGGCGAGGCGGCGCAGGGTGATGAACAATTCGTCGGCCTCCTGCGGTGTCAGCACCGAAGTTGGCTCATCGAGGATCAGCAGGCGAATGTCCTGCATCAGGCAGCGAATGATTTCGACCCGTTGCCGCTCGCCGATCGACAGGCTGTGGACAAGTCGCTCCGGCTCCAGCGCCATGCCATAACGGCGCGACACCTCACGAATCTTCGGCTCCAGTTGTTTCGGTGTGCCGGCCGCTGCGCCCATCGCCAGCGCAATGTTCTGCGCGACGCTGAGGGTTTCGAACAGCGAGAAATGCTGGAATACCATGCCGATGCCCAACTGCCGCGCCTGCGCCGGATTACGAATGTTGACTCGCTGGCCGTGCCAAAGCGTTTCCCCTGCATCGGCCTGGGTCACGCCGTAGATGATCTTCATCAAGGTACTTTTGCCCGCGCCGTTTTCACCGAGCAGGGCGTGGATTTCTCCGGGCGCGATGCTCAGGTCGATGGCGTCGTTGGCCAGACAACCGGGGTAGCGTTTGCTGATCTGGCGCAGTTGCAGGCGCGGGATAGGAGGAGCGATGGGCATGACAGGCTCGACTTGCTTGGAGTTGTGCCTGTGGATAAAGCAATTTCCTGGCCATTGAGTCAGGAACCAGCACGCACGGCGCTTGCGAGCGCTTGGTGCAGAGCATCGGCGTGCGTTTCACCTGCAACCATGGCACCAAATCAGCGCAAAGCCGTTGATCGGGCTCCAGTTTTGCCCGTGATTAGCTGATCAAAAAACGAGCAACTGCGTGGGGGCTAGGCAGCACCTGCGACTGAGCCGGTCATGAACGGGTTATCCACAGGTTGCTCCACAGTTTTTGTGCGCAAGCCGCAAGCACGGGCATAAGCACCGCGGTGCTTTCTTCCAATGGTGATAAACGGATCTAACTGATTGTTTCTGCGTGATATTTTCAGTTCGTCGGGTGAATTGAACGAAAAGTGAACAAACCGCGCAAAGCCACGTGACAGAAGGGTTACAGCGGAATGTACTCAGGTTATCCACAGTCGGGTGCACAGCAGATGTGGGCAAGTCTATGGAATAAGAAATTTCGCAGTCGCCCCAAAAGATCGCAGCCCTGTAGGAGTTGCCGAACGCTGCGATCGTTGGACCTTGCTTCACCGCTGCAACAAAATCCGCCCCCGACTCAAATCCGCCAACTGCCCCTGCAACACCGCAATCTGCGCCTCACCCACCGCCAACTTCAACTCAACGCCATTCGCCGTAAAACTCTCCTCCACAACCAACCCACCCAGATCCGCCACCCGCAACTTCACCAACGCCAACTCGGCAAACCCGCAAGCGCAACTCACCGGCACCCGGCTGATCAACTCAACCTTCGCCGCCGTTTGCAAACACTTGTTCGCCCCACCGCCATACGCGCGGGCCAACCCGCCGGTGCCCAGTTGAATCCCGCCGTACCAACGAATCACCAGCACCGCGACCTGATCACAATCCTGCGCTTCAATCGCCGCCAGAATCGGTCGCCCGGCCGTGCCGCCCGGTTCGCCGTCGTCATTGCTGCGGTATTGATCGCCGAGTTTCCACGCCCAGCAATTGTGCGAAGCGTTGAAGTCGCTGTGCTGTTCGAAGAACGCCTGCGCCTCGGCAGGGCTGCCGATCGGCGTGGCGAAGGTGATAAAGCGGCTTTTGCGAATTTCTTCGCGGAACTCGCAAAAACCGCTGAGGGAGAAAGGCATAAATGTCTTATAGAGGAGGAGTGAGGCCGCAGCCTTTAAGAATAATGCGGATCAGGTTGTTGCCGGCGTCTTCCATATCCTGTTTGGTCAACTTGCTGCGACCGCTGACACGACAGATCTGCGTGGCGAAGTCGGCGTAATGCTGGGTGCTGCCCCACAACAGGAAGATCAGGTGCACGGGATCGACCGCGTCCATTTTGCCCGCATCGATCCACGCTTGAAACACTGCCGCGCGGCCGGTGAACCAGGCGCGGTAATCCTGATTGAAATATTCGCTCAGGCATTCGCCGCCGCTGATCACTTCCATCGCGAAGATCCGCGAGGCTTGCGGCTGACGACGGGAGAATTCCATCTTGGCGCGGATGTAGCGGGTCAGCGCTTCGGCCGGATCGTCCTCGGCAGTGAGTGTGTTGAAGGTGCTGTCCCACAGCTCGATGATGTTGCTCAGCACCGCCACGTACAAACCGAGTTTGTTGGTGAAGTAGTAATGCAGGTTCGCCTTGGGCAACCCGGCATTCTGCGCGATGGTGTTCATGCTGGTGCCTTTGTACCCGTGGCGGGCGAACTCGTCTTCGGCAGCTTTGAGGATGGTCTCTTCGTTCTTTTGACGAATGCGGCTGGCGGGTTTGCCGCCATGGGCTGGGACTTCAAAGGTCATAGGCACTTCCGGGTTTGTCTGTGGGTGCAACCAGTTGCGTTGATAGCGCACCCACAGGCATCCGACAAGTCCTGAAACGATAAAACCGTTACGCCTGTTCGATCTTGTTCAGCGCCGCGTGCACTTCAGCGTTCTCGGTTTTCGACTCCGGCAGCAACAGGCAGAGGACGATTGCCGTCAGACCGCCGCTGGTGATCGCCGAGTCGAACAGGTTCTGCACCAGTTTCGGCAGCAAGTGCAGCAGGGTCGGTTGCGCGGCGATGCCCAGGCCGACACCGAACGAAGTGGCGATGATCAACATGCTGCGGCGATCCAGCGGCGACTGCGCGAGGATGCGTACGCCGGCAGCAGCCACCGCGCCGAACATCACCAGGGTGGCGCCGCCGAGCACCGGTTTTGGAATCTGTTGCAACACCGCGCCAATCGTTGGAAACAGGCCGAGACAAAACAGGATCGCGCCGATGTACAAACCGACGTAGCGGCTGGCAACGCCGGTCAACTGGATTACACCGTTGTTCTGCGCGAATGTGGTGTTGGGGAAGGCGCTGAAAGTCGCGGCGATCATGCAGCTCACGCCATCGCCGAGTACGCCACCGCGCAGGCGGCTTATATAAGAAGGGCCGCTGATTGGCTGGCGGGCGAGCATGCAGTTGGCGGTGAGGTCGCCGACGGTTTCGATGGTGCTGATCAAGTAAATCAGCGCGACGGGCAGGAATGCCGTCCAGTCGAAGCTGAATCCGAACTTGAACGGCGTAGGAAAACTCACCAGCGGCAAGTCAGGCAATGGCTGTGGCAGCAGTTTCCCACTGAACCACGCCGCCAGGCTGCCCAGCAGCAAACCGATGATGATCGCCGACAAACGCACCCACGGCGTGTTCGAACGGTTGAGCAGAATGATCGTCAGCAACACGAATACACCGAGCGCCAGATTGCCCGGCGCACCGAAGTCCGGTGCATTGAAACCGCCACCGAGATCAGTGATGCCGACCTTGATCAGACTGATGCCGATCAGGGTGATGACGATCCCGGTCACCAGCGGCGTGATGACTCTGCGCAATTGACCGATGAAACGGCTGAGGACGATCTGCACCATTGCGCCGAAGAAACACACACCGAAGATCATTGCGAGAATGTCTTCCGGGCTGCCGCCACGTTGCTTGACCAGAAACCCGGCCGACAGCACCGCGCCCAGGAAGGCGAAACTGGTGCCTTGCAGACAGATCATCCCGGCGCCAATGCCGAACGGCCGCCGCGCCTGAATAAACGTGCCGACGCCCGAAACCATCAAGGCCATGCTGATCAGATACGGTAAGTACGCGGTCAGCCCCAGCGCCGAACCAATCACCAGCGGCGGGGTGATGATGCCGACGAAACTGGCAAGCACGTGTTGCAGCGCCGCGAGCGTCGCGGCGAGTGGTTTGGGCCGGTCGTTGAGGCCGTAGATCAGATCACTGGACGGTGCGGAATCTGGCTGCATGGCTAAAGGCTTCTTATCAAAGGAACGAAGTAATTCCCCCTCTGCAAAAACCTGTCCACTTGCTCAACTTATCCCCCTGCAGGAGCTGCCGAAGGCCGCGATCCCTTGTTCTTGCTGTACTTCACCAACGTCGCATCCCTCATCAACGCGTCGCCGCCAGACTCTCCAAAAAGCTCTCCAGCACCAAATGAGGGCGCCGCCCCTTGCGCGTGACCGATGCCAGACTTAAATCGTAAAACCGCGTTCCTGCTTTTAAAGCACGCAACCGCCCCTGCTGCACCCAAAGACTGGCGTAATGATCCGGCAGATAACCAATGTAACGCCCTGTCAAAATCAAAAACGCCATGCCCTCACGGTCAGAAGCACTGGCCGTGCAATTGAGCGCCTGGTAATGCGCCTGAATATCCGCCGGCAAACGAAACGTCGGCGCAATCGCGTCCTGACTGTTCAGGCGCTCGTCATCCAGTTGCTTGTCATCGACATAAAACAACGGATGACCGACCGCGCAATAAAGCAGCGAACGTTCGCTATACAGCGGCTGATACTCCAGGCCCGACAAAGCACTGGCCTGCGGTACCACGCCGACATGCAAACGCCCATCGAGCACGCCTTGCTCGACTTCATTGGGCGCAATCATGCGGATCTGGATCTGCACATCCGGCCCGCGTTCCTTCAACTGCGCGAGGGCGTGGGTGATGCGCATGTGGGGGAGGGTGACGAGGTTGTCGGTCAAGCCGATGATCAACTCCCCGCGCAAATGCTGGTGCAGGCCGTTGACCTCGGTGCGGAAGCTTTCCAGCGCACTTAATAGTTGCAGCGCCGATTGATACACCTCGCGACCTTCTTCCGTCAGCGAAAACCCGGCGCGGCCGCGCTGACACAAACGTAAACCGAGACGCTGCTCCAGATCGCTCATCTGCTGACTGATCGCCGAACGACCGATGCCGAGCACGGTTTCCGCTGCCGAGAAGCCGCCACACTCGACCACACTGCGGAAAATCCGCAGCAGGCGAATATCAAAATCACTGACCTGGGCCAGCGGATCGGGGCGGCGGCTGCTCATCTTATTGTTCTCATTGTTTAGCGGAGTTCTAACTGAAGGTTAGAAGAGTTGAATTTCACCGACTTTATCGCCGTGGCAATTTAGCTGCAACAACGCTTTTTATCTCCCTGATGCTTATGCCCTGCGAGGTTTTGCCCGATGAACATGCCTGAAAACGCTCAGTCGCCACTGGCCAGCCAACTGAAGCTGGACGCGCACTGGATGCCGTACACCGCCAACCGTAACTTCCAGCGCGATCCGCGTCTGATCGTTGGCGCCGAAGGCAGTTGGCTGATCGACGACAAGGGCCGCAAGGTATATGACTCGCTGTCCGGTCTGTGGACTTGCGGCGCTGGCCACACCCGCAAGGAAATTCAGGAAGCGGTCTCCAAGCAGTTGGGCACCCTCGATTACTCGCCGGGCTTCCAGTACGGCCACCCGTTGTCGTTCCAGCTGGCCGAGAAGATCACCGAGCTGACCCCGGGCAACCTCAACCACGTGTTCTTCACTGACTCGGGTTCCGAGTGCGCCGACACCGCGGTGAAAATGGTCCGTGCCTACTGGCGCCTGAAAGGTCAGGCGACCAAAACCAAAATGATCGGCCGTGCCCGTGGTTATCACGGCGTGAACATCGCCGGCACCAGCCTCGGCGGCGTCAATGGCAACCGCAAGCTGTTCGGTCAGTCGATGATGGACGTCGATCACCTGCCGCACACGCTGCTGGCGAGCAATGCGTTCTCCCGTGGCATGCCGGAGCAGGGCGGTATCGCTTTGGCCGATGAGCTGTTGAAGCTGATCGAGTTGCACGATGCTTCGAACATCGCCGCGGTATTCGTTGAGCCTATGGCTGGTTCCGCTGGCGTATTGGTTCCGCCGCAGGGTTACCTGAAGCGCCTGCGCGAAATCTGCGATCAGCACAACATCCTGCTGGTGTTCGACGAAGTGATCACTGGTTTCGGTCGTACCGGCAATATGTTCGGCGCCGACACCTTTGGCGTCACACCGGACCTGATGTGTATCGCCAAGCAAGTCACCAACGGCGCGATCCCGATGGGCGCGGTGATTGCCAGCTCCGAGATCTATCAGACCTTCATGAATCAGCCGACCCCGGAGTACGCCGTGGAATTCCCGCACGGCTACACCTACTCGGCGCACCCGGTGGCTTGCGCCGCTGGCCTGGCAGCACTCGACCTGCTGCAAAAAGAAAACCTGGTGCAGAGCGTCGCTGAAGTCGCGCCGCATTTCGAAAACGCGCTGCATGGTCTGAAAGGCTCCAAGCACGTCATCGACATCCGTAACTTCGGCCTGGCCGGTGCGATCCAGATTGCCGGTCGTGACGGCGACGCCATCGTGCGTCCGTTCGAAGCGGGCATGGCCCTTTGGAAAGCCGGGTTCTACGTACGTTTCGGCGGCGACACCCTGCAGTTCGGCCCAACCTTCAACAGCAAGCCGCAAGACCTCGATCGTCTGTTCGACGCGGTCGGCGAAGTGCTGAACAAGCTCGACTGATTTTTCCTTCTATATATACCTACAAAAACGGGCACTCCTTGACCGGGTGCCCGTGGACAAGAATTCAGGAGTTTTCGATGAGTGTTATCCCGCATTTGATCAATGGCGAACTGGTGACCGAGACCGGTCGCGCGGTTGATGTGTTCAACCCGTCTACCGGTCAGGCTATCCACAAGCTGCCATTGGCCACCCGCGAAACCATCCAGAAAGCCATCGATGCCGCCAAGGCTGCGTTCCCGGCCTGGCGCAATACGCCACCGGCCAAACGTGCCCAGGTGATGTTCCGCTTCAAGCAACTGCTCGAGCAGAACGAAGCGCGGATCTCGCAACTGATCAGCGAAGAACACGGCAAGACTCTGGAAGACGCTGCCGGTGAATTGAAGCGCGGCATCGAGAACGTCGAGTTCGCTTGCGCCGCGCCGGAAATCCTCAAGGGTGAGTACAGCCGCAACGTCGGGCCGAACATCGACGCATGGTCGGACTTCCAGCCGCTGGGCATCGTCGCCGGTATCACCCCGTTCAACTTCCCGGCCATGGTGCCGCTGTGGATGTACCCACTGGCGATTGTCTGCGGCAACTGCTTCATCCTCAAGCCATCCGAGCGTGATCCAAGCTCGACACTGCTGATCGCTCAGCTGCTGTTGGAAGCCGGCCTGCCGAAAGGTGTGATGAGCGTGGTCCACGGTGACAAGACTGCGGTGGACGCGTTGATCGAAGCGCCGGAAGTCAAAGCGTTGAGCTTCGTTGGCTCGACGCCGATTGCCGAATACATCTACGCCGAAGGTACCAAGCGCGGTAAACGCGTTCAGGCACTGGGCGGCGCGAAGAACCACGCGGTGCTGATGCCGGATGCCGATCTTGACAACGCAGTCAGTGCACTGATGGGCGCGGCGTACGGTTCGTGCGGCGAGCGTTGCATGGCGATCTCGGTTGCCGTGTGTGTGGGTGACCAGGTGGCGGATGCGCTGGTAGCGAAACTGGTTCCACAGATTCAGGCGCTGAAAATCGGTGCTGGCACTTCGTGCGGTCTGGACATGGGCCCACTGGTAACCGGTCAGGCGCGCGACAAGGTCAGCGGCTACGTTGATGACGGCGTGGCGGCGGGCGCGACCCTGGTGGTCGACGGTCGTGGTTTCAGCGTGGCCGGTCATGAAGAAGGCTTCTTCCTCGGTGGCTGCCTGTTCGACAACGTCACCCCAGAGATGCGCATCTATAAAGAAGAGATCTTCGGGCCGGTACTGTGCATTGTTCGCGTCAACAGCCTGGAAGAGGCGATGCAGCTGATCAACGATCACGAATACGGCAACGGCACCTGCATCTTTACCCGTGACGGTGAAGCGGCGCGTCTGTTCTGCGACGAGATCGAGGTTGGTATGGTTGGCGTTAACGTGCCGCTGCCGGTACCGGTGGCTTACCACAGCTTCGGCGGCTGGAAGCGTTCGCTGTTTGGTGACCTGCACGCTTATGGTCCGGACGGCGTGCGCTTCTATACCCGTCGCAAGGCAATCACTCAGCGTTGGCCGCAACGTGCCAGCCATGAGGCTTCGCAGTTCGCCTTCCCTAGCTTATAAGTAGAAGGGCAGTGCAACGAAGGCCGACCCCTTGGGTCGGCCTTCGTGTTTTCGGGGTTTTTTGACCGATGTGACAGAATTATGAAAATAGGGGTTGACGGCAGATTCTGGATGTCTATAATTCGCCCCACTTCCGGCGCAGTCGAAACGGAAAACTCCTTGAGATTCAATGAGTTATGTAGGTTTCGGCAGCAGGTTGCTTCAGTTTATCGAAGCCAGAAAGGAAGTTGAAAAAGAGGTGTTGACAGCAGCGTGTAACGCTGTAGAATTCGCCTCCCGCTGACGAGAGATCGGAAGCGCAAGTGGTTGAAGTTGTTGAAGAAT
>NZ_JBIVGT010000029.1:23911-77705 GCF_044748825.1 Pseudomonas sp. NPDC089741 | reverse complement strand
CCCGTAACGGTCGCGACTCAGACGCCACACGCCTTGGGGTTCAGATGGATGGCGGCCAGAAAATCATTCCGGGCAACATCATCGTGCGTCAGCGCGGCACCCAATTCCACGCCGGTTACGGTGTAGGCATGGGTAAAGATCACACCCTCTTCGCTAAAATCGAAGGCGTGATCAAGTTTGAAGTAAAAGGCGCGTTCAACCGCCGTTACGTGAGCGTTGTCGCAGCTTAATTGCGCAATCGCTGGAAAAGCCCTGTCTCGCGACGGGGCTTTTTCGTTTGTGGGGTGAGTCTCTTGCAAAACTGTTTGTATGGGCTGTCGGCGTACGATGTAGGTCGTGGATTGGGGTCGCTGCGCTCATTTTTGCAAGAGTCTTATGTCTTGATTGTTTTTCGGCTCGTCCGTACGGCGAGAGGCGTTGGTTATGAAGTTTGTTGATGAAGTATCGATTCGCGTAAAGGCTGGTGATGGCGGCAATGGCGCCATGAGTTTCCGTCGGGAAAAATTCATCGAAAACGGTGGCCCGAACGGTGGTGATGGCGGTGACGGCGGTTCCATCTACATGATGGCTGACGAAAACCTCAACACCCTGGTTGACTACCGTTACACCCGGCACTTCGATGCCGAGCGTGGTTCCAACGGTGGCAGCACCGACTGCACCGGCAAGAAGGGCGAGGACCTGATCCTGCGCGTGCCGGTCGGCACCACGGTGATCGACTCCGCCACCCAGGAAGTCATCGGTGACCTGACCAAGGCTGGTCAGAAACTGATGGTTGTGCAGGGCGGCTGGCACGGTCTGGGTAACACCCGTTTCAAATCGAGTACCAACCGTGCTCCGCGTCAGACCACTCCGGGCAAGCCGGGTGAGCAGCGCGACCTGAAACTGGAAATGAAAGTACTGGCCGACGTCGGTCTGCTGGGCTTGCCGAATGCCGGTAAAAGTACCTTCATTCGTTCGGTTTCGGCCGCGAAGCCGAAAGTTGCCGACTATCCGTTCACCACGCTGGTGCCGAACCTCGGTGTGGTCAGCGTCGATCGCTGGAAGAGCTTCGTCATTGCCGACATCCCGGGTCTGATCGAAGGCGCTTCCGACGGTGCCGGCCTGGGTATTCGTTTCCTCAAGCACCTGGCGCGTACGCGTCTGTTGCTGCACCTCGTCGACATGGCGCCGCTGGATGACACCAGTGCGCCGGACGCTGCTGAAGTCATCGTCAACGAGTTGATCAAGTTCAGCCCGTCCCTGGCTGAGCGCGATCGTTGGCTGGTGCTGAACAAGTGCGACCAGATCCTTGAAGAAGATCACGATGAGCGTGTCAAGGAAATCGTTGATCGCCTCGAGTGGACCGGTCCGGTCTACGTGATCTCGGCCATCGCCAAGATCGGTACCGAGCGTCTGTGCCACGACATCATGCGTTACATGGAAGACCGTGCCGATCGCCTTGCTGCCGACCCGGCTTACAAGGAAGAGCTGGCCGATCTCGATCAGCGCATCGAAGACGAAGCGCGCGCGCAACTGCAAGCGCTGGACGACAAGCGTGCCCTGCGTCGCAGTGGCGTGAAGTCGGTCCATGACATCGGCGACGATGACTGGGACGAAGAAGATGTGGATGACGAAGACGGTCCGGAAATCATTTACGTGCGTGACTGATTCGTTGCGATAAACTTGAACGCCGCTCAATCGAGCGGCGTTTTAGTATCTGGAAATCGGTTGTTGGTCGGTAATGGCCAAGAATAACGTCACGGGCGGCGCTGGGTCGCGCTGCCCTCAAGCTAAGGTTGAAGATGATGCGGAGCAAGGTGACAGGTGCGCAGCGTTGGGTCGTGAAGATCGGCAGCGCTTTGCTGACAGCTGATGGCAAAGGGCTGGATCGCGCGGCAATGAGTGTCTGGGTCGAGCAGATGGTGGCGCTGCATGAAGCGGGCGTCGAGCTGGTGTTGGTGTCCTCCGGGGCAGTAGCAGCCGGCATGAGCCGTTTGGGCTGGACCGCACGACCCAGTGCGATGCACGAGCTCCAGGCGGCTGCAGCGATTGGCCAGATGGGTCTGGTGCAGGCATGGGAATCGAGCTTCGCCGAGCATGGCCGGCACACCGCGCAGATTCTCCTGACTCACGACGACCTGTCTGATCGCAAGCGCTACCTGAATGCCCGCAGCACCTTGCGCGCGCTGGTCGAACTGAAAGTGATCCCGGTGATCAACGAAAACGACACCGTGGTCACTGACGAAATCCGCTTTGGCGATAACGATACGCTGGCCGCGCTGGTGGCCAACCTGGTCGAGGCGGATCTGCTGGTGATCCTTACCGATCGCGACGGCATGTTCGACGCCGATCCGCGCAACAACCCTGATGCGCAGCTGATTTACGAAGCGCGCGCCGATGATCCGAGCCTGGACGCGGTGGCGGGCGGTACCGGTGGGGCGCTGGGGCGCGGCGGCATGCAGACCAAGCTGCGGGCGGCGCGACTGGCGGCACGTTCCGGTGCGCACACCATTATTGTCGGCGGGCGTCTTGAGCGCGTGCTTGACCGCCTGAAAGCAGGCGAGCGCATTGGTACGTTGCTGTCGCCTGAGCGCGGCATGCTCGCGGCGCGCAAGCAATGGCTGGCCGGGCATCTGCAGACTCGCGGCACCCTGGTGTTGGATGATGGTGCGGTGGCGGCGTTGTCCAAGGGCAACAAAAGCCTGCTGCCGGTGGGCGTCAAACTGGTTCAGGGCAGCTTTCGTCGCGGTGAGATGGTGGTCTGCGTGGCGCCGGACGGTCGTGAGATTGCCCGGGGCCTGGCCAACTACAGCGCGCTGGAAGCGCAAAAAATCATCGGTCAGTCGTCGGATACGATTGTCGGTTTGCTCGGTTACATGGCGGAGCCGGAACTGGTTCACCGTGACAACCTGATTCTGGTCTAAGGAAAACTCCATGCGTTTAGCAAAAGGATTGTTGGGCTTGCTGATGGCGCTGCCATTGCTGGCCTCGGCCGAAGAAATCGGTCAGGTGTCGACGGTGTTCAAGTTTGTCGGCCCGAACGACCGGATCGTCGTCGAAGCGTTCGATGATCCGAAGGTTGAAGGGGTGACCTGCTACCTGTCGCGCGCCAAGACTGGCGGCGTGAAGGGTGGTTTGGGTCTGGCTGAAGATCGCGCAGAAGCTTCGATCGCTTGCCGTCAGGTTGGGCCGATCAAGTTCAAGGGTGATCTGAAGGACGGTGATGAGGTGTTCAAGGAGCGCACCTCGCTGGTGTTCAAGACCATGCAAGTGGTGCGTTTTCTCGACAAGAAGCGCAATACGCTGGTGTATCTGGTCTACAGCGACCGCTTGATCGAAGGCAGTCCGCAGAATGCCGTGACTGCAATCCCGATCCTGCCATGGGTGCCGGTCCAGCAATAACCTCGCGAAACCAACTGTAGGAGTGAGCCTGATCCGGGCACACTCCTACATTTTTTTGCGCTGGATTTTGTTAAATCACAGGCAATAAAAAACCGACCCTAAGGTCGGTTTTTTAATGACTACGTCGATTAAGCAGCTTCTTTCAGCGCTTTAACGTGGCCATTCAGACGGCTCTTATGACGAGCAGCCTTGTTCTTGTGGATGATGCCTTTATCGGCCATGCGGTCGATTACTGGCACAGCCAGAACGTATGCAGCTTGAGCTTTTTCAGCGTCTTTTGCGTCGATGGCTTTAACTACATTCTTGATGTAGGTGCGAACCATGGAACGCAGGCTGGCGTTGTGGCTGCGACGCTTCTCAGCCTGTTTTGCACGTTTTTTGGCGGAAGGTGAGTTGGCCACCGTCGAGCTC
The DNA here is from genome assembly GCF_044748825.1 of Pseudomonas sp. NPDC089741. Taxonomy (NCBI): domain Bacteria; kingdom Pseudomonadati; phylum Pseudomonadota; class Gammaproteobacteria; order Pseudomonadales; family Pseudomonadaceae; genus Pseudomonas; species Pseudomonas sp. NPDC089741. The sequence continues at coordinate 73,913 of NZ_JBIVGT010000029.1, read as the reverse complement.
CTCGAAAGACTTTTTAGGAAATAGCAAACAAAATAGGCCGCGAATCATGCCGATGAGTTGAAGTCTTGTCAAGGGCACTTGAAACGTTCCGCTAAGTGGTAGGTATAAAGAGGCGGGATATTTATTTCCGGCGCTTGACCTGTAAACTCGCGAGCTTTGGCTCTGTGCTGCTGCGGCGCGGAGTATCGCACAAGTAGGCGCTTTGTTCGCCTGCTGTTTATCGACAGGCACAAATTCCCTCAATGAATCTGCTCAAATCGTTGGCCGCCGTCAGCTCTATCACGATGCTTTCCCGGGTTTTAGGGTTTGTTCGTGACACGCTCATTGCCCGTACATTCGGCGCCGGGATGGCGACGGACGCCTTCTTTATTGCCTTCAAATTGCCCAATCTGCTGCGGCGGATCTTTGCCGAGGGCGCTTTCTCGCAGGCATTCGTGCCGATTCTGGCCGAATACAAAAGCCAGCAGGGCGAAGAGGCGACGCGTACGTTCATTGCTTACGTTTCAGGTTTGCTGACACTGGTACTGGCGATCGTCACTGCACTGGGCATGATCGCCGCGCCCTGGGTGATCTGGGCCACGGCTCCCGGTTTCACCGACACGCCGGAAAAATTCCAGCTCACCTCCGATCTGCTGCGGGTGACGTTCCCCTATATATTGCTGATCTCGCTGTCATCGCTGGCCGGTGCGATTCTCAATACCTGGAACCGCTTCTCGGTGCCGGCGTTTGTGCCGACCCTGCTTAACGTCAGCATGATCGTCTTTGCGTTGTTCCTTACACCGTACTTCGATCCACCGGTCATGGCCCTTGGCTGGGCGGTGTTGGTCGGTGGTCTGGCGCAGTTGCTCTATCAACTGCCGCACCTGAAAAAGATCGGCATGCTGGTACTGCCGCGTCTGAATCTGCGCGATACCGGCGTATGGCGGGTGATGAAACAGATGCTGCCGGCGATTCTTGGCGTGTCGGTCAGCCAGATTTCGCTGATCATCAACACCATCTTCGCCTCGTTTCTGGTGGCGGGCTCGGTGTCGTGGATGTATTACGCCGATCGCCTGATGGAGTTGCCATCCGGTGTGCTGGGGGTGGCATTGGGTACGATTCTGCTGCCGACGCTGGCCAAAACCTACGCCAGCAAGGATCGCCACGAGTATTCGCGGATTCTCGATTGGGGTCTGCGCCTGTGCTTCGTGCTGGTGCTGCCGTGTTCGCTGGCGCTGGGGATTCTCGCCGAACCGCTGACCGTTTCGCTGTTCCAGTACGGTCAGTTCAGTGGCTTCGACGCAGAAATGACGCAGCGCGCACTGATTGCCTATTCTGTCGGTCTGCTCGGGATAATCGTGATCAAAGTGCTGGCGCCGGGCTTTTATGCGCAACAGAACATCCGTACCCCGGTGAAAATCGCAATATTCACTCTGGTGGTTACCCAGTTGTTCAACCTGGTGCTGATCGGTCCGCTGGCGCATGCCGGTCTGGCCTTGGCGATCAGCGCCGGTGCCTGCCTGAATGCCGGGCTGCTGTTCTATCAACTGCGCAAGCAACAGATGTATCAGCCGCAGCCAGGGTGGGCCAAGTTCGCCTTCAAACTGGTGGTCGCGGTGGCCGTGATGTCGGTGGTGTTGCTGATTGGCATGCACTTTATGCCGGCATGGGATCAAGGCCACATGCTTGAGCGCTTCTTGCGCCTGGGCGCTTTGGTCGTTGCTGGCGTGGTGGCGTATTTCGGTATGTTGCTACTGCTCGGTTTCCGTCTGCGCGACTTCAATCGCAAGGCCTTGAGCTGAGGTTTTACCCTTTATGGATGGGCGCGGGCCGGCAGTTTTGTCGGCTCGATCACTTTGCGTTACGGTGTTGCCTGTCGTCGACCGTCGGGTGTGGTTATAATCGACCACTTTATGAGCAAGAAGCGCGTTATGCAGCTGGTTCGAGGCCTCCACAACTTGCGCCCCCAGCATCGGGGCTGCGTCGCCACTATTGGCAACTTTGACGGTGTTCACCGTGGTCACCAGGCTATCCTGGCCCGACTGCGTGAGCGTGCGCTCGAGTTGGGCGTACCCAGCTGCGTGGTGATTTTCGAGCCGCAGCCACGGGAATTCTTTGCCCCCGAGACCGCCCCGGCGCGTCTGGCGCGGTTGCGCGACAAGCTGCAACTGCTGGCCGCCGAAGGTGTCGACCGGGTGTTGTGCCTGGCCTTCAACCAGCGCTTGAGCAAGCTCAGCGCCAGTGAGTTCGTCGATACCATCCTGGTGGATGGCCTCGGTGTGCAACACCTGGAGGTCGGTGACGATTTCCGTTTCGGTTGCGACCGCCTCGGCGATTTCGATTTCCTGATGCAGGCCGGGCAGGTTCACGGTTTTACCGTCGAAGCCGCGCAAACCGTCGAGCTGGACGGCATTCGTGTCAGCAGCACGCAGGTGCGTAACGCGTTGGCCGCTGCCGATTTTGCCTTGGCCGAACGCTTGCTCGGCCGCCCGTACCGGATCGCCGGTCGCGTGCTGCACGGCCAGAAACTGGCCCGGCAACTGGGTACGCCCACTGCCAACATTCAACTCAAGCGTCGTCGCGTGCCGTTCACCGGGGTGTATCTGGTGGATGTCGATATCGACGGCAAGACCTGGCCCGGCGTCGCCAATATCGGCGTGCGGCCCACGGTACAAGGTGATGGCAAGGCCCACCTTGAAGTTCATCTTCTAGATTTTGCCGGCGATCTGTATGACCGGCGTTTGACGGTGGTTTTCCACCAAAAGCTGCGTGAAGAGCAGCGCTTCGCCTCTCTGGAGGCATTGAAAACGGCGATCAATGCGGATGTCGCCACCGCCCGTGCACTAGCCGCACCTAGCGCCCATCGCTAATGAAGAGCCTTAAATGACCGACTATAAAGCCCCGCTTAACCTTCCGGACACCGCCGTCCCAATGAAGGCCGGCCTGCCACAGCGCGAACCGCAGATTCTGCAGCGCTGGGACAGTATTGGCCTGTACGGAAAGTTGCGCGAGATTGGCAAGGATCGTCCGAAGTTCGTTCTGCATGACGGCCCTCCGTATGCCAACGGCACGATCCACATCGGTCACGCACTGAACAAGATTCTCAAGGACATGATCATCCGCTCGAAGACCCTGTCGGGCTTCGACGCGCCGTATGTTCCGGGTTGGGACTGCCACGGCCTGCCGATCGAGCACAAGGTTGAAGTGACCCACGGCAAGAACCTCGGCGCGGACAAGACCCGCGAGCTTTGCCGTGCCTACGCCACCGAGCAGATCGAAGGGCAGAAGTCCGAATTCATCCGCCTCGGCGTGCTGGGCGACTGGGCCAACCCGTACAAGACCATGGATTTCAAGAACGAGGCCGGTGAAATCCGCGCCCTCGCCGAAATCGTCAAGGGCGGTTTCGTGTTCAAGGGCCTCAAGCCTGTGAACTGGTGCTTCGACTGCGGTTCGGCCCTGGCTGAAGCGGAAGTCGAGTACGAGAACAAAAAGTCCTCGACCATCGACGTTGCGTTCCCGATCGCTGACGAAGCCAGACTGGCTGCCGCGTTCGGTCTGCCATCGTTGAGCAAACCGGCGTCGATCGTGATCTGGACCACCACCCCGTGGACCATTCCGGCCAACCAGGCGCTGAACGTTCACCCGGAGTTCAACTACGCCCTCGTCGACATCGGCGACAAGCTGCTGGTGCTGGCTGAAGAGCTGGTTGAAGCCTGCCTGGCGCGCTACGGCGTTGAAGGTTCGGTGATCGCCACCACCACCGGTAAAGAGCTGGAACTGATCAACTTCCGTCACCCGTTCTACGATCGTCTGTCGCCGGTGTACCTGGCTGACTACGTCGAACTGGGCGCTGGCACTGGCGTGGTTCACTCCGCTCCGGCCTACGGCGTGGACGACTTCGTGACCTGCAAGAAGTACGGCATGGTCAACGATGACATCCTCAATCCAGTGCAGAGCAACGGCGTGTACGTGCCATCGCTGGAATACTTCGGCGGCCAGTTCATCTGGAAGGCCAACCCGGCCATCGTCGACAAGCTGACCGAAGTCGGTGCGCTGATGCACACCACCGTCATCGAACACAGCTACATGCACTGCTGGCGCCACAAGACTCCGCTGATCTATCGCGCCACCGCGCAGTGGTTCATCGGCATGGACAAAGAGCCAACCAGCGGCGACACCCTGCGTGTGCGCTCGCTCAAAGCCATCGAAGACACCAAGTTCGTCCCGACCTGGGGCCAGGCGCGTCTGCACTCGATGATCGCCAACCGTCCTGACTGGTGCATCTCGCGTCAACGTAACTGGGGCGTGCCGATCCCGTTCTTCCTGAACAAGGAAAGCGGCGAACTGCACCCACGTACCGTTGAACTGATGGAAGAAGTCGCCAAACGCGTTGAAGTGGAAGGCATCGAAGCCTGGTTCAAGATGGACGCTGCCGAGCTGCTCGGCGACGAAGCGCCGCTGTACGACAAGATCAGCGACACCCTCGACGTCTGGTTCGATTCGGGCACCACGCACTGGCACGTCCTGCGCGGTTCGCACCCGATGGGTCACGAGAGCGGCCCGCGTGCCGACCTGTACCTGGAAGGTTCCGACCAACACCGTGGCTGGTTCCACTCGTCGCTGCTGACCGGTTGCGCCATCGATAACCACGCGCCGTACCGCGAACTGCTGACCCACGGTTTCACCGTCGACGAAGCCGGCCGCAAGATGTCCAAATCGCTGGGTAACGTGATTGCACCGCAGAAAGTCAACGACACCCTCGGCGCCGACATCATGCGTCTGTGGGTCGCTTCGACTGACTACTCCGGTGAAATGGCGGTTTCCGACCAGATCCTGCAACGCAGTGCGGACGCCTATCGTCGTATCCGCAACACCGCGCGATTCCTGCTCTCGAACCTGAGCGGTTTCAACCCGGCCAGCGACATCCTGCCGGCGGAAGAAATGCTCGCGCTGGATCGTTGGGCGGTCGACCGCACCTTGCTGCTGCAACGCGAGCTGCAAGAGCACTACGGCGAATACCGTTTCTGGAACGTCTACTCGAAGATCCACAACTTCTGCGTGCAGGAGCTGGGCGGTTTCTACCTCGACATCATCAAGGACCGTCAGTACACCACTGGCGCCAACAGCAAGGCCCGCCGTTCGGCGCAAACCGCGCTGTTCCACATCTCCGAAGCGCTGGTGCGCTGGATCGCGCCGATCCTCGCCTTCACCGCCGACGAACTGTGGGAATACCTGCCGGGCGAGCGCAACGAATCGGTGATGCTCAACACCTGGTACGAAGGTCTGACCGAACTGCCGGCCGACGTTGAGCTGGGCCGCGACTACTGGGAACGCGTGATGGCGGTCAAAGTAGCGGTCAACAAAGAGATGGAAATCCAGCGCGCGGCGAAAGCCGTCGGTGGCAACCTGCAAGCCGAAGTGACGCTGTACGCCGAAGACGCGCTGAGCGCTGACCTGGCCAAGCTGAGCAACGAGCTGCGCTTTGTCTTGATCACCTCGACGGCCAGCGTGGCGCCTTTTGTTAGCGCACCTGAAGATGCGGTAACCACCGAAGTCAGCGGCCTGAAACTGAAGATCGTCAAATCGGCCTTCCCGAAATGCGCCCGTTGCTGGCACTGCCGCGAAGACGTCGGCGTAAACCCGGAGCATCCGGAAATCTGCGGCCGTTGCGTCGACAACATCAGCGGCGCTGGCGAGGTTCGTCACTATGCCTAATGCCGTTGGCCGTTTTGGACGGTTGAGCTGGCTCTGGTTGAGTTTGCTGGTTCTGGTCATTGACCAGGCCAGCAAGTTCTACTTCGAAGGCAAGCTCGAAATGTTCCAGCAGATCGTGATCATTCCCGATTACTTCAGCTGGACCCTGGCCTACAACACTGGCGCTGCGTTCAGCTTCCTGGCTGACAGCTCCGGCTGGCAGCGCTGGCTGTTCGCCCTGATCGCGATCGTGGTCAGCGCGGTGCTGGTGGTCTGGCTCAAGCGTCTGGGCCGCAACGAAACCTGGCTGGCCGTCGCTTTGGCGCTGGTGCTGGGCGGCGCGCTGGGTAATCTGTATGACCGCATTGCCCTCGGTCATGTGATCGATTTCATTCTGGTGCACTGGCAGAACCGTTGGTACTTCCCGGCGTTCAACTTCGCCGACAGCGCGATTACCGTTGGCGCGGTGATGCTGGCACTGGATATGTTCAAAACCAAGAAAACCGAAGAGGCCGTTCATGACTGAACAGGTATTGGCTGAGCAACGCATTGGCCAGAACACGGAAGTCACCTTGCACTTTGCATTGCGCCTGGAGAACGGCGACACCGTCGACAGCACGTTCGACAAAGCCCCGGCGACCTTCAAGGTCGGCGACGGCAACCTGTTGCCGGGTTTTGAGGCGGCGCTGTTCGGCTTCAAGGCCGGCGACAAGCGCACGCTGACCGTCGAGCCGGAAAACGCCTTCGGCCAGCCGAACCCGCAGAACGTGCAGATCATTCCGCGTTCGCAGTTCGTCGATATGGAGTTGTCAGCGGGTTTGCTGGTGATCTTCAACGATGCGGCCAATACTGAGCTGCCGGGTGTGGTGAAGGAGTTCGATGACACGCAAGTGACCATCGACTTCAACCACCCGCTGGCCGGCAAGACGCTGACCTTTGACGTGGAAATCATTTCCGTCAAAGCGCTGTAAAAATGTAGGAATGAGGCCTTGTGGCGAGGGGATTTATCCCCGTTGGGGTGCGAAGCGCCCCCGAACCAGGCACCGCAATTCTGAATGAATGCGCTGAAAGGTCGACGACTGCTACGCAGCCGAACGGGGATAAATCCCCTCGCCACAGAGAGCTGATCCCTACAATGGTTTTTCATTGTTTTCGCGCGCAAGACACGAGGCACAGCATGCAAATCAAACTCGCCAACCCCCGTGGCTTCTGCGCCGGCGTGGACCGGGCGATCGAAATCGTCAACCGCGCCCTGGAAGTCTTCGGGCCGCCGATCTACGTGCGTCATGAAGTGGTGCACAACAAGTTCGTCGTTGAAGACCTGCGCAGTCGCGGGGCGATCTTCGTCGAAGAGCTGGATCAGGTGCCGGACGACGTCATCGTCATCTTCAGTGCCCATGGCGTCTCCCAAGCCGTACGCACCGAAGCCGCCGGTCGTGGCCTGAAAGTGTTCGACGCAACGTGCCCGCTGGTGACCAAGGTGCACATCGAAGTGGCGAAATACAGCCGCGACGGTCGCGAGTGCATCCTGATCGGCCACGCCGGTCACCCGGAAGTCGAAGGCACCATGGGCCAATACGACGCCAGCAATGGCGGCGCGATCTACCTCGTCGAAGACGAGAAAGACGTTGCCGCGTTGCAGGTGCACAACCCGGAAAAACTGGCTTTCGTGACCCAGACCACGCTGTCGATGGACGACACCAGTCGCGTCATCGATGCCTTGCGCACGCGCTTCCCGGCCATCGGTGGCCCGCGCAAGGACGACATCTGCTACGCCACACAAAACCGTCAGGACGCGGTCAAGCAATTGGCCGACGAGTGCGACGTAGTGCTGGTGGTCGGCAGTCCGAACAGTTCCAACTCCAACCGCTTGCGTGAACTGGCCGAACGCATGGCTACGCCGGCCTATCTGATCGACGGTGCCGAAGACCTGCAGAAAAGCTGGTTCGATGGCGTTGAACGGATTGGCATCACTGCGGGTGCATCTGCGCCGGAAGTACTGGTGCGTGGCGTGATCCAGCAACTGCAAGCCTGGGGAGCGACCGGTGCCGACGAGCTGGCGGGTCGCGAAGAGAACATCACCTTCTCGATGCCTAAAGAGCTGCGCGTCCGTTCGATTTGACCCTTTCGGGTTTCTGACACAGCGCCTGCGCGGTTTTCACACTGCTCAGGCGCACACGACCGGTCGCTGCCAGCACCACCTGGAGCTGGCTGACCGGCTCGTGAGCCGAGCAAATATGTAGCGTCCCTGCCTGAAATGCCCGCCCGGGCATCAGTGGTTGCCCCAGACTGCTGAACCGCACATATCGACTCACTGCCCAATTGCCCACCACCGGCACCTGCGCATCACTGGCGTGCTCGCGCAATAACGGATTGCTCGCATCTTGCGGCCCCTTGCCGCTGATATCCAGAATGATCCGCCAGCCCTGGCTCCAGTCGCCGTTGATGCCATGGATCACCACGCTCTGATTGTGTGTGATCGCCATCGATCGGGCGTTGCGAATACCGTCGAGCAACGACTGCGCAGCCACCTCCCGATGGCTGGATGCCTTGAGCGTGGCAAATGCCGGACTGACCAGCAGCAGAACAATTGCGCCAATCGCCAGTCCCATAAGCAGTTCGATCAGGCTGAAACCCTGTTGCGACATGAAAACTCCCTCCCTGGAGCGTGATGAAAGGCGCGATCCGTGCGCCAGGCAGGACAAATCAACCGACACAGGTCGGTCGAATGTTCTAGCGTGTAGAAGCAGGTATAGCCGACGGCAACGGAGGGCATCGATGGATCTTCGTACAAAAGGTTTCACGCTGGTCGAGTTGCTGGCCGCGATTGCGATCTTCGTGATCCTTGTCACCCTGGCGGTGCCGGCGTTCACCAGTTCCATTCAGCGCAGCAAGGCCGATACCGAGGTGGGCGACCTGCAGCGCGCACTCAGTTTCACCAGGCTCGAAGCGATTGATCGCGGCACCACCTTGCGCCTGCGCCCGACGGCGGGGGGCAGCGTCTGGACCGGTGAATTGTCGGTCTACGACAGTACTGGCACGCCGGCCAATGTATTGCGGGTTATTCCAGCGATGAGCAGCGGCGCCACTCTGACGCTAACCTCTGGAGTGACTGCGCTGGATTTCAATAACCTCGGCGGTCTGGCGGCACCTTCGACGGCGGTGGTCATCAGTTACACGCTGGGAACGCAAAGCAGGACGCTGAACGTGTGTCTGAACGGACGAATTCAATTGGGTGGAAGTTGCGGATGAGGGCAGGGAGCAAGCACGCACAGGACGGCATGACGCTGATCGAGGTGCTGGTCGCGTTGTTGATCCTGACGGTCGGGCTGTTGGGCGCGGCGGCGGTGCAACTGAATGCGCTGAAGTACACCGACAGTTCGCGCATGACCAGTCAGGCCAGTTTCATCGCCTACGACATGATGGACCGCATCCGCGCCAACTCCGGTGCTGATTACACCGTCACGCCACCGACCTCGGGCAACCTCAGTGTTGCGCGGGATCAGGACCTCTACGACTTCACCAGCAACATCGTCAACTTCGGTGGTCCGACCGCCACGGGCAGCATCACCCTCAATCAACGCGTGTACACCATCACCATTACCTGGAGCGATGCGCGCGCAGCCAACACCGCCAGTGCCCCGCGCAGTTTCGTGCTGAGCAGCCGTGCCGCGGTTGATCCGGTGGCGACGCCATGAACCGTCGTGCGCGTGGTTTCGGCCTGATCGAGTTGCTGATTGCTTTGGCGCTGGGGCTGATTGTGGTGCTCGGCGTGGTGCAGACGTTCATCGCTGCAAAAAACACCTATGTCAGCCAGAACAGTGCCGCTGCGATGCAGGAAGACGCGCGTTTCCTGCTGAGTAAAATGATCCAGGAAATTCGCATGGTGGGGATGTTCGGTTGCCTTGGCACTATCACCGATTCGAGTACGGCGGGGGATTTCAACGCCGCGCAAATCACCCCGATCAGTTGGGACAATGCCAACCTTAAACTGACGCTGGTGACGGCGGATGTCGGTGGCAGCGGCGGCACGCCGACCTGGACGGTGGTTTCCGATTGTCGTAACACCTCGACCGCTTACACCGGTTTGCGCAGCCCGGCGACCGGGCAAATCGCCTTCCCGATCCGGCGTCTGCTCTACAGTTTCAGCAACAACCAGATCCTGATGGGCACCGGCAGCGGCACGCCGACCCAGCAGGTACTGATCAACAACGTCAGCGCGTTCACCGTGACCTTCGGTCTGGCCAGTTCGGCGACCGATGTGGCAGCTTCGACCTACAGCGCCAACCCCAGTGATCCGGCGCGCATTCGCAGCGTGCGCCTGAGCCTGACCCTCACCGACCCCAACAGCCGGGTCGCCGCGCAAACCTTCAACGTGGTTGCCGCTTTGCGCAACCGTCTGCAATGAGGGGCGTAACGATGAGGCGCTCTCTGCACAAGCGTCAGGCGCAGCGCGGGATGATATTGCTGGTCACGCTGGTGTTCCTGTTGTTGCTCACGGTGATCGGCCTGTCGTCGATGCAAAGCGCCAATCTGCAGGAAAAGATGGCTGGTAGCGTGAGCCTGCGCAATCAATCGTTCCAGACCGCCGAGGCGGCGTTGCGCGTAGGTGAAAGTGCGGTGCAACTGGACAACTACACGCTGGCGGTGTGCAGCGGCACCACGCAATGTGCGCCACCGGCGGAATCGTCAGTGGTCAGCGCTGCGGGGCTCAACTCGACGTCCGGCGTCACCTGGATCGCCGCCGGCAACGGCTTTTACGGGGTACAGAACATCGGCACGACCCTTACCGCCGTGAACGTGCCGAGCAATACCTCGGCGACCTTGTATCGAGTGACCGCTGTCGGCATCGCCGGCACTTCGCGTAGCGTTGTGGAGAGTGTTTATGCGAAGTATTAAACGCTGCCGGTCACTGCTGATCGGCATGCTGCTGAGTTTTTATCTGGCAGCGCCGGCGTATGCGTTCACGCCGTCCGATTCGCCGCTGTTGAGTGCGGCAGCGGTGGCACCGAACGTGATGTTGCTGATCGACGATTCAGGGAGCATGAACAGCATCATCTACGCTGCCGGTTTTGATCCGACGGTCGATCGCACGCCGGCCCGGCAATGCAACGCGTTGCTCGGGTTATGCCTGAGTTCGACAACGATTACCGGCGACCCGATATTCCTTTCCAGCCTGCCGACTGCCGGTTGCTCCGGCGGCGCCTATGCCTTCTACAACAACAGCCTCGCGCCCCTGTGCCTGAAACTGCCAGACCCGGTGGGCAGCGGTAACACCCGCTATACCGGCGATTACATCTCCTATGTGGTCAGCCTCGCCATCAGCAATGGCACGCGCGATTTCACCACGGGGGCGATCCCCAACGATTACCGGATCAACGTTGCGCGTAACGTTTCCACCGCACTGGTCACCAGCAACCGCACATTGCGCATGGGCCTGTCGACGTTCAACCCGGTCACCAGCAACAACTCCGGCAATGGCGGTTACATCGCCCGGGCGATCAGCGATCTGTCACCGGTATCCGGCAGCGTCACCCAGGCGCAGGCCGACACCAACTACAACGCACTGATCTCCTCGATCAACGCGTTGAGCGCCGTCGCCAACACTCCTCTGGCGGAAACCTATTACGAGATCACCCGCTACATGCGCGGCATGGCGCCGTACTACAACAGCACGCCGAGCACCTACACCAGCCCGATCCAGTATCGCTGCCAGAAAAACTACGGTGTGGTGATCACCGACGGCTTGCCGACCTATGACCGTACCTTCCCAAGCAATGACCCACTGGGTGGCAGCCGTTTGCCGAACTGGGATGGCGTCAACAATGACGGCAACAACCTCAATGGCGACAACGAAGGCGATACGCTGTATCTGGACGACATCGCCAAGTTCGCGTTCGACATCGACATGCGTTCGAGCGGTACCGATGCTGCCGGCAAGAGCTGGAACGCAGTGGATTTTCCCAGGCAGAACATGAACACCTACACCGTGGGCTTCACCGCTGCCAATGACATGCTCTCGGATGCCGCCAGTTACGGACAGGGCAAGTATTACCAGGCGACCGACAGCACGGGACTCAATGCCGCGTTGTCGTCCGCCTTGAGTGATATCACCTCCAAGGCCGGTTCCGGCGGCAGCGGCGTCACCAGCGGCACCACGCTCGCCAGCGGCACCAGCTATTTTCAGACCAGCTACGACCCCAAGGACTGGCGCGGCACGATCAAGTCATTCGGCTTCACTGCGGCCGGTGCGGTGAATACTTCGACGACACTCTGGACCACTGATACGACCATCGTCCCGGGCGCCACCGCACCGACCTATCAATCGTGGAACACCACCAGCAACGCTGCAGTAACCCTGGCCTACGGCAACTTTTCCGCCACTCAGCAGACCACGCTCGGTCAGAGTCTGCCCACCGGCATCAGCGGCAATGATCTGGTGGAGTGGAGCAAAGGCACCAACAAGACCGGGCTCAAGGTGCGCAGCGTGCTGCTCGGCGACATCATCAACTCGCCGTTGGTACTGGCGTCGCCTTCGGACAAAACCGCATCCGATCTGTCCGGCGACACCACGTACACCTCTTACCTGACCACCAAAGCGGCAAACATGAATGCCAGTCTGGTGGCGAACGCCAACGACGGCTTCGTCAACGTCATCAACTCGGCCAACGGCACCCGGCGTTATGCCTACATGCCTTCCAGTGTGTTGCCGTCGTTGCGTTTTATCGCCGATCCAACCTACATCAACGGTGTCAGCCACAAGTTTCTGGTAGATGGGCAGGTCGCCGTGTATGACGCCCAACTCAATAGCGCATGGAAAACCCTTGCTATCGGCGGTACGGGGGCAGGGGGCAGGACGTTCTATGCACTGCAATTGTTCGACGCCTCGGCGGGCAACGTTTTGCGCGCGTTGTGGGAGGTCAGTGCACCCACGACCGCCAACACTGCCAATGTGTTTAATGATCTGGGTTATGCCTATGCCCGCCCCGAAGTGGCACGCTTGGCCGATGGTCGCTGGGCGGCGTTCATTTCCAACGGTTACGGCAGCAACTCCGGAGTGGCAGCGCTGTATGTCCTGGATGTTCGCGACGGTTCGCTGATCAAGAAAATCGTTATCGACAGCACGGAAACCACCAACGGCTTGTCCTCGGTAAAGCTCAAGGTCAACTCCTCGAACGTGGTCCAGGCCGCCTATGGCGGCGACTTGAAAGGGCGGCTGTGGAAGTTCGATCTGAGCGCAACGTCCACCGATAGCTGGGGGGTAGCGTTTTCCGGGAAGCCGTTGTTCACCGCGGCGGGCGGTGCAACTCAGCCGATCACCACGCAGCCGTTGCTGGCGGATAACTCATTGGGCGGCAAACAGATCTTTGTCGGCACCGGTAAATTCAACGAAACGGCCGACAAGACCAACAAGGATTTGCAGGCGTTCTATTCAGTATGGGATGCCGATGGTGGTTCGGGGCAACTCACCGTCAGCAGTTTGCAGGCGCAGGCGGTCACGGGCGTGTTCTCGGGGAGTGGTGGTCAGTTCGTCACTACCACGCAAAACGACACAACGTATCCTGCAGAAAAGGGCTGGTACCTGCCGTTGGTGTATAACAACGCGTTGATCGGTGAGCGGGTGATCAATCAGGCCAGCCTGGTTCTGGGACGTATCCTCTTCACCACGGCGAGTGTGGATACCACCGATCCCTGTTCGAGTTTTGGCACGGGCAAACTGGTCGAAACCGATGCATTCAGCGGTAAGATGCTCAACTATGCGGTGCTCGATACCAACGGCGATGGCGTGGTCGACAGCAACGACACGATTTCCAGTGGTGTGATATTCACGGGTGGCATCCCGACCCTGAACGCTGTCGTCAACGGCGCGACGCGCAAGATCTTCAACGATTCCAGCGGCAACATCACCACCCTGGTGGAAAAGGGCGGCGGCGGTAGCCGTCGTATCATGTGGCGACAAATACAGTAAGCGAGAGTTTGAGGCATGCGTAGAAGCAACCGCGGTTTTACCCTGATCGAAATCATGATCGTGATTGCGATCATCGGCATTGTCATGACCATCGCCGCCCCGAGCTTTACCGAATACCTGAAAAAGGGTCGCCGTGCCGAAGTGGTGTCGCTGCTGTCCGAGCAGGCGCAGACCCTTGAACGTTTCTATACCAAGAACAATGTCTACACCGGCGTCACCGGTCTGAGTACGGGCAATGATTTCTACACCATTACCCCGACCATCGCTGACCAGACCTTCCTGCTGACCGCCACCCGCAAGACGGGTACGTCCATGGCCACCGACAAGTGCGGGGATTTCACCCTGACCAACACCGGTGTCAGAAGCATGAACAACGCGACCACCGGGCTTGCCACCAAGGATTGCTGGGGCCGCTGAGGCGCACATCTTCGGGCGCCTTTTGCGCCCACTGTCTTTTTTACGGTTGGATCAAACATGACCAGGCAACAGCAAGTGGTGATTGTCGGTGGCGGGGTGATTGGCCTGCTGACCGCTTACAACCTCGCCTCCGAAGTGCGCAGCGTGGTGCTGCTGGATCGCGCGAACCTCGGCCAGGAATCCTCCTGGGCGGGCGGCGGTATCGTTTCGCCGTTGTATCCGTGGCGCTATAGCCCGGCGGTCACCGCACTGGCGCACTGGTCGCAGGATTTTTATCCACAGCTCGGCGAGCGTCTGTTCGCCGATACTGGCGTCGATCCTGAAGTGCACACCACTGGCCTGTATTGGCTGGATCTGGATGATGAAGCCGAAGCGTTGGCCTGGGCTGAGCGCGAAGGCCGTCCGCTGCGGGCTGTGGATATCTCGGCGGCGCACGATGCGGTGCCGGTGCTCGGTGGCGGGTTTTCACGGGCGATCTACATGGCTGATGTGGCCAACGTGCGCAATCCGCGTCTGGTGAAATCGCTGAAAGCGGCGTTGCAGGCACTGCCGAACGTGACGATTCACGAACAGTGCGAAGTCAGCGGATTTGTTCGCGAGGACGAGCGGATTGTCGGCGTCGAGACGTCTCAAGGCGTGATCAACGGCGATCAGATCGTGCTGACGGCGGGTGCGTGGAGCGGCGACCTGCTCAAGACCCTGAGCCTGACATTGCCGGTCGAACCGGTCAAAGGCCAGATGATTCTCTACAAGTGCGCGGCGGACTTTTTGCCGAGCATGGTGCTGGCGAAGGGGCGTTATGCGATTCCCCGGCGCGATGGCCACATTCTGATCGGCAGTACGCTGGAGCACGAAGGCTACGACAAGACACCGACCGATGTGGCGCTGGAGAGCCTCAAGGCTTCGGCAGTGGAGTTGCTGCCGGCGCTGGCGCATGCCGAGGTGGTGGGCCACTGGGCGGGATTGCGTCCGGGGTCGCCGGAAGGGATTCCGTACATTGGCCGGGTGCCGGGGTTTGAGGGGTTGTGGCTGAACTGCGGGCATTACCGCAATGGGCTGGTGCTGGCGCCGGCGTCGTGCCAGTTGTTTGCCGATGTGATGCTCGGACGTGCGCCGATTATTGATCCGGCGCCGTATGCACCGGCTGGTCGGATCTGAAGCAAAATCAAAAGATCGCAGCCTGCGGCAGCTCCTACAGGGAACGTATTCCAATGTAGGAGCTGCCACAGGCTGCGATCTTTGGCGATCTAATCCAGGCCCAGTTTCTTCAGCCGATAGCGCATCGACCGAAACGACAGGCTCAAGCGCTGCGCCGCCGCCGTACGATTCCAGCGCGTTTCCTCCAGCGCCTGCAAGATCAGTTTGCGCTCGACGTTCTCCAGATAATCTTCCAGATTGTCGATCTGTGTCAGGTCGGCAATCCCTCCTTCAGCCGCGCAATTGCCTTCGCTCAAGCGCAAGTCTGCAGACTCGATCACGCGGTTCTCACACAAGGTGTGCGCGCGTTCGAGCACGTTCTCCAGCTCCCGCACATTGCCCGGAAAACGGTAGCTCTTCAGTGCTTCCAGCGCCTGCGGATGCAACCGCGCCACCGGTTGGCCGGTGTCTTTGGCCAAACGCTTGAGCATGTGCGCCGCGAGCACTTCAATGTCGTCACGCCGCTCGCGCAGTGATGGCACGCGCAGTTCGATGACGTTGAGCCGGTAATAAAGGTCCTGGCGGAAACGCTCGGCAGCGACCTCGGCATCAAGATCCTTGTGGGTGGCGCAGAGAATGCGCACATCGACCACGGTTTCCTGCTGACCACCGACGCTGCGCACGGCTTTTTCCTGAATCGCCCGCAGCAGTTTTACCTGCATCGACAGCGGCAAGTCCGCCACTTCGTCGAGAAACAAGGTGCCGCCGTTCGCCGCCTGGAACAGCCCCGGCTTGTCCTCGACGGCGCCGGTGAAACTGCCTTTGCGATGGCCAAAGAATTCGCTTTCCATCAGCTCGGACGGAATCGCCCCGCAGTTCACCGGTACGAACGGCTGGCTGGCGCGCGGCCCTTGCTCATGAATCAGGCGCGCGACCCGCTCCTTGCCGCTGCCGGATTCACCACTGATGTACACCGGCGCCTGGCTGCGGGCGAGCTTGTCGATCTGCTTGCGCAGGTCGCGCATCGGTAACGAATCACCGAGCAGGCGTCGATCGATTGAAGTGCTCGCAGCGCTCGCGGCCGGCATGCGCAGGGCCGTGCCAACCAGTTCACGCAGGCGGGTGAGGTCAACCGGTTTAGTCAGAAAGTCAAAGGCGCCGGCCTTCAGTGCATTGATTGCGGTTTCCAGGCTGCCATAGGCGGTGATCATCGCCACGGGCAGTTGTGGATAACGTTGCTGGATGTGCAGCACCAGATCCAGCCCCGTGCCGTCGGGCAGGCGCATGTCGGTCAGGCACAGGTCAAAGCGCTCGCGGTGCAACAACGCTTGGGCTTCGCCGAGATTACGCGCGCTGTAGGTGTCGAGCTTCATCCGTCCCAGGGTGATTTCCAGGAGTTCGCGGATGTCTGGCTCGTCGTCGACGATGAGGATTTTTTGCCGTGGGCTGTTAGTCAACTTTGTTTCCGTCCGTGAGCAAAGGTGATGCGAAAGCAGCCGCCGCCTTGGCGTGGTTTGAAGTCTAGGCGCGCTTGGTTGCTTTCGCACAGCTCACGGGACAGATAAAGCCCAAGGCCGGTGCCCTGGCTGCTGGTGGTAAAGAACGGTTCGAACAGATGCGTCTGTTCGTCGACTGGCACGCCGGGGCCGTTGTCCTGCACCTCAAGCACCGCCAATTGGCTGTCCGGGTCGACGAACAATGCCAGCCAGACCTCGGCCTGATCGTGCAGTAACGCGCTGTGGCGCCAGCCGTTGCGTAACAGATTGTCGAGAATTTGCGTGAGCTGATTGGGGTCCATCAGTGTGGCGAAGTCACCCGAGTTAATCCGCAGATGAATGTGCTGGCGCTCGCTGGCCTGTTCGCGGCTCTCGGCGACGAAGTTTTCCAGCCACGGCTTGAGATCCAGCCGTTGCGGGGCACTTTGCTGGCGTCGTGAAAGTTGCAGGACGTTTTCGATGACTCGGTTCATGCGCTGGGAGTGATCTTGAATGATCTGCGTCAGACGCCGATCGGCGCTGTCGAGTTCCTCGGATTCGCCCAATAGCTGTGCGGCATGACTGATGGCGCCGAGTGGATTGCGGATTTCGTGAGAGATGCCGGCGGTCAGGCGCCCGAGTGCGGCAAGTTTCAGTTGCTGGGCCTGCTGGGATATTTGCGCCAGGTCTTCGAGAAATACCAGGGTTTGCTGATTCGGGCTTTGTTCGAGAGCAATGAAGCTCGGCTGCAATTCAAGGCCATTGCCGGGAATCTTCAGGCTTTGCGGGCGCAGGCTCGGATTGTTCATCCACAGTTGCAGGCGTTCGACCAGTGCGGGCGAGTAGGCGTCGATCAGATGGCCTTGCAGGTGTGAGCGCGCGAGCAGGTTCTGCGCACTCTGGTTGGCCAGTTGCACGCGACGTTCCTCGTCGAGCACGAGAATCCCGGTGCGCATGCGCTGCAGAATCAGTGCGTTCAACGCCTCCAGGCCGACCACCTCGCTGGCCCGTTGCTCGGCCAGCGTTTCGCTGACTTCAAGACGGCGGATCAGCCCTTGCACCAGCAGCGATGCGGCAAAGCACAGTGCGCCGAGCGTGCCGGCTTGCAGGTATTCGTTGGCGCTCAGGGGGTGGCTGAAACTCAGCAGGAAACTCAGGCCGACGATGCCAAGAGCGCCGATGGCGGCGATCAGCAGGCCGATGCGTCGGCGCAGCAGGGTGTTGCTGATCGCCACCGAAACAATCAGCAGGTTGCCGAGGGCGCTGGCCACGCCGCCCGCCGCATAGAACAGGCCGCACAGCAACAGCACATCGACGAGGGCCAGGCTGAACAGTTGCGCCGGTCGCCGGGTGTTCTCGAGAAACACCACCAGCAAGATGTTGAGGACCAGATATAACCAGCTGCCGCCGCGCAGCAGATCGTCGTTGGCCGACGTCAGCAGGCGGTTGTCCATGTTGCTGGAGATCAGCAGCACCAAAGTGATGCCGACGCTTAAACGGTAGAGATGATAAAGGCGCAGCAGGCGCTGAGCCTGTTTGCTGTCGGCGTTGGCGGCCTCAGCGATCACTGGCACCCGGGCCTTGCTCAAGGTGTGCCTGGCTGCAATACCACTGTTGTTGCACGCTCAATGCGCGATCACGCGGCAAGTGCACGCCGCAATGGGCGCAACGGACCATGGGTGGGGCGTCCTGCTCGCGGGGGGCGCGATCGGACTGATTGGCAGCGGGTGCCTTGAATTTTCGCCACAGCCATACCGCAGCAAAAATCAGGACAATCCAGAACAATAAACGAAGCATGATGAGCGGCTTTTCGACTGATGATCCGGCAGTTTAGCCAAGCTCCCGACAAGCGCACAGCCTATTAACGCGCGGCAATAAAAAAGGGAGATCCGCAGATCTCCCTTTCTTGTCCATCCGGTGTGATCAGTCGAACACGCCGAAGGTCATGTAGCTGAACCACGAGCGGTCGGTGCTGCTCGACTCTGGCTCTGGTTCTTCGATCACGTCGCCGTTTTCGTCTTTAGGCTTCAGATCGTTCGGGATCGCGTCTTTCGCGTCCTGGTACTGTTTCTGCACGTCCTGGTTGGCGCGGGTTTCGCCCGGCGGCAGCGGCGGACGCGACTCGATCAGACCGAGTGTTGCCTTGCTCAGGAACGAACGGTTATCGGCTTCAGCAACCCGTGGCACGAACTGGCCGTCTTGCAGGCTCGGGTGGTTCGGGTAGTTCAGCTTCAGGGTTTCCAGGCTGGTGTTGGCCAGTTCGTCCAGGTGCAGACGCTGGTAAGCCTCGGTCATCACCGCCAGGCCGTCGCCGACCGATGGGGTTTCCTGGAAGTTTTCCACGACGTACCGGCCACGGTTGGCAGCGGCTACATACGCCTGACGGGTCAGGTAGTAGTCGGCCACGTGGATTTCGTAGGCTGCCAGCAGGTTGCGCAGATAAATCATGCGCTGCTTGGCGTCCGGCGCGTAGCGGCTGTTCGGGTAGCGGCTGGTCAGCTGGGCGAACTCGTTGTACGAGTCGCGCGCGGCGCCCGGGTCACGCTTGGTCATGTCCAGCGGCAGGAAGCGCGCCAGCAGGCCGACGTCCTGGTCGAAAGAAGTCAGACCTTTCAAGTAGTACGCGTAATCCACGTTCGGATGCTGCGGATGCAAACGAATGAAACGCTCGGCAGCGGACTTTGCAGCTTCCGGCTCGGCGTTCTTGTAGTTGGCGTAGATCAGCTCCAGCTGTGCCTGATCGGCGTAGCGACCGAACGGATAACGCGACTCCAGAGCCTTCAGCTTGGCTGTGGCGCTGGTGTAGCTATTGTTATCCAGGTCAGTCTGAGCCTGCTGATACAGCTCGGCTTCGCTGAGGTTTTCGTCTACGACTTCCTTCGATGAGCAAGCAGCGGTCAATGCGAGGATGGCGATCAGCAGCAGGTGTTTCACTTGCATGGCGGCTTGCGTCCCTATGACGGCCGCTGTCTTGGGCGGGGCCGTCCTGTTATGATGAGCGCCCCGTTGAAAAGCCTCGGGGCAAAAGACGCCGTATTTAACCACAAGCGCGCAGCCGAAACCAAAAGCTGTGCCGACGCACAGTCAGAGCATGTCCGATAAAATTGAACTTCGCGCAGAGGTGCCGTCCGAATTGGGCGGCCAACGCCTCGATCAAGTCGCTGCCCAACTCTTCGCTGAGCACTCTCGCTCGCGCCTTTCCGCCTGGATCAAAGAAGGTCGCCTGACTGTGGACGGGGCGGTCATCCGCCCTCGCGACATCGTGCATGGCGGTGCCATCCTTGAGCTGACTGCCGAGCAGGAAGCCCAGGGCGAGTGGATCGCCCAGGACATCGAACTCGACATCGTCTATGAAGACGACGACATCCTGGTGATCAACAAGCCTGCGGGCCTGGTGGTGCACCCGGCTGCCGGTCATGCCGATGGCACCTTGCTCAATGCCTTGCTGCACCACGTGCCGGACATCATCAATGTCCCGCGCGCCGGTATCGTGCATCGTCTGGACAAGGACACCACCGGTCTGATGGTGGTGGCCAAGACCATTCAGGCCCAGACCAAGCTTGTTACTCAATTGCAGAGTCGCAGCGTCAGCCGGATCTACGAGTGCATCGTGATCGGCGTGGTCACCGCCGGTGGCAAGATCAACGCCCCGATCGGTCGTCACGGCCAGCAGCGCCAGCGCATGGCAGTGATGGAAGGCGGCAAGCCTGCCGTCAGCCACTACCGCGTGCTGGAGCGTTTCCGCTCGCACACCCACGTACGGGTGAAGCTGGAAACCGGTCGTACCCACCAGATCCGTGTGCACATGTCGCACATCAACTTCCCGTTGGTCGGCGACCCGGCGTACGGCGGTCGTTTCCGCATTCCGCCAGCCGCTAACCCGACGATGGTTGAATCGCTCAAGCATTTCCCGCGTCAGGCCCTGCACGCGCGTTTCCTTGAGCTGGATCATCCGACGACCGGTGTGCGCATGAGCTGGGAATCGCCGCT
The DNA here is from genome assembly GCF_044748825.1 of Pseudomonas sp. NPDC089741. NCBI lineage: Bacteria > Pseudomonadati > Pseudomonadota > Gammaproteobacteria > Pseudomonadales > Pseudomonadaceae > Pseudomonas > Pseudomonas sp. NPDC089741. Next base: position 53,252 of record NZ_JBIVGT010000029.1, on the reverse strand, counting down.
GCCAGAAGATTTCGTCTGGTTGCTGACCCTGCTCAAGCAGGATCGCGAGGCATTCATCGGATGAATTGGCTGACGCCGGACTGGCCCGCGCCGGCCAGCGTCAAAGCCTGCGTTACCACTCGCGAGGGTGGTGTCAGCGAGGCACCGTTCGACAGCCTCAATCTGGGCGATCATGTCGATGATCGTCCTGAGGCTGTTGCCGAGAACCGTCGGCGCCTGACCGATCACTTCTCTATACAGCCTGCCTGGTTGCAGCAAGTGCACGGGATTGCCGTGGCGCATGCTGATCCGGGCATTGTTGCGACCGCAGATGCCAGTTGGACAGCAACACCCGGTATCGCCTGTGCGGCGATGACGGCTGATTGCTTGCCAGCGTTGTTTTGCGATCGCACTGGCACCCGTGTGGCGGCGGCCCATGCCGGTTGGCGTGGTCTGGCGGCGGGTGTACTTGAAGCGACGCTCGATAGCCTCGATGTTCCGGCCAAGGACGTTCTTGTCTGGCTCGGTCCGGCGATTGGCCCGAAAGCCTTTGAAGTCGGCCCGGAAGTGCGGGAAGTCTTCATCAATCAACTGCCTGAAGCAGCAGAAGCGTTCGTACCGAGCGACAATGCCGGCAAGTTCATGGCGGATATCTATTTACTGGCGCGCCTACGTCTGGCCGCCCGAGGAGTTACAGCGGTTTACGGCGGCGGTTTCTGCACCGTGACCGATCCGCGCTTCTTCTCCTACCGTCGTGCGTCGCGCACCGGTCGCTTCGCCTCCCTCGTTTGGCTCACCCGCTAAACTCTCTGATCTGCATCAACTCTTTGACGCTTGAATCTCCCAGAATCGACCGCATCTACAGTGGTATCTGGCAGGTTTCTTTATTCAGGATGGTTTTTAGGTCCGGCCTGCTCAAAAGGAAGGTGACTTATGCGAATAGACCGTTTAACCAGCAAATTACAGTTGGCCTTGTCCGACGCCCAGTCGTTGGCAGTCGGCCACGATCATCCGGCGATTGAGCCGGCGCACTTGATGCAAGCCATGCTTGAACAGCAGGGTGGTTCGATCAAACCTCTGCTGATGCAGGTCGGCTTCGACGTCAACAGCTTGCGTAAAGAGCTGACCAAAGAGCTCGACCAATTACCGAAAATCCAGAACCCGACCGGCGACGTCAACATGTCGCAGGATTTGGCGCGCCTGCTCAATCAGGCCGACCGTCTGGCTCAGCAGAAAGGTGATCAGTTCATTTCCAGCGAACTGGTGTTGCTCGCGGCAATGGACGAGAACAGCAAGCTTGGCAAGTTGCTGCTCGGCCAGGGTGTGAGCAAGAAAGCCCTGGAAAACGCGATCAATAACCTGCGTGGCGGCGAGGCAGTGAATGACGCCAACCACGAAGAGTCGCGTCAGGCGCTGGATAAATACACTGTCGACCTGACCAAGCGCGCCGAAGACGGCAAGCTCGACCCAGTGATCGGCCGTGATGACGAAATTCGTCGCACCATTCAGGTTCTGCAACGCCGCACCAAGAACAACCCGGTGCTGATCGGTGAGCCTGGCGTGGGTAAAACCGCGATCGCCGAAGGTCTGGCGCAGCGCATCATCAACGGCGAAGTGCCGGACGGCCTTAAAGGCAAACGTCTGCTGTCGCTGGACATGGGCGCGCTGATCGCCGGTGCCAAGTATCGTGGTGAGTTCGAAGAGCGCCTGAAATCACTGCTCAACGAGCTGTCGAAGCAGGAAGGGCAGATCATTCTGTTTATCGACGAGCTGCACACCATGGTCGGCGCCGGTAAGGGCGAAGGCTCGATGGACGCCGGCAACATGCTCAAGCCTGCACTGGCGCGCGGCGAGTTGCACTGCGTCGGCGCGACCACGCTCAACGAGTACCGCCAATATATAGAGAAGGACGCGGCGCTCGAGCGACGCTTCCAGAAAGTCCTGGTGGATGAGCCGAGCGAAGAAGACACCATCGCGATCCTGCGGGGCCTTAAAGAGCGTTACGAGGTTCACCACAAGGTGGCGATCACCGACGGTGCGATCATCGCCGCGGCCAAGCTCAGCCATCGCTACATCACTGACCGGCAGTTGCCGGACAAGGCCATCGACCTGATCGACGAGGCCGCCAGCCGCATCCGCATGGAAATCGATTCGAAGCCGGAAGTGCTCGATCGTCTTGAGCGTCGGCTGATTCAGTTGAAGGTGGAATCCCAGGCGCTGAAGAAAGAAAGCGACGAAGCGGCGATGAAACGTCTGGAGAAACTCCAGGAAGAAATCGTCCGTCTGGAGCGCGAGTATTCCGATCTGGAAGAAATCTGGAACTCGGAGAAAGCCGAGGTGCAGGGTTCTGCACAGATTCAGCAGAAGATCGAACAATCGCGTCAGGAACTGGAAGCGGCGCGCCGCAAAGGCGACCTGAACCGCATGGCCGAGTTGCAGTACGGGGTGATCCCGGATCTGGAGCGCAGCCTGCAAATGGTCGATCAGCACGGCAAAAGCGAGAACCAGTTGCTGCGCAGCAAGGTGACTGAAGAAGAGATCGCCGAAGTCGTGTCGAAGTGGACCGGCATTCCGGTGTCGAAAATGCTCGAAGGCGAGCGCGACAAACTGATGAAGATGGAAAGCTTGTTGCACAAACGGGTGATCGGTCAGGAAGAAGCCGTAGTTGCCGTGTCTAACGCAGTACGGCGTTCGCGCGCCGGGCTGTCCGACCCGAATCGTCCGAGCGGCTCGTTCATGTTCCTCGGCCCGACCGGTGTCGGTAAAACCGAACTGTGCAAGGCGCTCGCCGAATTCCTCTTTGATACGGAAGAGGCGATGGTGCGGATCGACATGTCCGAGTTCATGGAGAAACATTCCGTGGCGCGTCTGATCGGTGCGCCACCGGGATATGTTGGCTATGAAGAGGGCGGTTACCTGACCGAGGCGGTGCGTCGCAAGCCTTACTCGGTGATCCTGCTGGACGAGGTCGAGAAGGCGCACCCGGATGTGTTCAACATCCTGCTGCAAGTGCTTGAAGATGGTCGCCTGACCGACAGCCATGGCCGCACGGTGGACTTCCGCAATACCGTGATTGTCATGACCTCGAACCTCGGTTCTGTGCAGATTCAGGAACTGGTCGGTGATCGTGAAGCGCAGCGTGCTGCGGTGATGGATGCGCTGACGTCGCACTTCCGCCCGGAGTTCATCAACCGGGTCGACGAAGTGGTGATTTTCGAGCCTTTGGCACGGGATCAGATCGCAGGCATTACCGAGATCCAGTTGGGCCGTCTGCGCAGCCGTCTGGCCGAGCGCGAGCTGAAGCTGGAACTGAGCCCGGAAGCGATGGACAAGCTGATCGCTGTCGGCTACGACCCGGTGTATGGCGCACGTCCTTTGAAACGGGCGATACAGCGCTGGATCGAAAACCCGCTGGCGCAATTGATCCTCTCGGGTCATTTCATGCCTGGCGACACGGCAACCGGCGCGGTTGAGAACGACGAAATCGTTTTCAACTAAGTCCGAACACCAATGAAAATTGGCAGGCCCCACCTTGTGGGGCCTTTTTTTTCGTTAGGCTGTTGAACTCAAAGGAAAAGGCTTGTAAAGTGCGCCCCGCAGTCAGTCGCCAAGACGGTCTCAGCTCACTGAGTTGAAATCTGAAATAAGTTGCAAATCATTAACTTGAAAGCAATTTAGGGGGTTGACAGAGGTGTTCTAGGTTGTAGAATAGCGCGCCTCAGACACACGAACGCAGCGATGCGAGCGAGTGACTGGAAGCAGTAAGTTTCACCGTTGTAAATTGAAATATGTAGTTCCGTGATAGCTCAGTCGGTAGAGCAAATGACTGTTAATCATTGGGTCCCAGGTTCGAGTCCTGGTCACGGAGCCAATTTCAAGCCGGGGTATAGCGCAGTCCGGTAGCGCGCCTGCTTTGGGAGCAGGATGTCAGGAGTTCGAATCCCCTTACCCCGACCATATTAAAAATCCTCGTATCGAAAGATACGGGGATTTTTTTTGCCCGACGTTTACTGGCGGACAGCAGACGCAAAAAAGCCGCGTCTCCCGGAAGAGCGCGCGGCCTGGTTTTTCCTGGCAATCAGGCGCCGTCTTGATCTTTCAGATGTTCGAACAGCCCCTTGGGCATTTTCTTGCCATTGGCTTCGAAGTTGGCCTTCACATTGTTGTAGGCCTCCTGCTCATCGATAAAACCGTCATGGTTGGTGTCGATCTTGTCGAAGTCGGACTTCGGCGCCACTTTCAGAAACTCCGCCCGGGATACCTTGCCGTCGCCATCGCTGTCAGTCCTGGCCATCGACGCATCGCCACACTTGCCTTCGCCACATTTGCCTTCAGGGGTTTTTACCGAGGTTTCTGCAGAAGCGACCATGTAACCCTGGGCCAATGGTTGCGCGGCGAATACCGAGCCGGACAGCATCAGACCGCCAGCCAGCGCGGCGCCGATCAGGCCAATGGATTTTTTACCGAGAGTCGAAGTACGGGACATATACATTCTCCTGGGCTGCGCTGCGCAACCACACGTTAAGGACGATTGCCTGAGCAGGTGTTGCTCGGGTGTGACCATTAGGCGGTGGCGGTGTATCGCGACTGTGTCGCGCAGCGGGGAGTTTGTAAGCGCAGGTTAGATATTACCGACGCAGATACATTACGAGACAGAATCACAGATCAAATGTAGGAGTGAGCCTGCTCGCGATAGCGGTGTGTCATTCAACAATGATGTCGACTGACACACCGCTATCGCGAGCAGGCTCACTCCTACAGGTCTTATATCAATGCAGCTTCAGGCGTGGCTCGGTGCCGCGACCAATCTTGCTGCCCAGCATCAGCATTGCCGTGCGGAACGGCCCGTACAGCGCCATCTGGTGCATGCGGTACAGCGACACGTAAAACATCCGTGCCAGCCAGCCTTCGAGCATCACGCTGCCGGTCAGGTTGCCCATCAAGTTACCCACAGCCGAGAAACGCGACAGCGAGATCAGCGAGCCGTAATCGGTGTACTTGTATTCCGGCAGGGTCTTGCCTTCGATGCGCAATTTCAGCGATTTGGCCAGCAAGGAGGCCTGTTGGTGCGCTGCTTGTGCACGCGGTGGCACGTTGCGATCGGTGCCCGGTTGTGGGCAGGCTGCGCAGTCGCCGAAAGCGAAGATGTTTTCGTCACGGGTGGTTTGCAGGGTCGGCAGCACTTGCAGTTGATTGATGCGATTGGTTTCCAGGCCATCGATGTCCTTGAGGAAACCCGGCGCACGGATACCGGCAGCCCAGACTTTCAGGCTGGCCTTGATCTCGTTGCCGTCGGCAGTGATCAAACTGTCTGCGGTCACTTCGCTGACCGATGCGTTGGTCATGACATTGACCCCGAGTTTCTCCAGGGTCTTGTGCACTGGCCCGCTGATGCGCTCGGGCAGGGCTGGCAACACCCGTGGGCCGGCTTCGATCAAGGTGATGTGCATGTTTTCCGGTTTGATCCGGTCCAGGCCATAAGCGGCCAGTTCATGCGCCGCGTTGTGCAGTTCTGCCGCCAACTCGACGCCTGTGGCGCCCGCGCCGACGATGGCCACGCTGATCTGCTCGATCACGTCGGTCTGGCCGGCATGTGCACGCAGATAGTGATTAAGCAGTTGCTGGTGGAAGCGCTCGGCCTGTTTGCGGGTATCGAGGAACAGGCAGTGTTGCGCCGCACCCTGAGTGCCGAAATCGTTGGTGGTGCTGCCGACGCTGATCACCAGCGAGTCGTATTGCACTTCACGCGCCGGTACCAGTTCGACACCGTTTTCGTCGTAGGTCGCCGCTAGCTGGATTTTCTTCTGCGCACGATCAAGCCCGCTCATGCGCCCCAGCTGGAACTCGAAGTGGTTCCATTTCGCCTGGGCAACATAGTTGAGTTCGTCTTCGGAGGAGTTCAGCGATCCGGCGGCCACTTCGTGCAGTAAAGGCTTCCAGATGTGCGTCAGGTTGGCGTCGACCAGCATCACACTGGCCGTGCCGCGCTTGCCCAGAGTCTTACCCAGACGGGTAGCCAACTCCAGGCCGCCGGCGCCGCCGCCGACAATAACAATACGATGGGACATAGGGATAACTCGCAAGGTTTTTAAAGGAAATCTTTGTCGTCATTACCCAAGCGAGCGCCAGGCTGCTCATAGCGTCAGGTAACTGATAAGTCGGCTCAACAGGCCCAGACCAATGGTCACTGCCAGCACCAGCACGAGGAGCATCCACGGCCGGAATGGCCGGCGCTCGACTCGGTGTTGGGACAGTTGCAGGTACTCTTCGACATGTTTCTGGTCTTCGGGGTTCAGGCGGCTGGTCATAATTGCCTCGTCAGGTAGACGTTGCTGAATGGGCGCAAGCTACAGCGGTTTTTATCCGGGGTTGAACGGAGCATAGCCGCTGTCCGGAACCGGCTCGACGCTCACCCTGTCTTCGAGGCGAATGATCCCGCTTTGTAACACTCGCGCAGTAATTCCGCCATGCCCGCGCACGGCCTGAAAGGTGCCGGGGCCAAGGTTGTTCTGCAGGCGTGCGCAAGGCTGACACCAGCCCGTGGTTTCGAATATTGCCTGACCGATGCGAAAGCGCCGACCTTTCAGACTAAACAGATTGATACCGCTGATAACGAGATTGCGCCGCAGATCTTCAGGTTTCACCGGTTGATCGTCAGGGCGGCCCATCAATGCGTTGATCACCGCCAGGTGTTCGAACTGGATCAGCGTCACTTGACGCGCATTACGCACACCGGGGCGGGCGTGGTCGCCGGTCAGCCCTGCTTCCAGCCGCGCTTCCACCGCATCCAGTTCGATCATCGGCCCACGGGATTCGGGGCGCACGCCGATCCAGCGTACACATCCGGTCTGCGGCACATCCGCGATCAATTGCTGAAGTGGTGTCACAGGCTGATCCCGACATCGAAGACGATGCTGCGGCCAAGGTTGCTGCGCAGAAAGTCCGGCGCGTCCGGGTGAGCGAACAGCACGCGGGCGAAGGTCGGGCCGACGAGCGACAACGAGCGCCAGCCCTGACGCAGATACTCGGTGGGCGGCGGGAAGTGGCTGTTCAAGTCGAGCACTTCGCGCTTGAGGCTGGCGAAGGCGATGATGTCCAGTTCACCGAGATCCATGCCGCGCTCTTTGTAGTTGTGGGCTTTTTTGCGCAAGGTCGGTGCCAGTCGCATGAGGAATTCATTGGCCGGGATGCGCTTGGGCTTGGCTTCGCGGCGAACCAGTTGGCTGAGAGAAAACGCGCTGCGGCGGCGCTGCAACTCATCGCGCCATTCGTCATTGAGCCGACGCCCCTCGTCGAGGACGAAGAACACTTCGAAATTGGCTTCGCGAAACAGCACGTCCGGCGGTTCACCGGCCGGCGCGAATTCGTCGACGCGGTAGGGAATATTCAAGCCTTGCAGCAGGCGCTGGCAAACCCAACGCTCACGCTCCCATTTGCGGGCATTGGACAGGAACGCGTTGGCCTGCTCGGCCGCGATGGTCAGCAGGCGTAAATAATCTGAGTCATCCATAAGCCCAAGCTTAGCGTCCAAATGCGACAAGCTGAAAGCTTTGCTTGCACCGCCCGTTCACCTCGGCCTTGTAGGAGCTGCCGAAGGCTGCGATCTTTTGACTGTAAAAAGAACAAGATCAAAAGATCGCAGCCTGCGGCAGCTCCTATAGGGTAATGTCGATGGAGGGTGAGGGAGTCATGATTGGGGCTGAACTGCTTTCGACGGCAAGTCTGACATTCGGTTGGCTGATTTACTTGCCGGCGCTGCTCTGGGCGGTCTTGAGGGTGCCGTGGCTCGAATTGTTCAGTGACAGTCGTCGTCAACACCTGCTGTTCGGCACGGTGTTCGCGTTGTTTCTGCTGTGGCTGGTGCGCAGGGATTTCGACACCGGCGTGTCGTATCACTTTATCGGTATGACGGCGGTGACCTTGCTGCTGGACTGGCCCTTGGCGATTGTCGGCGGGCTGGTGGCGCAAATCGGTCTGGTGTTGCTCGGGCGCCAGGATCTCGCGGCGATGGGGGTCAACGGCTCATTGTTTATTTTGCTGCCCGTGCTGATCACCGAGTGCGTGGCGATTCTGGTCGAACGTGCGCAGCCGCGTAATCCCTTCGTTTATATTTTCTGTTCGGGGTTTCTGGCTGCCGCGCTGTCGGCGTTGTTTTGCCTGCTGCTGAGCCTGACGCTGCTCTGGTACGACGGTCTCTTCGCCATGCCGGAATGGCTCGAGGACTTCATCGGTTACCTGTGGCTGATCATTTTCCCCGAGGCGTTCATCAACGGCATGGTCATCAGCGCCCTGGTGGTGTTCTGCCCGGAATGGCTGGAGACCTTCAACCGCACCCGCTACCTTTCGGCGCCGTGGAAGGACGACGATCGGAAGTCTTGATCCACATCAAACCGGCCATCCACGGGAAATTTCATGCTCGCGCAAATCCCTTCAGGAGCGGCGGCATGAGTGTTTACGAGTGGGCGAGGCAGGAAACCCGGCAAAGTCTGGACATGGCGCAGGAGGTGGGGTTTGACCCCGGCTTGAGTTTGCGCGCTTTGCTCAGTGCGGTGGTGCAACAAAGCAAGGCCGTGCGCAACGCCGAAGACCTGGCCGACGAATTGCGCTTTCTCGCGGAAAACCTCGACGACGATCAGGACTACGGCTTTATGCGCCCCTGAACGGGATCAGTGACGCGGGTCGAAGTCCCCGGAAAACATTTCGTCCTCGGCATCCGGTGCGACTGGAATCTTGTGTTCTTCAGAGGCCCAGGCGCCGAGGTCGATCAGTTTGCAGCGCGCGGAGCAGAATGGACGAAATTCGCTTTCAGGCGTGAATTCCACGGGGGCGCCGCAGGTTGGGCATTCAACGGTGGGGATCTGGCTCATGCTTGGCCTCCGGATAAAGTCAGGTAAAAGTGATGCAGACGCTCGACTTCGCTCTGCAGCCAAGCGAGGTCGCGGTCGTTGACCACCACATCGTCGGCACGGCTCACACGGTCTTCACGGCTTGATTGCGCCTTGAGGATTGCCTGAACCTGCTGCTCGCTGGTCTGGTCACGCTGCAAGGTGCGTTCGATCTGCAGTTGTTGCGGGGCATCGATGACCAGGATGCGCTGGGTCATCGCGTATTGCCCGGACTCGATCAACAGCGGCGAAACCAGAATCGCGTAAGGCGATTTTGCCAGCGCCAGATGATGGGCGATCTCTTCGGCGATCAACGGATGCAGCAGGGCTTCAAGCCAGCGGCGCTCCTCTGCAATCTCGAAAATCAGTTTGCGCAAGGCCGCACGGTCGAGTGTGCCGTCAGCTTGTAACACGCCGGGGCCGAAATGTTCGGCAATCTTCGCCAGCGCCGGACGTCCCGGTTCGACCACCCAGCGCGCCGCATGATCGGCATCCACAACATGGATGCCAAGGTCGATGAAGTGCTGGGCCGCCGCGCTTTTGCCGCTGCCAATGCCGCCGGTCAGGCCGAGAATCCAGGGTTTTTCCACAGGGGTATTCATTTCAAACCGACAAACTGCCAATAGAAGTCGGTTATTTGACCACCCCAGAGCATGGCAATCCAGCCGGCAATTGCCAGATAGGGGCCGAAAGGGATTGGCGTCGAGGTTTCCTGCGCGCGCAAACGCAACAGAATCACCCCGATCACCGCGCCGACCAGCGATGACAACAGGATGGTCAGCGGCAGAATCTGCCAACCGCCCCAGGCGCCGAACAACGCCAGCAGCTTGAAATCGCCATGGCCCATGCCGTCCTTGCCAGTCAGCAACTTGAACAGCCAGAACACCGACCACAGCGCCATGTAACCGGCGACGGTGCCCCACAACGCGTCATGCAGCGGCACGAACAGCCCGAAACTGTTGACGATCAGACCCAGCCACAGCAACGGTAGCACCAGCACATCAGGCAGCAGTTGATGCTCGATGTCGATCAAGCTCATCGCCAGCAACCCCCAGCTGAGGAAGATCAGCAGAGCGGCCGGCCAGCCAAAACCGAAATGCCAGGCGATGAATGCCGAGAGCAAGCCGCAGGCCAGTTCGGTCAGTGGATAACGTTTGCTGATCGCTGCCGCGCAGGCTGAGCAACGTCCGCGCAGCGCCAGATAACTGAGCAGCGGAATGTTTTCCCACGCGCGAATTCGATGCGCGCAATGCGGACATTCGGAGTGCGGCAGCATCAGGTTGTAGGTGGGCAGCGGTGGTTCGGCAGGCAAGCCCAATACGTCGTGGGCCTGCTGACGCCAATCGCGCTCGAGCATTTTCGGCAGACGCCAGATCAACACGTTGAGGAAGCTGCCGACCACCAGGCCGAGCAGCAACGCGGTGCAAACAAAGGCCAGCGGATACAGGGCAAACAGTTCGTCGATAGGCATGTCAGATCGCTGAGCCGAGTTGGAAGATCGGCAAGTACATGGCCACGACCAGCCCGCCGACGATCACCCCCAGCACCACCATGATGAATGGCTCCATGAGGCTGGTGAGGTTGTCGACCATGTTATCCACTTCCTCTTCGTAAAACCCGGCGACCTTGTCGAGCATCTCGTCCAGCGCACCGGACTCTTCGCCGATCGCGGTCATCTGCACGGCCATATTGGGAAAGACCCCGGTGGAGCGCATGGAAAAATTCAGCTGCATACCGGTCGAGACGTCCTGACGAATCCGCAGCACCGCGCGTTTGAACACCACGTTGCCGGTGGCACCCGCAACCGAGTCGAGCGCCTCGACCAGCGGCACACCGGCGGCGAACGTTGTCGACAGGGTGCGGGCGAAGCGGGCGACGGCGGACTTGTACAGCAGCGTGCCGACCAGAGGCAGTTTCAGCAGCCAGGTGTCTTTGCGGTCGCGCAAGGCCTGAGATGTTTTCAGCGCATGACGGGTGCCGAAAATCGCCACCACCAATACGCCGAGGATCGCCCACCACCATTGCTGCATGAACGCCGACAGGCTGATGACCATCAGGGTGAAGGCGGGCAGCTCGGCGCCGAAACCGGAAAATACCGACTGGAATTGCGGCACCACTTTTACCAGCAGAATCCCGGTCACCACGGCCGCGACCAATAACACCGCCGTCGGGTAGGTCATGGCTTTCTTGATCTTGGCCTTCAGGCGTTCGCTTTTCTCCTTATAGGTCGCGACCCGCTCGAGCAGCGTGTCGAGGGCGCCGGACTGCTCGCCGGCATCGACGAGGTTGCAATACAACTCGTCGAAATATTGCGGCTTCTTGCGCAGGGCCGTGGCGAAGCTGTTACCGGCCGCGACTTCCTGTTTCACGTCGTCCACCAGTTTGCGCATGGCCGGGTTTTCGAAGCCTTCGCCAATGATGTCGAACGACTGCAACAGCGGCACGCCGGCCTTCATCATGGTCGCCATCTGGCGGGTGAACAGGGCGATGTCCTGCGCCTTGATGCGTTTGCCGAAACTCAGCAAAGAGGCGGACTTCTTGCGCACCTTGCCAGGGTTGATCCCCTGTTTGCGCAGCTGCGCCTTGATCAGTGCGGGGTTTTGCCCGCTCAGTTCCCCGGTGACCTTGCTGCCTTTGCGGTCCGTGCCTTCCCAGGCATAGATGCTGATTTTCGCTGCCTTGACCGCCATGTTCAGTCCTTGGTGACCCGGTTGATTTCTTCAAGGCTGGTGATGCCTTGCATGGCCTTGTGCAGCCCTGAGGTGCGCAGGTCGTCGAAGCCGTCGCGGCGCATCTGGCTTTCGATTTCCAGCGAGTTGCCCTCGGCCATGATCAGCCGTTGCAGCTCCGGTGTGTTTTTCACCACTTCATAAATCCCCACTCGACCCTTGTATCCGCCGTTGCAGTGATCGCAACCGAGCGGCTCGTAGATCGTGAAATGGCCGATGCGTTCCTCGGGGAAACCTTCCTTGAGCAGGGTTTCGCGAGGGATCTCGATGGCTTTCTTGCAGTGGCTGCATAACTTGCGCGCCAGACGCTGGGCGATGATCAGGCTGACCGACGTGGCGATGTTGAAACCGGGGATGCCCATATTGTGCAAACGGGTCAGGGTTTCCGCGGCGCTGTTGGTGTGCAGGGTCGACAGCACCAGGTGACCGGTCTGCGCCGCCTTGATGGCGATCTCGGCGGTTTCCAGGTCACGGATCTCGCCGACCATGATCACGTCCGGATCCTGTCGCAGAAACGAGCGCAGAGCCTGGGCAAAGTCCAGCCCCTGCTTGGGATTGACGTTGACCTGGTTGATGCCTTCCATGTTGATCTCCACCGGGTCTTCGGCGGTGGAAATATTGATGTCGACGGTGTTGAGGATATTCAGGCCGGTGTACAGCGACACGGTCTTGCCCGAGCCGGTGGGGCCGGTGACCAGGATCATCCCTTGCGGTTGCTTGAGTGCAGCCATGTACAGGTCTTTCTGCGCCGGTTCATAGCCGAGGGCATCGATGCCGATCTGCGCGCTGGACGGGTCGAGAATCCGGATCACGACTTTTTCGCCCCACAGGGTCGGCAGCGTGTTGACCCGGAAATCGATCGACTTGCTCTTCGACAGGCGCATCTTGATCCGCCCGTCCTGCGGTTTGCGCCGTTCCGAGATATCGAGGCTGGCCATGACTTTCAGGCGCGCGGCAATGCGCCCGGCCAACTGGATCGGTGGCTTGGCCACTTCGCGCAGCATGCCGTCGGTGCGCACGCGCACTCGATAGTTCTTCTCGTAAGGTTCGAAGTGCAGGTCGGACGAGCCGCTCTTGATCGCGTCGAGCAGCATCTTGTGGACGAAACGCACCACCGGCGCATCGTCGGCGTCGAGTCCGGCAATGGCGTCCTGCTTGCTGTCGTCGATGGCTTCGACATCAAGGCCGTCGAGATCGACATCGGCCATGTCTTCGAGGCCACTGGCGTGGGTGTCGAAGAATTTTTCGATGGCTTCGGTGAGTTTGTCGTCCTCGACCAGAATGGCTTCGGTACTCAGCCCGGTGCTGAACTGGATGTCGTTGATCGCCTGATGGTTGCTCGGGTCGGAAATGCCCACGAACAGCTTGTTTCCGCGCCGCCACAAGGGCAGGGCGTGATGCTGGCGCACGAGTTTTTCGCTGACCAGTCCCTTGGGCTGGGTTTCCTTGTCCAGGCAATTGAGATCAAGGAACGCCATACCGAAATGCTCCGAGGCGATTTCCGCCACCTGCGAGCTCTTCACCAGTTTGTTCTGCACCAGATAACTGACCAGCGACAGCCGATTGCGCTGGGCCTGCTGCCAGGCCTGCTGGGCGCTTTTTTCCGTAAGCAGTTCGGCCTGCACCAATTGCTTGGCCAGACCGCTCAGAGCGATGTCATTCATGGGGATTCCGCACGCTAGCAGTTCATGACTTATAGCCTAGTCAAGTGACAGCGCCAAACACGTCAGGTGCAGGTGACAAAAAGTGTCAGATAGTGCGGTTGCAGGTTGTAGGAAACGGCGTTGCTTGCGCTTCCCGGCCAATGCACGGGGCCTGGACGGCGTTGGCATGGGCTGTGCTGATCCTTGTTCAGATCATGAGATTTCGACTCATGCATGGAGCGTGTCTATGAAAAAACAACAAGGTTTTACTCTGATCGAGCTGCTGATCGTTGTGGCGATCATCGGCATTCTGGCGACCATCGCCTTGCCGCAGTACTCCAAATATCAGGCGCGATCCAAGGTAACGGCGGGCCTGGCGGAAATTAGCGCACTGAAAGTGCCGTTCGAAGACACCATCAATCAAGGTACCAACCCGACGCTCGCTCTGGTCAAAGGGGATGCCGGCACCACCACATCCAACTGCGCGCTGACCGCTTCGGGCACTGCTGCCGATGGCGCGGGCACAATTGTTTGCACGATCGCCAATGCTCCGGCCCCTGTGCTGGGCAAAACCATTACGCTGACCCGTACCGCTGCCAACGGCTGGTCTTGCGGTACTACGGTATCCCCGGATTATTCGCCAAAAGGCTGCACCGCCAGCGGTACATGATCCGCGTTTTGGAGCTGAACCAAATGCCCCGCACTGCGGGGCATTTTTCATTGCCCGGCACTTCACAAAAGCTTCAATAATTTCAGCGTGTTAGGAACTTTCCAAAAAACCGCAACTTGCATGCGATTTAATCCGCAGTCATGCAAATTGCATGAATCCGAAAATTTGCGTTATTAGTAACTATTTGATTTATAACGATTTTATCTCTTTGAAAAAGTTGGCACAGCGTTCGCAATATCTACCGTAACCCTGCTGACAAGACACACAGCAGACTTTCCAGAAAAACAGGAGTTACTCGTATGAAGAAGTTCGCTATCACTGCCGCTGCTGCTACCGCGCTGACCCTGACCATGACCGGCGCTTTCGCACAAACCACCCAGGCTACCCAGGCTCCTATGACCCTGGCCGCCGGTGAAATGACCAAGGCTAAAGAAAGTACTTCCGATACCTGGATCACTACCAAAGTCAAAAGCGACCTGGTGACCGAAAAAGGCATCCCAGGCACCGACATCAAAGTAGAAACCAACAAAGGCGTTGTGTCGCTGTCGTCGACTGTAGCGATCACCGAAGCTCAGAAAACCACCGCAGTGAACATCACCAAGAAAATCAAAGGCGTCAAAGCGGTCTCCGCTGACGGCCTGAAAGCCGAGTAAGGCATGACTTCTCGCCTGGACCGGGAGAGGGCGCGACAGACGGGCCGAGCCATACGTCTGCCGCAACTTTAGAGTTCATGCGAACGGTTACACGGATGTAGCCATTACAGGCCCCGCCACTTGTGTCGGGGCTTGTTCTATTTCCTAGAAGCAAAAGATCGCAGCCTGCGGCAGCTCCTACAGGGAAACGCATTCCAATGTAGGAGCTGCCGCAGGCTGCGATCTTTTGCTCTTTCAGTTACCGCGTTTGCTGTTGATCTGCCGCAGTCGATTGCCTTCAAAGCGCAGGTATTGGTACATGCCGTTGTTAGGCCCGTACGTCCATTCCTCGACCTGAAACTCCTCGCGGCGATTGGCGCTGCGCTTGTAGCCCAATACATCACGCCCCACCGGTTCGCCGCACTTCTGCAGGACTTCGCTGGAACGGTCGCCGAGGCTGACCAACTGACTGCCACAGCGCAGGGTATCGGACGCCGATGCGTGACCGGCCGCGAGCGTCAGGGCCAGCGCAGCGATCCATTTGCTGTTCATCATTCGGCATCCAGATGCATTTGCGTCACCACCCGGCCATCGCTTTCGGCTTCACCAAGATTGGCGTCGATGAAATACACCCGGTCATCCGCGAGTTGGCCCTTGTCGACCAGATAATCCTTGATGCTGCTGGCGCGGTCCTGACCGAGCTGACGCAGCAGTACATCACTGCTGCTCCAGAACTGGATGATGCCTTCACGCATTTTTGCCGTACGTTCTTCCTTGCCCAGATCCTTCCATTCGGCCGGTGGCTGGGTTTTCAGACGGGTGCGATAAATGCCTTCGAGCAGCGGACCTTTCTCGCCGTCCGGCACTTGCAGCAAGGACGCTTGAGCCGGCACCTTGTCGCCACGGCGCTGGAGCATCTTGTAGTAGTTGTACTGGTATTCACGTTCCAGGCGTTGCTCGGCGAGCAACGGTCCGTCACTGCTTTTGGCGGCTGTGCCTTCGATTTCCAGGCGCAGGGCCGGGCGCTCCTTCAGCGCCTGGGAGAGTTTCACCAGCGCCGCTTCAGCATCTTTGCTCAGGTCACTGGAGCCGGGCGCAAACGACACGGTGCCAAGGTCTTCCGAGCCGCCGCCACTGATCAGCCCGCCAATCATCTTGAAGGGTGCTGCAGCGGCTTTGACGATGAGGTTGCGCAGGGTCTGCCAGACAATCGGCATCACGCTGAACTGCGGATTGTTCAAGTCGCCGGTGACGGGCAATTCGATGGAGATCTTGCCGTCGACGTCCTTGAGCAAGGCGATCGCCAGTTTCAGCGGCAGGCTGACGGCGTCCGGGCTGTCGACTTTTTCGCCGAGTTGCAGTTGCTCGACCACCACTTTGTTCTCGGCCTTGAGCTGGCCCTTGGTGATCAGGTAATGCAGGTCGAGATTGAGCCGGCCCTTGCGGATCCGGTAACCGGCGAACTTGCCGGAGTAGGGGGTCAGGGTGGTCAGCTCGACGCGTTTGAAACTGGTGGCGATGTCGAGGCTGGCCATCGGGTCGAACGGATTGACCGCGCCCTTGATGGTCACTGGCGCATAACGGTCGACCTTGCCTTTGATGTCGACGCTGGCCGGTTTCGCCTGACGGCTGTCGATGGTGCCGATCTGACCGTTGAGTTGCTGCACGGCAGTGGCGAAGTTCGGTGTCAGGCTGAAGTCGGCGAAGTTGGCCGAGCCGTCATTGATCGCGATAGCGCCAATGTGAATGCCCAGCGGCTTGTCTTTGCTGGCTGATTTGGCCGCGGCGGTTTTTGCGCCACCGTCGGCGGGTTGCGGGATCAGCAGGTCGTCGATGTTGGTGGTGCGATCGTCGTTGATCATGAACCGCACATACGGCTGGAACAGATTGACCTTGTCGATCGACAGGCTGTCGCCGTGTTGATAGTTCAGGCCTTCGACCACCACTTGCTGCCACTTGAGGAAGTCGCGGGTTTTCAGGGTGTCGAGGGTGTGCAGTTGATCGATCTGTGCACGCCCGGTCACGCTGAGCGCCAACGGTGCGGTGCTCTTGAGATTGACCTTGAGATCACTGCCGAGCATGCCGCTGCGCAGTTCCAGGCGAATGAACGGATTGATGTAGGACTGCGCGACACGCAGGTCGATGTCCTGGGTCTTGACGTTGAGCTGAGCGTTGACCGGCGCCAGATTGACCGTGCCGTCGGCGCTGATCTTGCCTTGCTTGCCCAGCCCGCTGTCGAGCTTGAGCTTGAAGGGCGAGCCGTTGAGGCTGTCGAAACCCTCCAGGTCGACGTTCAGCGGCGTGATATCCAGCGCCACCGGCGGATTCGCCGAGCGATCAGCCAAATGGACGGTGTAGTTGCGCAACTGCACGTCTTTGAGCAGTACCTGCCACGGTTTGCTCGGCGCTGTCGGTTCGGCTTTCGGCGAATCTGCGGCGGCCGGTGTACTGGCCGGTTCGGCAGCAGCTTTGGCGGCGGGTTTCGACGGTTGGCTGGCGAACAGTTTTTGCCAGTCCAGTTGGCCGTCGGCTTCCAGCGCGGCCCAGGTTTCGAGTTTCTGGCTGCGGATCTTGCCGACCACTACCTGCTGTTTGGCCAGGTCAACGCTGGTTTCGCTGACGTCGAGGCGTTCGAGTTTCGCCAGCTGGCGCCCGTCCGGAGCCTTGATCGCGAAAGGCGCGATGCTCACCGCGACGTTGTTCAGCAGCAGTTCGGTTTGTTTCGACAGATTGAGTTTGTATTCAGTGCTGAGGCTGATCACGCCGTCTTCGAGCACCAGCGGCACCGAGTCGCGCACGTAAGGCCAGAACGCTTTCATCTTGCCGTCGGTGACTTTCAGGGTGCCTTCGGAGGTGAACGGGATCAGGCTGAAATTACCGCTCCAGTCGATCCGCCCGCCCGCAGGGCCGATGGCGACCAGAGTCATGTCGGCGCTGTCTTCGGGCAAGGTGCTGAGGTTTTTCAGCTCGAAGCTCAAGTCGTCGTAGAGGAATTCGATGGGCTCGCTGGGACGCACATCCTGGAAGTGCACGACGCCGCCGGCGAGTTTGATGTTGTCGATGCGCAGCGGGAAGGGTTTGGCGTTCGGATCGGTCGGTGTCGGTTCGCTTGGCGGTACATTGAACAGGCCGAGCAGGTTGAGCTTGCCGTCTTTGGCGAAGAGAATTTCGCTCTTCGGTTTGTCCAGCTCGATGTCGGACAGGTGTAGCGCTTTTGTCCACAGGCTGTCGATTTGCAGGTTGGCGTAAAGGCGTTCGAAACCGACCTGCTCCTTGCCCGGCTCACCAATGACCAGACCCCACAGGGTGACCTCAAGGCTGAACGGGTTGAGCTCGATGCGCTGGATGTGTGCCGGCACCGTGGCGTAGTTAGCCAGTTGCTGGTTGGCCACGCGCAGGGCAATGCCCGGCAAAATCAGAAACCCCAGCAGGCTGTAAAGGGCCAGAGCAGTCAACAAGGCGCCTATTGCGCGAATCAATCCTTTGGGCATGTGCGGCTTCATCTGTCTGAATCGGAGTGCCTTGGAGTATGGCACGCGATTCTGGTTCCGAAGTACATCGCTTGGGTCAGGATTGTTCAGATTTGTCTGGAAATATGCACGACTGTGTAGGAGCTGCCGAAGGCTGCGATCTTTTGATCTTGTTTTAAAAAAGACAAAATCAAAAGATCGCAGCCTTCGGCAGCTCCTACAGGGATCTTCTTATAGCTGCAGGATCAGGGTTTTCAGTGGCGGTTGCTGATCCATGGATGGGAAGTCCGCACCCGGGGTCATCACACTCCACTCACGCACCGGGCGGCCAGCCTTTTCGGCGCAGCGCAGGACTTGTTCGCGCCAGTCGTCCATGCTGACTTTCGCCAGGTTGTTGCAGCAGATCAGCACGCCATTGTCGGCGGTGGTCAGCAGCGCTGGCTTGAGCAGGCTCTGATAGTCGCGCAGCAAGTCGACGGTGCCGAACGCGCTTTTGGCCCAGGCCGGAGGATCGAGCAGCACCAGATCGTATTGACGCTGATCGAGGCGTTGATAACTCGGCAGCTTCTGCCCGCGGCGCTGACTGATCGGCAGGCCGGCGAGTTGGCGGATCGCCGGGAAGTAATCGGACTGGATGAATTGCATCTCGGGCAATTGCGGGTTGAGCAGACCGTTCTCGCGACCGACCGCCAGGTTGCCTTCGGCGAAGTCCAAATTGCACACCTCACGCGCGCCACCGGCTGCCGCACTGAGGCCAACGCCACAGGTGTAGGCGAACAGGTTGAGTACGCTTTTGCCTTTGGCGTGATCCTTGACCCAGCCGCGCGTGTTGCGCAGGTCGAGGAACAGCAACGGATCCTGTCCGGCGTGGCGTCCGCGCACGCGATAATTCAGGCCCCATTCGTGACCGACGAGATCGGCCAGCGCCGCGTCGTCGGCTTTATAGACGCTGTCTTCACGATCAATGCGCGAATTGCCACGGGAGCGGTCGTTGTAGACCAGCAGGGTTTCCAGGCCCAGGGTCTGGTTGACCATGCCGTGCAGTTGCAGCAGTTCGTCACGCTCCAGCGTCTGGTGAAAGCTCTGCACCAGCAATTGCGGACCGTAGCGGTCGATGGTCAGACCGCCGGCGCCTTCCTGGCTGCCGTGGAACAGCCGATAGCAATCGGTGCCCTGGCGGTGCAGCTCGGCCAGCAAATCCTGGCGTTGATCGAGGGCGGCGCGCAGCGCCTGATTCAAGGAAGACATGCATGCGCCTTGCTGGAGAGAATGGGGGCGCGGGAGTTTATCAGCTTGGCGAGCGATCGAGTGGCTACCATCGCGAGCAGGCTCACTCCTACAAGGGAGTTATGTTGCATACGAATCTCCTGTAGGAGTGAGCCTGCTCGCGATGCTTTCAGGTGATCAAACCCATCCGGCGTTTGGCACGTTGCACCGAGCCATTGCGCATCGCCCAGCGCAGCATGGGCGCGCTGCGTTTGACGCTGGCGCGAATCAGTTGACGTTGCAACGAGCTCTGGCGGACATCAAGCATGTCGCTGGCCCAGTCCGGCAGCAGATCAATCCCCGCCTTCATCATCAGATCGCCAAACGGTCGCGCCAGAGCACTCGGCGCCGGCGCGGCCAATAACAGGCGCAAGACTTCACGGCTGCGGCCATCGCACAGCAACTGTGGGCGCATGCCTTGCAGATATTCGGCCACAGCCAGCCGCGACTTGGGCACATCGCGTGCGCCCAGACGTTCGGCGACCACGGCGATTTCCGCGTAGTAACGATCCTGATCCGAAACGGACAACTGCGGATTGCGATAACGTAAATGGGCGCCGAGAAAGTTGCTGACCTCGGCCACGTGCACCCACGTCAGCAGGTCCGGATCGCTCGCCGCATAAGGTCGGCCATCCGGCGCGGTGCCGACCACTTGCAGGTGAATGGTGCGGACTTTCTCGATCAACCAGTCGGCATCACGCCTGGAGCCAAACGTGGTGCCGGAGACAAACTGACTGGTGCGGCGCAAGCGTCCGAGCATGTCCTGGCGAAAGTTCGAATGATCCCAAACCCCAGCCAGCGCTAGTGGATGCAGGGCTTGCAGCAATAATGCGCTGATGCCGCCGATCAACATGCTGCTGAAATCGCCGTGCACCTGCCAACTGATCGAGTCGGGGCCGAACAGGCCGGGATCGCCCTTGGGATTTTCCAGGTCGAGTTGGCCGAGGGACAACCCGGTCAGGCTCATGAGTTGCTGTTCGATGCGACTGCGGATGAATTCCATGACCACTCTGTGAAGATGGGCGGGCGCGACCGGTTGGCCGCGCCCGAAGTGTTACTGATTGAGGCGCTTGTCGATCAAACCCTGCACCACACTCGGATCGGCCAGCGTCGAGGTGTCACCGAGGCTGTCGAGTTCGTTGCAGGCGATCTTGCGCAAGATGCGCCGCATGATCTTGCCTGAGCGGGTTTTCGGCAAGGCCGGCGCCCACTGGATCAGGTCCGGTTTGGCGAAGCTGCCGATTTCCTTGCTGACGTGGGCCAGCAGTTCCTTCTTCAGATCGTCATTCGGCTCGGCGCCATTCATGGGCGTGACGAAGGCGTAGATGCCCTGGCCTTTGACGTCGTGCGGGTAACCGACCACAGCGGCCTCGGCGATGCTGTCGTGCAGCACCAGCGCGCTTTCCACTTCGGCGGTGCCGATGCGATGGCCGGAGACGTTGATCACATCGTCGATGCGCCCTGTGATCCAGTAATCACCGTCCTCGTCGCGGCGCGCGCCGTCGCCAGTGAAGTAGTAACCGGGGTAGGGTTTGAAATAAGTGTCGACCATTCGCTGCGGGTCGCCGTAGACGCTGCGGATCTGTGCCGGCCAACTCGACTTGATCGCTAGCACGCCGCTGCCAGCGCCTTTGATTTCCTTGCCTTGCTCGTCGAGCAGCACCGGTTGCACGCCAAACATTGGCTGGGTAGCGCAGCCCGGTTTGATCCGTTGGGCGCTGACCAGCGGGCTGAGCATGATGCCGCCGGTTTCGGTCTGCCACCAGGTATCGACAATCGGGCAGCGTTGTTCGCCGACCACATTGAAATACCATTCCCACGCTTCCGGGTTGATCGGCTCACCGACGCTGCCGAGTAATCTGAGGCTGGCGCGCGACGTTTCCTTCAACGGTTCGGCCCCTTCGCGCATCAACGCACGCAGGGCGGTGGGTGCGGTGTAGAAAATGTTGACCTTGTGTTTATCGATCACCTGCCAGAATCGTGAGCTGCTCGGGTAGCTCGGCACGCCTTCGAACATCAACGTGGTCGCGCCGTTTGCCAGCGGGCCGTAGACGATGTAGCTGTGGCCGGTAACCCAACCGACGTCGGCGGTGCACCAGAACACTTCGCCGTCGCGGTAATCGAGCACGTACTTGAAGGTCATCGCGGCTTGCAGCAAATAGCCGCCGGTGGTGTGCAGCACGCCTTTGGGTTTGCCGGTGCTGCCGGAGGTGTAGAGGATGAACAGCGGGTCTTCGGCGTCCATCGGCTCCGGCGGGCAATCGTCGCTGACATCGCGCACGGCCTGGTGATACCAGAGGTCGCGGCCCTCGACCCAGTCGACCTTGCCTTGGCTGCGTTCGACCACCACCACGGTGCTGACGTCCGGGCAACTTTGCAGGGCTTTGTCGACATTCTGTTTCAACGGCACGAACTTGCCGCCGCGTACGCCTTCGTCGGCGGTGATCACGGTGCGGCAGTCGGCATCGAGAATGCGGTCACGCAGGGAATCCGGGGAGAATCCGCCAAACACCACTGAATGGATCGCGCCAATCCGCGAACAGGCGAGCATGGCGTACGCGGCTTCGGGGATCATCGGCATGTAGATGCACACCCGGTCGCCTTTCTTCACGCCACGGCTTTTCAGCACGTTGGCCAGTCGGCAGACATGGTGGTGGAGTTTTTTGTAAGTGATTTGCGCTGATTCGGCAGGGTCGTCGCCTTCCCAAAGGAGGGCGGTCTGCTCGCCGCGTTGTTCCAGGTGGCGGTCGATGCAATTGTAGCTGACGTTCAGTTTGCCCCCGGCAAACCAGGCGGCTTCACCGGTTTTCAGGTCGTAGCGCTGAACGGTCTGCCACGGCGTGCTCCAGTCGAGGAAGCGCGTGGCCTGTTCGGCCCAGAAGGTGCTGGGGTGTTCAATGGATTCGCGGTACAGGCGCTGATAGTCGTCCTGACTCAACTGAGCAGCCCGGCGGACGGCATCGGCTTTGGGGAACGTGCTGATATCGAACATGACGGTTCCTTATTCTTGTTGTGCGAAGAATAAAGATGCGCCGAGAGTGCAAAGGGTTCAAGCCGGATAGGTAACCTGATGACTGAGCCTGCTCGCGATAGCGGTGTGTCATTCAACATCAACGCTGACTGATACACCGCTATCGCGAGCAGGCTCACTCCTACAAAGGATCTCTGTGCCCAAAGGATTTGGGTTGAGCCAAAGCCTGTGGGCCGAGCCATCCAATCAACCGCGGTGACGACCGCGGAAGTAGTTGATCAGGCCCTGAGTGGACGGATCGTCAGCGTTGCTTTCATCGCTGCCAACCAGACGGTTGTAGACGCCTTTGCCCAGTTCCTTGCCCAGTTCCACGCCCCACTGGTCGAAGGCGTTGATGCCCCAGACCACGCTTTGCACGAACACTTTGTGCTCATACATTGCCACCAGTGCGCCGAGACGACGCGGGCTGATGCGTTCAACCACAAGGGTGTTGCTCGGACGGTTGCCCGGGATCACCTTGTGCGGTGCGAGTTTGTGCACCTGCTCTTCGCTCATGCCCTTGTCGCGCAACTCTTGCTCGGCTTCCGGCAAGGTCTTGCCGAGCATCAGCGCCTGGCTCTGCGACAGACAGTTGGCGTACAGCCACTGGTGGTGGTCGGAGACCGGGTTGAAGCTGACGATCGGCACGATGAAGTCGGCCGGAATCAGTTGGGTACCTTGATGCAGCAACTGGTGGTAGGCGTGCTGACCGTTGCAGCCGACGCCGCCCCAGATCACCGGACCGGTATCGGTCGACACGGCGGTGCCGTCCTGACGCACGCTCTTGCCGTTGGATTCCATGTCCAGCTGTTGCAAGTGCTTGGTGATGTTGCGCAGGTAGTGGTCGTACGGCAGGATCGCGTGGCTTTGCGCGCCCCAGAAGTTGCCGTACCAGACACCGAGCAACGCCAGCAGCACCGGCATGTTCTGTTCGAACGGCGCGGTCTGGAAATGCTGGTCCATGGTGTAGGCACCGGACAGCAGTTCCTTGAAGTTGGACATGCCGATGGCCAGGGCGATCGGCAAACCGATCGCCGACCACAGCGAATAACGACCGCCAACCCAGTCCCACATCGGGAAGATGTTTTCTTCGCGGATACCGAACGCCACGGCAGCGGCGTTGTTGCTCGAAACGGCGATGAAGTGACGATACAGCTCGGCTTCCGAACCGCCCTGCGCCAGGTACCAGGCACGTGCGGCCTGAGCGTTCTTCAGGGTTTCGAGGGTGTTGAAGGACTTCGACGAAACGATGAACAGCGTAGTTTCGGCACGCAGTTTTTGCGTCAGTTCGTGGAACTCGCTGCCGTCGATGTTCGCCAGATAGTGGCAACGCACGCCTTTCTGCGCGTACGACAACAACGCTTCGGAGACCAGCTCAGGGCCGAGGAACGAGCCACCGATGCCGATATTGACCACGTCGGTGATCGGCTTCTCGGTGTAGCCACGCCACAGACCGTCATGAATGCGCCCGACCAGGTCGGTGATCTGGTTGAGCACCTTGTGGACTTCCGGCATCACGTTGACGCCGTTGACCGACAACTTGTCGCCCACCGGGCGGCGCAGGGCGGTGTGCAGCGCCGGGCGGCCTTCGGACGAGTTGACGATTTCGCCGTCGAACAGCGCTTTGATTGCGCCCTTCAGATCGACTTCATTGGCCAGACCCACCAGCAGGTTGCGGGTCTCGGCGTTGATCAAATTCTTCGAATAATCGAGAAACAGTCCGCAACTGCTGAGGGTGAACTGATTGAAGCGCTGCGGATCGGCGTTGAAGGCTTCGCGCATGCTGAAATCCTGCATGGCTTGGCGGTGATCTTTCAACGCTTGCCAGGCGGGCAGAGCGGTAACGTCGTGAGGAGTGCGGTAGTACGCCATCGCTGCGGTTTTCCTTTTTACTTGAACGGCCTTTTGAACACTGAACAGCCACGACACGCCATGTTTGGGCGTGGGGCCAACTGTGTCGACACGATTTCTGGACACAGGGCGAATACAGTAAACCTCGCGCTGCGTTCTGTCTTGACTTTGTCTGACCAGATCCCTGTACTTTTTTAACATCGAGAGCGGGAACTGGCCGACCAACGGAGGGGGAGCGGGGCGATAACGCGATCAGGCGAGCTGAACCGGGATGGCATTGCTGGTATGGCTCAGCTCATTGCCCGGAGCCATGTAGAGCATGCGCGGCTTGAAATTGACCAGCTCCGCTTCGCTGTAGTGGGCGTAGGCGCAGATGATCACCCGGTCGCCGACCTTGGCCTTGTGCGCGGCGGCGCCGTTGACCGAGATCATCCGCGAGCCTTCTTCGCCACGGATTGCGTAGGTGGTGAAACGCTCGCCGTTGTCGACGTTGTAAATCTGGATCTGCTCGTATTCACGGATGCCAGACAAGTCCAGCCATTCGCCATCGATGGCGCACGAACCTTCGTAGTCGAGTACCGCATGAGTGACTTCGGCGCGGTGCAGTTTGGCCTTGAGCATGATCGCGTGCATGAGGGGTTTCCCGGGTTGGAATCGAACGGCGGGCAGTGTGCCCGAAGGCTTTGGGGCCGGCAATACAACGCAAAAGATCGCAGCCTGCGGCAGCTCCTACAGAGCGAATAGGTAGGAGCTGCCGCAGGCTGCGATCTTTTGATCTTGCCGTTAAACCGAGGTATCGAGATTCAGGTGCAGGTTGTCGATCAACCGTGTAGTGCCGAGGAACGCGGCCACCAGAATCACCAGGTCACGGTCTTCAGCCGTCGCCGGACGCAAGGTCAGGGCGTGACGGATTTCCAGGTAATCCGGACGCAGGCCAGCGGCTTCGAGTTGTTGCAACTGAGCGTTGATCAGCGCCGGGAAGTCGCGTTCGCCTTGCTTGATCGACTCGGCAATGTTGCTCAGCGAGCGATAGACCACCGGAGCCACCGCGCGTTGCTCCTCATTGAGGAAGCCGTTGCGCGACGACAGCGCCAGGCCGTCGGCAGCGCGTACGGTCGGCTCGCCAATGATCTGGATCGGCATGTTCAGGTCATGCACCAACGCGCGGATGACCGCCAGTTGCTGATAATCCTTCTGGCCGAAAATCGCCAGATCCGGCTGGACCATGTTGAACAGCTTGCTGACCACCGTCGCGACACCTTCGAAGTGCCCCGGACGACTGGCGCCGCAGAGGCCTTCGGACAGTTGCGGCACGCTGACCCGGGTCTGCCCGGCCATGCCGTCGGGGTACATTTCCTCGACCGTCGGCGCGAACAGCAGGGAGCAACCGGCTTCAAGAAGTTTTTCCTGATCGGCTGCGAGGGTACGAGGGTACTTGTCGAGGTCTTCGCCGGCGCCGAATTGCAGCGGGTTGACGAAAATGCTCGCGACGACGAAGTCCACGCGTTGGGTGGCTTTGGTCACCAGCGCAACATGGCCGCTGTGCAGGTTGCCCATGGTCGGCACGAAGCCGATGCGCTTGCCTTCATTGCGCGCGCGGGCGACGGCGGCGCGCAGTTCGCGTACGGTTTTTACGGTGTTCATGCAGAGAATCCGTGTTCGATACCAGGGAACGTGGTGGCTTTGACTTCGCTGACGTAAGCCTTCAGTGCGGACTGGATGCTGTCCTGGCCGTGCATGAAGTTCTTGACGAATTTCGGTACGCGGCCAGTGATCGACAGGCCGAGCATATCGTGCAGTACCAGCACCTGACCGTCGGTGGCGTTACCGGCGCCGATGCCGATGACCGGGATCTTCACTGCCTGACTGATTTCTGCGGCCAGTTCGCTCGGTACGCATTCGAGCAGCAGCATCGCCGCGCCGGCCTGTTCCAGCGAGATCGCATCGGCACGCATCTGCCGCGCCTGGTTCTCGTTGCGGCCCTGCACTTTATAGCCGCCGAGAATGTTCACCGCTTGCGGGGTCAGGCCCATGTGCGCGCAGACCGGCACACCGCGTTCGGCGAGCAGACGGATCGACTCGGCCAGCCACAACTGACCTTCAACCTTGATCATGTGCGCACCGGCCTGCATCAGCATGGCGCTGTTGCTCATGGTTTGTTCGAGGGTGGCGTTGGCCATGAACGGCAGGTCGGCGAGGATCAGCGCGTCGGTGTTGCCGCGTTTGACGCTGGCGGTGTGGTAGGCCATTTCTGCGGTGGTCACCGGCAAAGTGCTGTCATGACCTTGCAGGACCATGCCGAGGGAGTCGCCCACCAGCAGCACTTCGACACCAGCCTCGTTGCAGGCTTGGGCGAAGGTCGCGTCATAGCAAGTCAGCATGGTGATCTTTTCACCTTTCTGCTTGAGGCTCTGGAGCGTGGTCAGGGTGATGGCTGGCATGTAAAAAATCCTCGTTCAGGCGCTCTGGAAACTACTGCGAGTAACGCGCGTGATTCGTCATCTACTCAGGCGCACGCTCTTTTGTCGTGCTTATAAGGCCTGGATTGCGCCCGTATGTGCCGGGTTGGCGGCAGCGGGACGCCTATAGTCGTGATGAGCCAACAGGAAGTCAATTGCGTGTGTTACCGCAATGTTACGAGGGGAGTGTTACCGGCGTTACTGATGCGATTCAGCGGCACGACGGGCCTGATTCGAGGGCTTTTTGTCCGACAAAAATCCTGCATGCCGAACGCTATTCCCTGTAGGCGCTGCGGAACGCTGCGATCTTTTGATCTTGGTTTTGAAGGTCAAAAGATCGCAGCCTCGTTTCACTCGACAGCTCCTACAGGGGAGTAGTGTCAGGGCTGGGGGAGGCGTTCGAGGCCGACGAACGGGCAGGCGGCCAGCAGGTCGGGAAGGCTGCGGCCGTCGGGCAGGCGCAGCTCCGGCGGAGCCAGTTCGGCGAGGGGATAGAGCACGAAGGCGCGTTCCTGAATCTGGTAATGCGGGACTTTCAGGCGTGGCTCGTCGATCAGTCGATCGCCGAACAGCAGAATGTCCAGATCCAGTGTGCGCGGACCCCAGCGCTCAAGACGTTCGCGGCCCTGATCATTCTCGATCGCCTGCAACGCATCGAGCAGTTGCAGAGGGGCGAGCGCGCTGTCGAGCGCGGCAACCGCGTTGGTGTAACGCGGTTGGCCGGGCAACAACGAATCGCTTTGATAGAAGGCGGAAACACCGGCGAGGGTCGTCTGCGGCAATTGCCCCAGCGCCTCGACGGCGCTGCGCAATTGTTCGGCAGGGTCAGCGAGGTTGCTGCCCATGCCGATGTAGATGCGTTCCATGCGTTACTCGCCGGTCGAAGCGCTCGGGGCGCCGGCGCGTTTGCGCTTGGAACCGCCACTGCGGCGACGTTTGCGCGGAGCACCGCTGCCGCCCTCGTCCTTGCCGCTGAGGTCGCGGATCATGTCGCGACGCTCGCTTTCGTTGGCGTCCTGATAGTCCGTCCACCATTCGCCGAGGCCATCGGTCTCCTCGCCAGCGCTCTCACGCAGCAGCAGGAAGTCGTAACCGGCGCGGAAACGCGGATTGTCCAGCAACAGGTCGGCACGTTTGCCGCTGCGACGTGGCAGGCGCTCCTGCATGTCCCAGATCTCGCGGATCGGCATGGTGAAGCGCTTTGGAATCGCGATACGCTGGCACTGTTCGGCAATCAACTCGTGCGCGCCTTCCTGCATCGCCGGAATCGGCGGCATGCCCCGTTCCTGCAGACGCAACACGCGGGCCGGCAGGGCAGGCCACAACAGCGCGGCAAACAGGAACGCCGGGGTCACCGGTTTGTTCTGCTTGATGCGCAGGTCGGTGTTGGTCAGCGCTTCGCTGATCAGCGTGTGGGTGTATTCCGGGTTGTGTTCCAGCGCGTCGGCACTGGCCGGGAACAGCGGGGCGAACAGTTGCAGGTCGACGAGCATTTCGAAGGTGATCGCGCCGTGCCCCGAGAGGAACAGCTTGAGTACTTCTTCGAACAGACGCGCCGAAGGGATCTCGCGCAGCATCGGTGCCAGTTCACGGATCGGCTGCACAGTGTGCTTTTCGATGCCGAAGTTGAGCTTGGCGGCAAAACGCACGGCGCGCAGCATGCGTACCGGGTCTTCCTGGTAACGCTGCTTCGGATCGCCGATCAAGCGGATCAGGTGATTGCGGATGTCGTGTACGCCATTGGCGTAATCGAGGATGCGCTCGCTGACCGGATCGTAATACAGGGCGTTGATGGTGAAATCGCGGCGTTGCGCGTCTTCTTCCAGGGTGCCGTAAACGTTGTCGCGCAGAATCCGCCCGCTCTCGTTACGCGAAGACTGGTTGCTGTCTTCGTCGTCTTCGTTTTGCGGGTGATTGGCGCGGAAGGTCGCGACTTCGATGATTTCGCGACCGAAGTGGATATGCACCAGTTTGAAGCGACGGCCGATGATCCGCGCATTGCGGAATTCGGCACGGACTTGCTCGGGTGTGGCGCTGGTGGCGACGTCGAAATCCTTGGGCGTGATGCCCAGCAGCATGTCACGCACGCAACCGCCGACCAGATAAGCCTGGTAACCGGCACCTTGCAGACGTTCGACGATATTCACCGCATAGCGGCTGAACTGCGTTTTCTGCAGCGAATGTTGGCCGCTGTTGAGCACTTCAGGGGTGCTGCGGATGTGTTGCGTACGACGCACGGGAGTTCGGAATGACTGGAACAACTTCTTCAGCATGGGATGCACTGTTTGAAGGAATGTTCGGCCATACCAAAGAATGACCGCATGATGGGCGCAGATTCTAGCATTTAGTCGGGGGATGGTGTAGGACACGGCAGATTTGAGCTGTAAGCCGCAAGCAGCAAGGGTCGAGCAAGGGAAATTCGAAGGATTTTGCCGGGAGGGAGAAACCACAAGGGGAGCCGAAGCTCCCCAAGAAGTAGTTGCGTGCTCTTTTTATTATTGATTCGGGCTTCTTGTTTTTGTTGAGTGCCCTCGCCATGAAGCTTTACCTTCATGACCCTCCCAATCGGGAGCCAAGAGCAAACGGATTGCTTTGGTCGCTGAATTGCAGTGATCTTACGATCCAACCAGTACAGGCTCTGTCTTAGGACAGTTTTTGTTGTTCTCGGCCTGGTCGTGGGGCAAGCCCCAAATACAGCGCCTCTCCTCAAGAATCCGGTCGGGGCGCCGCTGGGCGGCGTGGGGGGA
>NZ_JBIVGT010000029.1:0-23901 GCF_044748825.1 Pseudomonas sp. NPDC089741 | reverse complement strand
CTCCAAAAGAATCAGTTAGCTGCGCCTCTCGCCGTCTTGTTTTTATTGTGCGTGAGTCGATTCGTCTTATTTTTATTGTCTTGTGCATTGCTTGTTATTGTTCTTGTACCAAACATATAGCAGGGGTCGTGCCAACTTTTGCGAAACCCAGTAAAACAAAGGGTTAGGTCGATATAACCGTTTTCTCGGGGCGAAAAAAAGCCGGGGTTTCGTTACCGATAACCCCGGCTTCTGTTACGTGAATCGACTGAGGTAACAGTTTTTTCACATCTTCAAGCGTTACCCGCACACTCGACAGGTAACGTTCAGCTCTCGCTGGCGACCCCGGTCTTGCGCCGTGGGATGCCCAGGCGCTGACGGCGTTCCCACAGACATTTGCGGCTGACACCCAGTTTGCGCGCCAGTTCGGTCTCGGTCATGTGGTCCTGATGTTCGAGGACGAAGTGCTGGAAGTAGTCTTCCAGCGACAGGTCTTCGGTCGGCTCATGGCTGCTGCTGGCGTTACCCGCCGTTTGTGGCGGCAGACCGATGAACTCGTCGTCTTCCAGATCGCTCAGCTCGATGTCGATGCCCAGCAGCTCGGCCGAGATTTCCGGGCTTTCGCTGAGAATCACCGCGCGCTCGACGGCGTTCTCCAGCTCACGCACGTTACCTGGCCAGGAATAATGACGGATGGCCTGTTCGGCATCCGCAGCAAATTTCAGGTCGGTACGGTTGATGCGTGCGCTCTGGCGAGCGAGGAAAGCCGTGGCAATTTCGTTGACGTCGGCACCGCGCTCGCGCAGCGCAGGCAGTTTCAGGGCGATCACGTGCAGGCGGTAATAAAGGTCTTCACGGAACTGGCCGATTTTCGCCAGGCTTTTCAGGTCCCGGTGGGTGGCCGCAATCAGGCGCACATCGACTTTCTGCGATTGCACTGAACCAACCCGGCGAATTTCGCCTTCCTGCAACACGCGCAGCAGGCGGGCCTGAGCTTCCAGTGGCAGTTCGCCGATTTCGTCGAGGAACAAGGTGCCGCCATCCGCCGCTTCGACCAGACCCGCGCGCCCGGCGCTGGCGCCAGTGAACGCGCCTTTTTCGTGGCCGAACAGTTCGGATTCGATCAGGCTTTCCGGGATGGCCGCGCAGTTCACCGAAATCATCGGTGCCTTGGCGCGTTTCGACAGATTGTGCAGGGCACGGGCCACCAGTTCCTTACCGGTACCGGACTCGCCCTGGATCAACACATTGGAATCGGTCGGTGCGACTTTGCGGATCTTGCTGTACAGGTCCTGCATGGGTGGACAGGAACCGATGATGCCGATCTCGCCGTTACTGTTGTCGACGGCGGATTTGCCGCTGCCATTGGCCGATTTGCTGGCAACCGCTTCGCCGGCAGCCGGAGCCGACTGGCGATCACGCAGGATCCGTGCAACGGCCTGAAGCATTTCATCGTGGTCGAAAGGCTTGGCGATGTAGTCCACCGCGCCCATCTTCATCGAGTCGACCGCTGAACGCAGGCTGGCGTAACTGGTCATGATCAGCACCGGCGTGCCCTGGCCAAGCTTGATCAGCTCGGTGCCCGGAGCGCCCGGCAAACGCAGATCGCTGACGATCAGATCGAACGTAGGAATGGTGAAGCGTTCTTGTGCTTCCTGCACTGAACCGGCTTCGCTGACCTGGTACTGGTTACGTTCCAGCAGGCGGCGCAAGGCGGAGCGGATAATTGTTTCGTCTTCGACGATCAAAATGTGCGGCATTGATTCGATACTCTCGACGGTCTCAGTTCACAGCGGACGTCGCTTCGACATGACGCGGTAAGGTCACCCGGATACGGGTGCCGCGTTGGCTTTGTACATCAGCCGGGCTGTCGATGGTGATTTGTCCATAATGCTCTTCAACGATGGAATAGACCAGTGCAAGGCCCAGACCGGTGCCTTCGCCAGGATCCTTGGTGGTGAAGAAGGGTTCGAACAATCTGTCCATGATGTTCTTCGGAATACCGCTGCCTTCGTCTTCAACGATCAGATCGACCGTGTGTTCGCCGGCTTCGCTCTTGACCCGTACCGCACTGTGCGGCGGCGAGGCGTCGCGGGCGTTGGAGAGCAGATTGATCAAGACCTGGGCGAGTCGCTGCGGATCGCCTTCGACCCAGTGATCGGGATCGCAGAGGTTGTAGAACTGCACTTCGAAATTGCGTCGGTTCAGCGCCAGCAGCCCGATGGCATCCTGGGCCACTTCGGCCAGACAGACGGGCTCGTCACTGTGCTGATGGCTACCCGCGTGGGCAAAACTCATCAGCGACTGAACGATGCGCGATATGCGTTTGGTCTGTTCGAGAATCTGGCCGCTGATTTCCGTCAGCTCGTCGTCTTCTTCGCGCTCTTCGCGCAGGTTTTGCGCCAGACAGGCGATGCCGGTGACCGGGTTGCCGATTTCATGAGCTACGCCCGCCGCAAGTCGACCGATGCTGGCCAGACGTTCGGAGTGCACCAGTTTGTCTTCGAGCATCTGCGTTTCGGTCAAATCCTCGACCAGTAACACCAGACCGCTGTTACCCGGTGCCAACGGCTCATCGATCGCCGCTTTGTGCAGGTTGAGCCAGCGCGTCTGGCCGTCGAGGGCCAAGTGTTGTTTGTGCAAATGCTCGTCGGGCAGGTTGATGAAGCCTTGCAGCAATTCTTTCCACGGCTCGCCAATGGTGCTCAAGCGCGAACCGACCACGCGTTGCGCGGCGATGCCGGTGAGTTCTTCCATGGCCTTGTTCCACATCAGGATCTCTTGATCCTTGGCCAGCGAGCAGACGCCCATCGGCAGTTCCTGCAAGGTCTGGCGGTGGTAACGGCGCAGGGCATCGAGTTCGGCAGCCAGTCCTGTGAGGCGCGAGTGGTAATCCTCGAGGCGGCTTTCGATGAAGTGGATGTCTTCGGTCACATAGTTTTCACCGCCAGCCTTGTACGGCAGGAAGGTTTCGACCATGTCCTGCGCCACGCTCGGGCCCATCAGGCCTGAGAGGTTGGCTTCGATGCGGTCGCGCAAACGGCGCAGGGCATACGGGCGGCGTTCGTCGAAGGGCAGATAAAGGTCGCGCAGCGCTTGCTCGACTTCTTTCTGCGCCGCCTTGGCGCCCAGCGGTTTGGCCAGTTGTGTGGCGAATTCCTGCGGCGAGGCGGCGTGCAGTTCGCGACGTTGCGGGCGACGGACGTTATCTACCGCGCAGGCCTCGGCGGCACTGGCCTCTTCCGGGCTGGCATTGGTGAACAGCGAGATCAGCGTGAACATCAAGACGTTGGCGGCGAGCGAGGCGATTGCGGCCATGTGCCAACTGGTGTCGTCGAGCACGTAAATCATGTTCAGCAGCGGGATGTAGAACCCCTGCAGATTGCCGACCAGCGGCAACAACATGGTCACCACCCAGACCAGAATCCCCGCCAGCAGACCGGCGATAAAGCCGCGACGGTTGGCGGTCGGCCAGTACAACACCGACAACACCCCAGGGAGGAATTGCAGGGTCGCCACAAATGCGACGATGCCGAGGTTGGCCAGATCCTGCTCGGCGCCGAGCATCAGATAGAAACCGAAGCCGGCCATGATGATCGCGACGATCAGTGCGCGGCGCGTCCACTTCAGCCAGCGGTAGATGTTGCCTTCGGCCGGCGGCTGATAAAGCGGCAGCACCAGATGGTTCAGCGCCATTCCCGATAGCGCCAGCGTGGTGACGATAATCAAGCCGCTGGCTGCCGATAAACCGCCGACATAGGCGAGCAATGCCAGCGGTTTACTGTTAGCGGCAATACCGATACCGAGGGTGAAATATTCCGGGTTGGTCGTGGCGCCGAGCTTGAGGCCGGCCCAGAGAATCAGTGGCACTGCCAGGCTCATCAGCAGCAGGAACAGCGGCAAACCCCAACTTGCGCTGACCAGCGAGCGCGGGTTGAGGTTTTCGGTAAACGTCATGTGATACATGTGCGGCATCACGATCGCCGAAGCGAAGAACACCAACAGCAGCGTGCGCCACGGGCCTTCCTGCAATGGCGTGTGCAGCGCAGCAAGGGCGGTCTGGTTTTGCAGCAGCCACACCTCAAGTTGCTGCGGGCCGTCGAACACGCCGTACAAGGCATAGAGGCCGACGCCGCCGAGGGCGACCAGTTTGATCACCGACTCAAAGGCAATCGCGAACACCAGGCCTTCGTGTTTCTCGCGAGTTGCGATGTGGCGGGAGCCAAAGAAAATCGTGAACAGGATGATCAGCGCACAGAACGCCAGCGCCACGCGGCTCTGCACCGGCTCGCCAGTGAGGATGCCAATGGAATCGGCGACCGCTTGAATCTGCAACGCCAGCAACGGCAACACGCCAATCAGCATGAAGATCGTGGTCAGTGCGCCGGCCCAGGTACTGCGGAAACGAAAGGCAAACAGATCCGCCAGCGACGACAGTTGATAGGTGCGGGTGATCTTCAGAATTGGATAGAGCAGCACCGGCGCCAATAGAAACGCGCCGGACACACCGAGGTAACTGGAGAGAAAACCGTAGCCGTACTGATATGCCAGGCCGACCGTGCCGTAGAACGCCCACGCACTGGCGTAAACCCCCAGCGACAGGGTGTAGGTCAGCGGGTGACGAATGATCGCGCGCGGGATCATGCCCCGTTCGCTGACCCAGGCAACGCCGAACAGCGTCGCCAGGTACGCGGCGCTGATCAGGATCATCTGGGTCAGACTAAAGCTCATCGGCATCTTTTTGGCTCTGCAGGATGAAGGTCACGACTATGAGGATCAGCCAAAGCAGATAGGGGCGATACCAGGCGCCCGTAGCGTCGATCCACCAATCCATGATGGCGGGGGAAAACAGGTAGATCCCCACGACTAAAAGCAGGACCAAGCGATAGATGTACATCCCGGCCTCTCTTTTTTATGCGCGTGCCCGAAAACGTGCGGCGATGGTAACGGATGGGCGCGCGACTGCAAGTGTCGTCATAGCAGTTGCGCCTCGGGCAGGGTCAGTGTGCGCGGGATCTTGCTGGCATCCCAGTGCGCGCTGCCCCAGTTGAGCAACTCTTGAGGTGAGGCGTGGGCCAGTTCGGCGCCAGGGTTTTGCCCCAGAGCGCGCAGGGCTCGTAGTAACAACGGTGTGGCCTGATCGGCTTCAAGCGGCGGCGAACGGTAGGACTTGCCGAGTTTGTTGCCGTCCGGCTGGGTAATCAGCGGCAAGTGCAGGTATCGCGGCTGGCGCATGCCGAGCAGTTCTTGCAGGTAGAGCTGGCGCGGTGTCGAGTCGAGCAGGTCGGCGCCACGGACGATATCGGTAATGCCTTGCCAGGCATCGTCGAGCACCACGGCCAATTGATAGGCGTAGAGGCCGTCGCGCCGGCGGATGACGAAATCGCCGACGTCGCGACCGAGGTGTTGACGGTACTCGCCCTGCACGCGGTCGATGAAGTGGTATTCCAGCTCCGGCACGCGCAGGCGGATTGCCGCGTCTTGTTGATCGTGGCCGGCATTGCGGCACAGGCCAGGATAAATGCCGTTGTACGCTTCGAGCTGTTTGCGCGAGCAGGTGCACGCGTAGGCCAGGCCATGATTGAACAGGCTGTTGAGCACGTCGGCGTAAGCGTCATGCCGATCGCTCTGGCGCACCATGTCGCCATCCCATTCGAAGCCATAGCTTTCCAGCGCCTTGAGGATCGCGGCTTGCGCTCCGGGTTCTTCACGGGGCGGATCGAGATCTTCCATGCGCACCAGCCAGCGACCGCCGACCGAACGGGCGTCGAGGTAGGAGGCGAGGGCGGCAACCAGCGAACCGAAGTGCAGGTGGCCACTGGGGGTTGGGGCGAAGCGGCCGATGTAGGCGGGGGATGTCTTGGCAGTCATGGAAACGAAGCTACTTTTCAGGCTATACGCAGGTCAACCTGTGGGAGCGAGCCTGCTCGCGAAAGCGTGGTGTCAGACGATCAAATGTTGAATGACACAGCGCTTTCGCGAGCAGGCTCGCTCC
Source organism: Pseudomonas sp. NPDC089741 (assembly GCF_044748825.1). Taxonomy (NCBI): domain Bacteria; kingdom Pseudomonadati; phylum Pseudomonadota; class Gammaproteobacteria; order Pseudomonadales; family Pseudomonadaceae; genus Pseudomonas; species Pseudomonas sp. NPDC089741. Next base: position 17,927 of record NZ_JBIVGT010000029.1, on the reverse strand, counting down.
CACAAGAGCCAATGGCAAACGTCAGAAACAAAAACGGAGCGTTCGCACGCTCCGTTTTTCGTTCAGGTCGAGGTTACTTGCCGACCTGCTTTTCCTTGATTTCCGCCAGGGTCTTGCAGTCGACGCACATGTCGGCCGTAGGGCGTGCTTCGAGGCGCTTTACACCGATCTCGACGCCGCACGAATCACACCAACCGTACTCTTCGTCTTCGATCAGTTGCAGCGTCTTGTCGATTTTCTTGATCAGCTTGCGCTCGCGGTCGCGGGCGCGCAGCTCAAGGGCGAACTCTTCTTCCTGGCTGGCACGATCGGCCGGGTCAGGGAAGTTGGCTGCTTCGTCCTTCATGTGGTCAACGGTGCGGTCGACTTCCTGCATCAACTCCTGTTTCCACTTGTTCAGGACCTTGGTGAAGTGCGCGCGCATCGGGGCGCCCATGTACTCTTCACCTTTCGCCGGAACATAAGGTTCGAAACCGCTGATCGTCTGATTCTGCTGTTGCTTTGCTTGGGTGGGCATGAAATGGACCGCCTCTACTCTTGTAATCCATTGCGCAGGATTGCTCCATCACCGACACCTGCCGGCCCTGCGGCTGCAAGCGGGCGAACTTACCAGATCAATTCGGCCTGCGCTACTCCCGGATGTCGAGGCCCCGGCGGGTGGCGCTTGCAAATGTTTGGCAAGCCGTGTCTGGTGGTGTTGAAGACCTGTTCAATCACTGATTTTAGTCAATCCTGGAGCGTACGCTCGTATCGTTACAGTCCAGCGTTCTTGAGGCTGTGACCGCTGCGGGTTCTCGCTCGTTCCGGCAGATGGGTAGAATCGTCTCTTTTTTCCCGTCGAAGGAAAGCCAATGGCTCAGCCCTACAGTGCGCGCAGTCGTGCGATCGAACCGTTCCATGTGATGGCGCTGCTGGCGCGGGCCAATGAATTGCAGGCTGAAGGCCATGATGTGATCCACCTGGAAATCGGCGAACCGGATTTCACCACGGCCGAGCCGATCATTCGTGCAGGGCAGGCGGCGCTGACGGCGGGCAAGACCCGTTACACCGCAGCGCGCGGGATTCCCGAGCTGCGCGAAGCCATTGCCGGGTTTTATCAATCGCGATATGGCCTGAACATCGATCCACGGCGGATTCTGATCACCCCGGGCGGCTCCGGCGCGCTGCTGCTGGCCAGCGCTTTGCTGGTCGATCCCGGCAAACACTGGCTGCTGGCGGATCCGGGTTACCCGTGCAACCGGCACTTCCTGCGGCTGGTCGAAGGCGCGGCGCAGCTTGTTCCTGTAGGGCCGGACGTGCGTTACCAACTGACCCCGGATCTGGTCGCGCGACATTGGGATCACGACAGCGTCGGCGCACTGGTCGCATCGCCGGCCAACCCGACCGGTACGATCCTGACCCGCGATGAACTGGCTGGGTTATCCACAGCCATCAAGGCCAGACACGGGCATTTGGTGGTGGATGAGATCTATCACGGCCTGACTTACGGTACCGATGCCGCCAGCGTGCTGGAAGTCGATGACAGCGCTTTTGTGTTGAACAGTTTCTCAAAATACTTTGGCATGACCGGCTGGCGTCTTGGTTGGCTGGTAGCGCCTGATGCTGCGGTCAGCGAGCTGGAAAAACTCGCGCAAAACCTCTACATCAGTGCCCCGAGCATGGCGCAATACGCGGCACTGGCCTGCTTCGAAGCAGACACCATCGCCATTCTGGAAGAGCGCCGCGCCGAGTTCGGCCGTCGTCGCGACTTCCTGCTGCCGGCATTGCGCGAGCTCGGTTTCAACATCGCCGTTGAACCCGAAGGCGCCTTCTACCTTTACGCCGATATCAGCCAGTTCGGCGGCGATGCCTTCGCGTTCTGCCGGCATTTCCTCGAAACCGAGCATGTCGCGTTTACCCCGGGACTCGACTTCGGTCGCTATCAGGCCAGCCATCATGTGCGGTTTGCTTACACGCAAAACCTCCCTCGCTTACAGGAAGCGGTGGAGCGCATCGCGCGTGGCTTGAAGAGCTGGCACGGCTGATGCGCTTTTATCCTCCTCTTGAAGAAGCGCGACTGATTCGTCGTTACAAGCGTTTTCTCGCCGATATCGAAACCGTTAGCGGCGAGTTGCTGACCATTCACTGCCCAAACACTGGCTCGATGCTCAACTGTCAGGTCGAGGGCGGGCAGGTCTGGTTCAGTCGCTCCAATGACCCCAAACGCAAGTTGCCCGGCACTTGGGAAATCGGCGAAACCCCGCAAGGACGGCTGTTTTGTGTGAACACCGGGCGCGCCAACGGCTTGGTCGAAGAGGCCTTGCAGGCTGGCGTGATCACCGAATTAAACGGGTTTACCGCGTTGAAGCGTGAAGTCGCTTACGGGCAGGAAAAAAGCCGTATCGATTTCCGTCTCGAATACCCGAGCGGCCCGGCTTATGTCGAAGTGAAAAGCGTCACCTTGGGCTTCGATGGTACGGCCGTGGCGGCATTTCCCGATGCGGTGACCCAGCGCGGCGCCAAGCATTTGCGCGAGCTGGCGCATCTGGCGCGAGACGGGATTCGCGCGGTGCAGTTGTATTGCGTCAATCTGAGTGGGATCGAAGCGGTGCGTCCTGCGAGGGAAATCGATTTGGCCTACGCAGACGCACTGCTTGAGGCGGTCGCTTGTGGCGTCGAGGTGCTAGCGTACGGCGTGCGCTTGAGCCATGAAGAGATGGTCATCGACCGGCGCCTCGACGTATTGCTCAACGGTTAAACATCGATCCACAGGCCTTGCGCGTCTTCGCGGCACGGGATAGCGGTGAGGGCTTGTCCGGCGCAAGGTCCGGCAACGCATTCGCCGTCCTCGATGAGAAACAGTGCGCCGTGGGTGGCGCACTGGATCAGGCTGTTGCTCGGGTCGAGAAACTGGTCGGGTTGCCATTCCAGCCCGACACCCCGGTGCGGGCAGCGATTGAGGTAGACATAGGCCTGGCCGCTGCGGCGCACGGCGAACAGCTTGTTGCCGTCGATCTCGAAACCACGGCTTTTCGCTTCGGCCAGATCGGTGCCTGCGCAGAGAAACTTCATGACTATCCTCTAGTGTCGGCTCGTGTCTGGATATGTCCGAGCTTGACGTTTAAATGCAAACAATTATCAAATGGCGGCCTTCGTCCGCAGGGCGGCTGGCAGATGTCGAGGATACTTGGCCTGTCATCCCGATGCCCGGGAAAAACCATGTTCAAGGAAGCTTTGTATGCGCCTGAGTACTCGCGTTGCTGTGCTGTGTGTCGCACTTTTGCTCAGCCACCAGGCTGCAGCGGCTGATTTGCCGCAACGCTGGGTCAGTGCCGGCGGCGCATTGTCAGAGTGGGTCAGCGCCTTGGGTGGCGAGTCGAAACTGGTTGGCGTCGATACCACCAGCCAGCATCCGCAGTCATTGAAGGCACTGCCGAGCATTGGTTATCAGCGCAGCCTTTCCGCTGAGGGCATTCTCAGTCTGCGCCCGGACATCCTGATCGGCACCGAAGAAATGGGTCCGCCTCCAGTGCTTGCGCAGGTAAAAGCGGCGAAGGTTCAGGTCGAGTTGTTCTCGGCCCAGCCGGATCTGCCGACGCTGGAGAAGAATGTCACTCATCTGGGCCAATTGCTGGGCGCCGAGCCACAGGCTGCGCAACTGCTGCAAAGTTATCAACAGCAACTCGATGCGCAGAAGTCGCGTGTCGCGCAAGCTCAGGTCAAACAGAAAGCGCCGGGCGTGTTGCTGTTGCTCGGTCATGCCGGTGGCAAGCCATTGATCGCGGGCAAGGACACCGCCGCCGACTGGCTGCTGCAACAGGCCGGCGGACACAACCTTGCCACCCATACCGGCTATAAGCCGTTTTCCGTGGAGTCCCTCGCCAGCCTCGATCCTGAGGTGCTGGTATTCGCTGACCGTGCGTTGACCGGTGAGGCGGCGAAAGCTGCGCTGTTCAAGGAAAACCCGATTCTCAATTCAAGCCGCGCCGCCAAGACCGGGCGCGTGCTGGAGCTGGACCCGACGCTGCTGGTCGGTGGCCTCGGTCCGCGTCTGCCGACAGCGCTGAAAACCCTGTCTGACGGTTTCTATCCGGCCAAGAGCGGCCAATGACCACATTGGTAAAACCCCGTGGCTTGTTCATCGGCCTGACGCTCCTGTGTTTGCTGGCGATCTGGCTGTCACTGGCGTTGGGGCCGGTCAGCCTGCCGTTGCTCGATACGTTGCGCGCGGGATTGCGCATGCTCGGTGTGCCACTGGCGCCAGAGGGTCTGGAGCAGGCTGAGCTGATTCTCGGGCAGATTCGTCTGCCGCGTACTTTGCTCGGGCTGGCGGTCGGCGGTGTGTTGGCCTTGTCTGGCGTGGCGATGCAAGGCCTGTTTCGTAATCCGCTGGCGGATCCGGGGCTGGTCGGTGTTTCCAGCGGTGCGGCGTTGGGGGCGGCGATTGCGATTGTCGGCGGATCGTTTTTTGGTGGTTTGCCGGAATGGTTCGGGCCCTATCTGTTGTCGGTCTGCGCGTTTCTCGGCGGCCTCGGGGTGACGGCGCTGGTCTATCGACTCGGTCGACGCAACGGCCAGACCAACGTCGCGACCATGTTGCTGGCGGGGATTGCCCTGACGGCGCTGGCCAGCTCAGCGGTGGGGCTGTTCACTTATCTGGCGGATGACGCGACGTTACGCACGCTGACGTTCTGGAACCTGGGCAGCCTCAATGGCGCCAGTTATGCGCGGTTGTGGCCATTGTTGATCATCAGTGCTGGCGTGGCGCTGTGGTTACCGCGTCGGGCCAAGGCACTGAATGCCTTGCTGCTCGGTGAGTCGGAGGCCGGGCACCTGGGCATCGACGTCGAGCGGCTCAAGCGTGAATTGGTGTTCTGCACCGCGCTGGGTGTCGGCGCGGCGGTGGCAGCGGCGGGCATGATCGGTTTCGTTGGCCTGGTGGTGCCGCATCTGGTGCGTTTGCTGGCCGGTCCTGATCATCGGGTGTTGCTGCCGGCATCGGTGCTGGCCGGGGCGAGCCTGTTGCTGCTCGCCGATCTGGTCGCGCGTCTGGCGCTGGCGCCGGCGGAGTTACCGATCGGTATTGTCACGGCATTTATCGGTGCACCGTTCTTTCTTTATCTGCTGCTACGAGGGCGTGCCTGATGTTGCGAACGCACAATCTGCACATCCAGCGTGGGCGCAAAACGGTACTCAGTGGCGTCACCCTGCAACTTGAGCCGGGCGAGGTGCTGGGCGTGTTGGGGCCGAACGGTGCTGGCAAAAGCACGTTGCTCGGGGCGCTGTGCGGTGAACTGAGCGCCAGCGAGGGCGAGGTCTCGCTCGACGGCGAGGCGCTGAATCACTGGACGGGCACACAACGCGCTCAACGTCTGGCGGTACTGCCGCAGGTGTCGACCCTGGACTTCGCCTTTCGCGTTGAAGAAGTCGTCGGCATGGGCCGCTTGCCGTATCAAAGCGGCCGGGTGCGCGATGAGGAAATTGTCGCCGCAGCACTGGCCGCGGCGGATGCCGGGCATCTGAGCGGCCGCAGTTATCTGGCGTTGTCCGGCGGCGAGCGCCAGCGTGTGCATCTGGCGCGGGTGCTGGCACAGCTCTGGCCGGGTCAGGCCGGGCAAACCTTGTTGCTGGATGAACCGACGTCGATGCTCGACCCGCTGCATCAGCACACAACCTTGCAGGCCGTGCGCGAGTTTGCCGATCGCGGGGCGGCGGTGCTGGTGATCCTGCATGATTTGAATCTGGCGGCGCGTTATTGTGATCGGGTGTTGCTGCTTGAGGGTGGGCGTCCGGTGGCGCTGGATACCCCCGAGCAAGTCTTGCGGCCGGACTCGCTGAAAGCGGTGTTCGGTCTTGAAGTATTGGTGCAGCCGCACCCGGAGCGTGGGCATCCGCTGATCATCGCCCGTTGATTTCCCCGTCGAGGTGAGTGCATGCGTGGGCTGTGGCTGTTGGCGTTGGTGGTGCTTGCGGGGTGTCAGCACGTTGTTGCGCCGCCGCCCGTCAATGGCGAGATTCGCGATTTGCGCAGTGGTCAGTTGCTGACGGCGCAGGAACTGATCGACCGGCTCGCTGCGCCTGAACGGCTGATCATTGGCGAGCAGCACGACAACGCCGATCATCACGCCGTGCAGTTATGGTTATTGCAGTCGCTGGGTGAAAGGCGACCGCAGGGCAGCCTGTCGCTGGAAATGCTCACGCCGGATCAGCAACCCAACGTCGATGCCCAGCGCCAGTCGGCCTCGCCCGCCGCTGATCTTCCTGCGGCATTGGCCTGGCAGGACGGTTGGGACTGGAACCTCTATGGGCCAATCGTCCGTTTCGCCCTTGCACAACCTTATCCACTGCTGGCGGCCAATCTGGATGACGGCGAAATCCGCGCCGTTTACCGCAAGCCGCCTGGGTTAAGTGGTGAGCGCAGTAACGCCGATTCGGTGAAGACGACGTTACTGGAACAAATCAGCGATTCCCACTGTGGTCTGCTGCCCAAGTCGCAAATGCCGGCAATGCTCGCCGTTCAGCAACAGCGCGATCGGCGTATGGCACAGCGTTTGTTGGCTGCGCCGACGCCAGCCATGTTGCTGGCCGGCGCTTGGCATGCGCGCAAGGATGTCGGGGTGCCGGTGCACTTGCTGGATTTGGGCGCTGCTCAGGCACCCACAGTGTTGATGCTGGCGGAGCAGGGCAGCGAGATGACGGCGGCGATGGCCGATTACGTCTGGTACACACCCGCGACGCCGAAGCAGGATTACTGCAAGCAGATGCGCAAACAATTCGGCAAATGACTTTTCCACAGGCAAAAAAAGACCCGGTAAAAAACCGGGTCAAATAACCGTGATTAGCCTGATGAGGAGATAATCTGAGAGTCCGAACCAAGGGCTTTTCAGAATATCGACTGATCTCGCGACCAGTTGTGATAATCATAGCGATTCTCATTACCGAGTCAACAACTGATTCTGCATTTATTTGATTTAGTCTGTGGAATGGCCGGAACGCCCCGAAAACAAAGGGCTGCGCGCTAGCCCTTGGCGGTCGTCAATTGAGTGATCTGTTTGTTGAGCTGGCCGATACGCCGCGCCATGCTCTCGATCAGGCTGTGCGCGATCTTCGGATTTGAGCGAGTCATGCTCAAAAATTGATCGCCGGGAATCAGCATTACCGTGCTCGGCTCGCGAGTGATTACCGTGGCGTTGCGCGGCTCGCCAGTGAATACCGCCATGGCGCCGAAAATCTCGTCCTTGGGCACATCGCCAACCTTTTGCCCATCGACAAATGCCTCGGCATGCCCGTCGATGATCACAAACACATGATCGGCGGCGTCCCCCTGCTGGATCAGTACCTCTCCCGCCTCGACCCGCTTGAAGCCGTTGGTGCTGCGAAACTCTCGCGGCTTCAGCTCCGCCACGGCGTGGGCGAGGATCGCCATTTGCCCCAGCAGGTATTCAAGGAATTGATCCGCTCGGGAAGAATCAGCAAACAGGTGCTGGAAAAACTGATTGCGCCGGTAGGGTTGCAAGCGCAATGGCCCGTCACTGCACAAGCGGCAGTCGCCCCAGTCATCACCCTGCTGGAGGCCGATCAAATCACCTTCCTGCCAATAAAACAGTGGCCGCGCGCCGATGCAGCCGTTGATCACGCCTTCGCTGAGCAGAAACAATTGGTCGTCTGGCAACTGCGCGAGCAGGTCATCCGTTGCCTGCAGTTCGACAGTCGGCCCGCAGGGCGCCAAGCCTTCGAGCCATTGCCCAGGCAAACTCTGCAAGCGATTGATCAGTGCGTCGGCGTGCGCCGATTGTTCCCCCAGTAAATACATGACGGTCTATGCCCGTTCAGTTCTTGTGGCGCGAGGAGATGGCTTCGAGCTGTTTGTTCAGGGCGTCCTTGCGTTCGGCGGGGATGTCGTTCCAGTGCACATCCATCAACGCGCCCTCAATCGCATACAGCAACACCTTCGATGCGCGAAACCCGCGGGTACGCACGGCCCGGTAGGCGTCCACCGCGCCCAGGCGACGCAAGTCCGAGGCGCTGTGGATGCCCACGGCATGCAGCCATTGCGCCGACGTCTTGCCAAGATTCTTCAGGTGTTGCAGTTCATCATTCATCAAGCCTCCTTGCGACGGCCGAATGGTGCGTGGGCGAGCTTCTCAGGAGTGTAGCCATCAGTAGGAAAAGCGTGGTTGTTTGGTCGGATTCGACGCAAATGCTTCTAAGAAAGGGCGCTAGAACGGCCTGCGAACGCAGAAAGGGAGGGGGCACAATTGAATGTAGGAGTGAGCCTGCTCGCGATAGCGGACTGGCAGGCACACCTGTGTTGAATGTTAGACCGCTATCGCGAGCAGGCTCACTCCTACAGGGGAGGCGTTGTGTCAGGGAGCAGTGAGACGATCAACGAGTACGATAACGCAGGCGCGTACCGAAATTCATCGACATCAGAATCTCGTCGGCACTCAGCTCCGGCGGGAAGTACGCACCGGAAATCTGTGCGTGCGCGAGGCTTGCACCTTCCAGCGATGCATTGCGGAAATCGATGCCACGCAGATCGGCAGATCGGAAGTACGCGTCCCGGAAATCCACGCCATCGGCGTTCAGTTCACGCAGATCCAGACCACGAAAATCGCCGCCGACCATGTCGATCGGGCCATCCTGTGGGCGCTCTTTGTTGAAACCTGTGATGTCGTCTTTGTGCAGCAAGGCATATAGCGGGGTGTCGAGAAGTTTCGGCTGGCTCATGTCATATCACCGTTGGTTTTATGACGCCAGTATAGTGCCACTATTTGACGGCCGTGAAGCAAGCGAGGGCTTCACGGCCGAAATAGTTTCTTACAGGCCTGGCAGGCGCTGACGGATCTGCGCGACCACGGTGTCCAGCGTGCCGGATTCATTGGTCTGCACGCGTTTGCTGCGCAGAATTTCTTCCGGCGTCAGCGCTTCGCGATTGGCCTGTTGTGCTTCGATCACGGCCAGGGTGGCGTCGGACGGATCCTGTTTATCGGCCTGACGAATCGCCAGCCAGCTCTCGATCACCGCTTGCGGCGCATTGCAGTCAAGAATCAGGAAAGGCGTGCCGGTGGCTTCAGCGATTTTCGCTGCGCTGTCACGCTGCTCGCGTTTGAGATAAGTCGCATCGATCACCACCGGGAAACCGGCGTGCAGGATCACTTCAGCGATTCCGTGCAGGCGGGCGTAGGTCGCAACGCTGGCATCAGCGCTATAAATGCCGGCCTGCACATTGTTGGCAACGGTCTGCTCGCCGAACAGGCGCTTGCGTTCAACGTCGGAACGCAGGCGAATCGCGCCCAGCGCTTCAACCAGACGCATGGCCACGCGGCTCTTGCCGACAGCGGAAACACCGTGGGTGATAGCCATGAAGCGCGAAGGAATGGTGCTGTAGCTTTCCGCCAGGTTGGCGTAGTTGCGGTACTGGCGCAGGGTGGTGGCGCGCTGCACCGGGGTCGCGTCTGCCGGCATGCTGAACAGCGCAACCTTGGCGCGAACCAGTGCGCGGTAGGCTTTATAGAAGTTCAGCACCTCCAGGCCTTGATAGTCGCCGGTCAGCTCCAGGTACTGGCTGATCAAACGACGCGCGAGGGATTTCAGGCCACGGTCTTCGAGGTCCATCGCGAGGAAACCGGTGTCGGCCCAGACGTCAGTGAAGCGGAACGGTTCGTTGAATTCGATGCAGTCGAAGATCACCACTTTACCGTCAATGACGGTGGCGTTGCCCAAGTGGATGTCGCCGTGGCACTCACGGGTAAAGCCTTCGGTCTTGCGTTGAGCGAACAGTGGTTTTAGACGCTCGAAGCTGCTTTCGGCCCAGGCCTTCAGTGCGTTGAGTTGCAGCAGATCGTTCTTGTCGCTGAGGAACGGCAGGATCTGCTCGAAGTTTTGCGAAACTGGCGCCATCACGCTGTCCGGGGTGCCAGCGTCGTGTTCGGCTGGGACTTTGGGGGCTGTGAGGTGGAAGCGGGCGATCTGCTCGGCCATTTCGTCGATGTGCTGTGTGGTCAGCTCGCCATTCGCTTGCAGGGTGCTGAGCATCCCGGTCTGTGGGAACTGGCGCATTTTCAGCACGTATTCGATGGCCGGGCCGTCGCCGTTCAGTTGCGGTGCCTCGACGCTGCCGGTGACGGGCAACACTTCCAGATACAAATCGTCGGTCAGGCGTTGGTTCAGGCGCAGCTCTTCAGCGCAAAAATGTGCGCGCGCGTCGAGACCGGTGAAGTCGAGGAAGCCGAAATTCACTGGCTTCTTCACTTTATAGGCAAAGGGGCCGGTGAGGATCACCCAGGAAATATGGGTTTCGATGACCTGGAACCCTTCGACAGGGTGCGGATAGAGGGCCGGGTTTTGCAGGGCAGCGATCAGTGATTGGCTCACGGGCGATCCTTCAGAGACGGGGGAAATTCGAGGCGGCCATTATGGCCGCTCGCCAGCCTTACGCAAACCTCGGAGCGCTCCTGTTGAGTATGAATAAAGTGCGTATAATCCGCCGCCATGACTCGAACCCGATCTCCCCGTACCAAGAAAAAACCACCTTCCAAGGGCCTGAGCCCGTGGTTGAGCTGGGCCATTAAACTCAGTCTGGTCGGCCTTGTGGTGCTGGCCGGCTTCGCCGTTTACCTCGATGCCGTGGTGCAGGAGAAGTTCTCCGGCAAGCGCTGGACCATCCCGGCCAAGGTCTACGCGCGCCCGCTCGAGCTGTTCGTCGGACAAAAGCTCAGCAAGGAAGATTTCCTCACCGAACTCGATGCCCTTGGCTATCGCCGCGAAGCCGTGAGCAACGGCCCCGGCGCCGCAGCCGTCAGCGGCAATACTGTCGACTTGAACACCCGTGGCTTCCAGTTCTATGAAGGTCTGGAGAAACCGCAACCGGTGCGCGTGCGTTTCTCCGGCGATTATGTGGCTGAACTGTCGGCGACCAACGGTTCGAAATTGTCCGTGGTCCGTCTCGAGCCGCTGATGATCGGCGGGATTTATCCGAAGAACCTGGAAGACCGAATCCTGATCAAGATCGACCAAGTGCCGCCGTACCTGCTCGAAACCCTGGTCGCTGTGGAAGATCGCGATTTCTACAGCCATTGGGGTGTGTCGCCGAAATCGATTGCCCGGGCAGTCTGGGTCAACACTTCTGGCGGCAAGATGACTCAGGGCGGCAGTACGCTGACCCAGCAGTTGGTGAAAAACTTCTACCTGACCAGCGAACGCAGCCTGACCCGCAAGCTCACTGAAGCGATGATGGCGCTGTTGCTGGAGCTGCATTACGACAAGAAGGAAATCCTTGAGGCGTACCTCAATGAAGTCTTTGTCGGTCAGGACGGCCAGCGCGCGGTGCACGGTTTCGGCTTGGCCAGCCAGTTCTTCTTCGGTCAGCCGTTGTCCGAACTGAAGTTGCATCAAGTTGCGCTGTTGGTCGGCATGGTCAAAGGCCCGTCCTATTACAATCCGCGTCGCAACCCCGAGCGTGCACTGGAACGTCGTAACCTGGTGCTCGACGTGCTTGAGCAACAAGGCGTTGCGACTGCCGAGCAAGTGGCCGCTGCGAAGAACATGCCGCTGGGCGTGACCACTCGCGGCAAACTGGCCGACAGCTCGTTCCCGGGCTTTATCGATCTGGTCAAACGTCAGCTGCGTGAAGATTATCGCGACGAAGACTTGACCGAAGAAGGCCTGCGCATCTTCACCAGTTTCGATCCGATCCTGCAGATGAAAGCCGAGGCGTCGGTCAACGATACCTTCAAGCGTCTGTCGGGGCGCAAGGGTTCCGATGACGTCGAAGCGGCAATGGTCGTGACCAATCCGGAAACCGGCGAAGTGCAGGCGATGATCGGCAGCCGTCAGGCCAGTTACGCCGGGTTCAACCGGGCACTGGATGCCGTGCGGCCGGTCGGCTCGTTGATCAAGCCCGCGGTTTATCTGACGGCGCTGGAAAAACCGAGTCAGTACACGCTGACCAGTTGGCTGTCGGACGATCCGTTGTCGGTCAAAGGCGCGAACGGCCAGGTGTGGAAACCGCAGAACTATGACCGTCGCTCCCACGGCACCGTGTTCCTTTATCAGGGGCTGGCGCATTCCTACAACCTGTCGACCTCGCGTCTTGGCCTGGAAGTCGGCGTGCCGAACGTGCTCAAGACCTTGAGTCGGCTGGGCGTGACGCGTGAGTTTCCGGCGTTCCCGTCGATGTTGCTCGGTGCGGGCGGCATGACTCCTATCGAAGTCGCGACCATGTACCAGACGCTGGCCAACGGCGGTTTCAATACGCCGATGCGCGGAATTCGCAGCGTGCTGACCGCCGAGGGTGAGCCGCTCAAGCGTTATCCGTTCCAGATTGAACAGCGCTTCGACCCTGCGTCTATCTACCTGATCCAGAACGCCATGCAGCGCGTGATGCGTGAAGGTACCGGCAGCTCGGTTTACAACGTGTTGCCCAAGACTCTGACGCTGGCCGGCAAGACCGGTACCAGTAACGATTCCCGCGACAGCTGGTTTGCCGGTTTCAGCCAGGATCTGCTGGCAGTGGTGTGGCTGGGGCGCGACGACAACGGCAAGACGCCGTTCACCGGTGCGACCGGTGCGCTGCAGGTCTGGACCAGTTTCATGCGCAAGGCCGATCCGCTGCCGCTGGACATGCCGCAGCCGGATAACGTCGTACAGGCGTGGGTCGATTCGCGTACCGGGCAGGGCTCCGATGCCAACTGCCCCGGAGCGGTGCAGATGCCGTATATTCGCGGCAGCGAACCGCCACCCGGCGCCTCGTGTGCAGGTGAAACACCTGCCTCCGGCGAATCGGTGATGGATTGGGTCAAGGGCTGGATGAATTAAGCAAAGAGGGTTTCAAGTGAACAAGTGGTTGATTCCAGCGGTGACCGCCGTGGCTTTGCTCAGCGGCTGCTCTACCGTACAGCATGGTTCGATTCCGGTGGTTGACTCCGGGACTGCGGTGTCCAACAGCGAGCGCATTTCGGCCAATGGCGGTTTCCGTCAAACGACCGTGAAACGTCCTGTGCAGGGCCAGACTCAGGCGATCCCGCAAGGCGATACCGGTGTGGTGGTGATGGTGCCGGGTGGTGGCGCCGCCGTGTCGACGCCGATCAGCTCTTCGCCAATCGTGCCGGGTCCGGCGTCCGGTGGTATCACGCCGGGGCCGTATAACCCTTCGGCAGTTGAGTCGGCACCGATCAACTCCGGCAGCTACAGCATGCCGTCGACGCCGAGCGGCATTCCTTCGGCGAGCAGTGGCGGTGGTCTGTCGGCCGACGAGCAACTGGACGGTCCGGTGCTTGCCTTGCTGACGACGGCTCAGCAGCAACAGGCCGGTGGCGACCTTAACGGTGCATCCTCCAGTCTAGAGCGCGCCCAGCGTGTGGCGCCGCGTGAGCCGCAAGTGCTTTATCGTCTGGCGCAGGTGCGCATGGCCCAAGGTGATGCGCCGCAAGCCGAACAGTTCGCTCGTCGTGCGCTGACCATGGCCAACGGTCGTCCGGACCTGCAAGCCAATCTGTGGGAAATCATTGCCCAGTCCCGTGAGAAACAAGGCGATTCCGCCGGCGCTGCTCAGGCCCGTCAGAAGGCCAAGGTTTCGCTGTGATGGATGCTCGTTTCCCGAAAATCGCCGATCAGCTGTTGCTGATCGAGCGTGAACTGCGCACTCAGGGTTGGTGGGACGACGTTCAGCCGTCGGCCGAAGCGTTGAGCAGTGTCGAGCCGTTTTCGGTCGATACGCTCGACTTCGAGCAGTGGCTGCAATGGATCTTCCTGCCGAAGATGAAATACATCCTTGAGGAGGATCTGCCGTTGCCGAATGCTTCGGGCATTCAGGAAATGGCCGAAATGGTCTTCGCCCAGCGTAACCTGGGTGGCAAGGATCGTCAGCTTCAGGTGCTGCTCAAAGAGTTCGACCTGCTGATCACCGCCTCGCGCTAAACCGATCCTTTGCGGGCTGGCACCGCCTCAATCCTTTTTACGGCGGGCACCGGATAACTGTAGGAGCTGTCGCAGGCTGCGATCTTTTGATCCTGTTTTTAAAGCAAGATCAACAGATCGCAGCCTTCGGCAGCTCCTACATTGGTGTCTACTCGCAATTCTGTGCGATCTGTTTCTGCGCCTCGACGATGCGCTCCTGACGCTGCGCATCATCCAGCCGGCGTAACTGTCCCTCTACTTCCTCCCTCAATCGCGGATTGTTCTGCAATTGCGCAAGGTTGGTCCGTGCCTGCTCGCAAAACTGCTTGAGCTGCGTCTGTTGATCAGCCACCTGTTTCTTCACCTTGTCATCGATAGCCTTCTGATCACCGAGCGCACCGCTGCCCGGCATTGCCGCAGGTTTCGGCGGGGGCGAGGAGGGCGTCTGCACGGTAGTGGATGATTGGCCCGCTGGTGGCTGCGCATCGAAGTGCGTGACCCCTTGGGCATCGACCCATTTGTAGATTTGAGCGGCCATGCACCATGGGCTGAGGCCGATCAGCAGAGTGAGAAGGAGCGTTCGCATGCTGATTCCTTGGCAAAATTGCGCAATTGACACTAACAGAGTAGCGGTTTTCAGGTTTTTTCTTGCGTTCTCATGTGCTTACCCACAATTAACCACACAGACGACTTGACTTGGAGAGGGCGAAACAGAAGAATCCAAAGTCCGCTGTAGAGGGACTGCCAGAAGCAGACCCACTCGGTAGATCATGAGGCGCACATCCGCGCCGACCTGTTACACCCGCAACGCGTTACCTCGCGCTGGGTGGGAAAGGCCCGCAACACTTGGGACGATCCCAATACTTGCTCAGTCAGTGCTGACGTAGTCGGCGACCACCGTCGCTCATGCTCTGCCGAGAAGTAAACCTATTAAGACCCGCCCCTTTTTTGTGGACGGTATTCTGGCGTTTTAGAGGTGAACAACGTGGAGCTTTTATCTGGCGGTGAGATGCTCGTCCGCTTTTTGCGTGACGAAGGCGTCAAATATATCTACGGGTACCCGGGTGGTGCTCTCCTGCATGTTTACGATGCCCTGTTCAAAGAACCGGAAGTGAATCACATCCTGGTTCGTCACGAACAAGCGGCAACCCATATGGCTGACGGCTATGCCCGTGCCACCGGTAAAGCCGGCGTGGTATTGGTGACTTCCGGTCCAGGCGCCACAAACGCCATCACCGGTATTGCCACGGCCTATATGGACTCGATTCCAATGGTGATCATTTCCGGTCAGGTGCCAAGCACCATGGTCGGCACCGACGCGTTCCAGGAAACCGACATGATCGGTATTTCCCGGCCGATCGTGAAGCACAGCGTCATGATCAAACACGCTTCGGCACTCCCGGACGTCCTGCAGACGGCCGTCTCCCTGGCGGCCTCCGGTCGTCCGGGCCCGGTCGTGGTCGATATCCCGAAAGACATGACCAACCCGGCCGAGAAGTTCGAATACATCTTCCCGAAGAAAGCCAAGCTGCGTTCCTACAGCCCGGCCGTTCGCGGTCACTCCGGGCAAATCCGCAAGGCGGCAGAAATGCTCCTGGCGGCCAAGCGCCCGGTCATGTACTCCGGTGGCGGCGTGATTCTCGGCAACGGTTCCGCACCGCTGACCGAACTGGCGAAAATGCTCAACCTGCCAGTGACCAACACCTTGATGGGCCTCGGCGGTTTCCCTGGTACTGATCGTCAGTTCATCGGCATGCTCGGCATGCACGGCAGCTACACCGCCAACCTGGCGATGCACCACGCTGACGTGATCCTGGCGGTCGGCGCGCGTTTTGACGATCGCGTGATCAATGGCCCGGCGAAGTTCTGCCCGAACGCCAAGATCATTCACATCGACATCGATCCGGCTTCGATTTCCAAGACCATCAAGGCCGACGTGCCTATCGTTGGTCCGGTCGAGAGCGTCCTGACCGAAATGGTTGCGATCCTCAAGGAAATCGGCGAGACCCCGAACAAGGAGTCCGTGGCCAGTTGGTGGAAGCAGGTTGATGAATGGCGTGGTGATCGCGGCCTGTTCCCTTACGAAAAGGGCGACGGCAGCGTGATCAAGCCGCAGACCGTGATCGAAACCCTCTGCGAAGTGACCAAGGGCGATGCCTACATCACTTCCGACGTGGGCCAGCATCAGATGTTCGCTGCGCAGTACTACACGTTCAACAAGCCGAATCGCTGGATCAACTCCGGTGGCCTGGGCACCATGGGCTTCGGTTTCCCGGCGGCCATGGGTATCAAGTTGAGCTTCCCGGATGACGACGTTGCCTGCGTCACCGGCGAAGGCAGTATCCAGATGAACATCCAGGAACTGTCGACCTGCCTGCAATATGGCTTGCCAGTGAAAATCGTCATCTTGAACAACGGTGTTCTGGGGATGGTTCGTCAGTGGCAGGACATGAGCTACGGCAGCCGTCACTCGCACTCCTACATGGAATCGCTGCCTGACTTCGTCAAGCTGGCTGAAGCCTACGGCCACGTCGGCGTACGCATCACCGAATCGAAAGATCTGAAGTCGAAGATGGCAGAAGCGTTCGCCATGAAGGATCGCCTGGTGATCATCGACGTTTCGGTCGACACCAGCGAGCACGTCTATCCGATGCAGATCAAAGACGGCTCGATGCGCGACATGTGGCTGAGCAAGACGGAGCGTACTTAATCATGCGGCACATTATTTCCTTGCTTCTGGAAAACGAACCCGGCGCTTTGTCTCGCGTAGTCGGCCTGTTCTCGCAGCGCAACTACAACATCGAAAGCCTGACCGTGGCCCCGACCGAAGACCCGACCCTGTCGCGTCTGACGCTGACCACCGTTGGCCACGATGAAGTCATCGAGCAGATCACCAAAAACCTGAACAAGCTGATCGAAGTGGTCAAGCTGGTGGACCTGTCGGAAAGCGCTCACATCGAGCGCGAACTGATGCTGGTCAAGGTCAAGGCCACTGGCGCCCAGCGCGCCGAGATCAAACGCACCACCGATATTTACCGTGGACAGATCGTCGATGTCAGTGCCAGCGTGTATACCGTTCAATTGACCGGTACCAGCGACAAGCTCGACAGCTTCATTCAGTCCATCGGCACCGCATCGATTCTGGAAACCGTCCGCAGCGGCGTGACCGGCATTGCCCGCGGCGACAAAGTACTCAGCATCTAAACCAAATTAGTGAATGGCCTGAACGGCCTGGATATATAGGGGAATTTCATGAAAGTTTATTACGAAAAAGACTGCGACCTGTCGATCATCCAGGGCAAGAAAGTTGCCATCATCGGTTACGGTTCCCAGGGCCACGCCCAAGCGTGCAACCTGAAAGACTCCGGCGTTGACGTTACTGTTGGTCTGCGTAAAGGTTCGGCCACCGTTGCCAAAGCTGAAGCTCACGGCCTGAAAGTGACCGACGTTGCTTCCGCCGTTGCTGCTGCCGACCTGGTCATGATCCTGACTCCGGACGAGTTCCAGTCTGCTCTGTACAAGAACGAAATCGAGCCGAACATCAAGAAAGGCGCCACCCTGGCCTTCTCCCACGGCTTCGCGATCCACTACAACCAGGTTGTTCCGCGTGCCGACCTCGACGTGATCATGATCGCGCCGAAAGCTCCGGGCCACACCGTACGTTCCGAGTTCGTCAAGGGCGGCGGTATCCCTGACCTGATCGCGATCTACCAGGACGCCTCGGGCAACGCCAAAAACGTTGCACTGTCCTACGCTGCTGGCGTTGGTGGCGGTCGTACCGGCATCATCGAAACCACCTTCAAGGACGAGACTGAAACCGACCTGTTCGGCGAACAAGCCGTTCTGTGCGGCGGTACCGTTGAACTGGTTAAAGCCGGTTTCGAAACCCTGGTTGAAGCTGGCTACGCGCCGGAAATGGCCTACTTCGAATGCCTGCACGAACTGAAGCTGATCGTTGACCTCATGTACGAAGGCGGTATCGCCAACATGAACTACTCGATCTCCCACAACGCCGAAGACGGGGCGTACGTGACTGGCCCGGAAGTGAT
>NZ_JBIVGT010000028.1:60398-78024 GCF_044748825.1 Pseudomonas sp. NPDC089741 | reverse complement strand
TTCGGCGAACACGCCCACGTCGACGAACGCGCGATGGACTCCAACGACCTGGAGCGCGAGAAGGGCATCACGATCCTCGCGAAGAACACGGCGATCACCTACAAGGGTGCTCACGCGAACGGCGAGGAGATCACGATCAACGTGATCGACACCCCGGGCCACGCCGACTTCGGCGGCGAAGTTGAACGCGTAATGTCGATGGTTGACTCCGTTCTGCTGCTGGTTGACGCTCAAGACGGCCCTATGCCACAAACCCGTTTCGTGACCAAGAAGGCTTTCGAAGCCGGCCTGCGTCCAATCGTGGTGATCAACAAGGTTGACCGTCCAGGCGCGCGTCCGGACTGGGTTCTGGACCAGATCTTCGACCTGTTCGACAACCTCGGTGCTACCGAAGAACAACTGGACTTCCAGGTTGTTTACGCCTCGGCCCTGAACGGCATTGCCGGTCTGGATCACACCGACATGGCTGAAGACATGACCCCGCTGTACCAAGCGGTAGTCGACCACGTTCCGGCTCCGGCTGTTGACCGTGACGGCGCATTCCAGATGCAGATCTCCGCTCTGGACTACAACAGCTTCCTGGGTGTTATCGGCGTTGGCCGTATCGCTCGTGGCCGCGTCAAGCCGAACACCCCGGTTGTGGCTATCGGTGCCGACGGCAAGCGTCGCAACGGTCGTATCCTGAAACTGATGGGTCACCACGGTCTGCACCGCGTTGACGTTGAAGAAGCTGCAGCAGGCGATATCGTTTGCATCAGCGGTATGGACTCGCTGTTCATCTCCGACACCCTGTGCCACCCGGACACCGTCGAGGCGATGAAGCCTCTGACCGTTGACGAGCCAACCGTTTCGATGACCTTCCAGGTAAACGACTCGCCATTCTGCGGTAAAGAAGGCAAGTTCGTGACGTCCCGTAACATCAAGGACCGTCTGGACAAAGAGCTGCTGTACAACGTTGCACTGCGCGTTGAAGAAGGCGACACCGCTGACAAGTTCAAGGTTTCCGGCCGTGGTGAGCTGCACCTCTCGGTACTGATCGAAACCATGCGTCGCGAAGGCTTCGAAATCGCTCTGGGTCGTCCGGAAGTGATCATCCGTGAAGTTGACGGCGTCAAGCAGGAACCGTTTGAAAACGTGACCATCGACATCCCTGAAGAAGCTCAGGGCAAGGTCATGGAAGAGATGGGTCTGCGTAAAGGTGACCTGAGCAACATGGTGCCGGATGGCAAGGGCCGTGTTCGTCTGGAATACAACATCCCTGCTCGCGGTCTGATTGGTTTCCGTAACCAGTTCCTGACCCTGACCAACGGTGCTGGCATCCTGACCTCGATCTTCGATCGTTACGACACCGTCAAGTCGGGCCACATGTCCGGCCGTCAGAACGGCGTTCTGGTTTCGGTTGAAACCGGCAAGGCACTGACCTACTCGCTGGAAACCCTGCAGGCTCGTGGCAAACTGTTCGTAGAACACGGCCAGGAGATCTACAACGGTCAAATCGTTGGTCAGAACAGCCGCGACAACGACCTGGGCGTTAACCCTACCAAGGGTAAGAAGCTCGACAACATGCGTGCTTCGGGTAAAGACGAAACCATCGCTCTGGTTCCACCAGTGAAGTTCACTCTGGAACAGGCTCTGGAATACATCCAGGAAGACGAGCTGTGCGAAGTAACTCCTAAGTCCATCCGTCTTCGCAAGAAGATCCTGGACGAAAGCGAGCGTACCCGCGCTGCCAAGAAAGCCAAGAACTGAGTCATTAGTTCCGGCTGAATGAAAACGCCCCCGGTCGAGAGACCGGGGGCGTTTTTGTTTGTCTGGGGGAATGTGCAGATTGGGCCTTGAAGATCAAGAGCCCCTCACCCTAGCCCTCTCCCGGAGGGAGAGGGGACTGAATGGGGGATGCTCAGGGGATACATTGACTTGAAAGAATTCTGCTGAATCCAAAATCGATTTGGTGGGGCTCAACCGAATCCATATTCGACTGGGTGTTTCAGGTCGATGTATGGCGCCAGACACCTCGGTCGGCTTTCCCTCCGGGAGAGGGCTGGGTGAGGGTAAGCTTTTAAAACTTCTCGATCGCCCGGAAATTCTGTTCGCGCACCACTTCCTTCGGCTTGTACGCGCAATACCCCGGACGCGGCCCGATCTTCGGGTGATTGCGGCAGGTATCCGGGCGCTTGTCATAAATGGTGCACAGGCGGCTCTTACGATCCAGGTAGTAGCAATCGTTGTTGCTCATGCGCTGCAGGGTGAAGATGCCCGACTTCTGGTTGAAACGCTCGACCAGGCCTTCCTTCTGCAAACGCTTGGCGATGTTCTTCGGCGGGTCACCGAGTTCGAATTCGTCGACCACACCGATGCGCACCAGATCCTTGATCTTCACCTCAACCGGCAGCGTGCAGCAGCTGGATACGCAGGAACCGCACATCGGGGCTGAGTATTTTGCCCACGTATCGAGACGATCGATCTCGGCGGCAGCAATCAGGTTGGGCTTCATCATCGGGAGTTACCAGGCGTGTGTGCATCAGGGCGCGCGATCATACCGGGACTGGTGGATTTTTGAACAACCTTTCGCCAGATTTTTTCTGCGTGCAGGCACATTGCCGGACAATTCGGCACGGCCCCTGCATTCATTAGCTCACTCGACAAGGTAATGCCGGGCTATCTCACAGTCTCGGGAAAAACTGCCGAACCAGAGCCGCTACCGTCGGTCAGACCGTCTAGGCTCAGACAATTCCCCGCTCGCTCGAGGTCCTATCGATGACTCAAGAACCACTAGTTCGCGAAGCAGAGGTGGCCGCATTCCGCGACGCCGTCCTGACCAAACTCACCTACGCGGTGGGCAAAGACCCCGATCACGCCTTCGACCATGACTGGTTCGAAGCCATCGCACTGGCCGCGCGTGATCACATGGTCGAACACTGGATGGACCACACCCGGCAGATCTACCGCAAAGGCCAGAAGCGGGTGTATTACCTCTCGCTGGAATTCCTTATCGGCCGTTTGCTCTACGACAGCCTGAGCAACCTCGGCCTGCTCGACGTTGCCCGTGAAGCGCTGACCGAACTCGGTGTCGATCTGGAGCGCATCCGATTGCTGGAGCCCGATGCGGCGCTTGGCAACGGCGGCCTTGGTCGCTTGGCCGCATGCTTCATGGAAAGCATGTCGACCCTCGGCATCGCCGGCCACGGTTATGGCATTCGTTATGAACACGGTTTGTTCCGCCAGGCCATTGTCGATGGCTGGCAGCAGGAGCAGACCGAACACTGGCTGGATTTCGGCAACCCATGGGAGTTCGAACGGCCGGAAGTCGTCTACTCCATCGGCTTCGGCGGCAGCGTTGAAACCGTCACCGATGTCAGCGGCAAATCCAAACAAGTCTGGTCGCCGGCAGAAACCGTCCGCGCGATTGCCTACGATACGCCGGTGGTCGGCTGGCGCGGGGCGAGCGTCAACACCTTGCGTCTGTGGCGTGCCCGCGCCATGGAAGATTTGCACCTTGAGCGCTTCAACGCCGGTGACCACTTGGGCGCGGTCGCCGAAGTGGCGCGCGCCGAAAGTATCTCCCGCGTGCTTTACCCGGCGGACAGCACCGAAGCGGGGCAAGAGCTGCGCCTGCGACAGGAATACTTCTTCGTCGCCGCCTCCCTGCAGGACTTGCTCCGTCGTCACCGCAACATGCACACCTCGGTGCTGACCCTCGGCGATCATGCGGCGATCCAGCTCAACGATACTCACCCCTCGATTGCTGTCGCCGAATTGATGCGTCAATTGGTCGATGTCTACGACGTGGCGTGGGATGCGGCGTGGCAAGTGACCGTCGACACGCTGTCGTACACCAACCACACGCTGTTGCCGGAAGCGCTGGAAACCTGGCCGGTGGGTCTGATGGAACGCATGCTGCCGCGACACATGCAGATCATTTACCTGATCAACGCACAGCACATCGATTCGCTGCGGGCCAAGGGCATTCACGATTTCGACGTGCTGCGCGCGGTGTCGCTGATTGAAGAAGACAACGGTCGCCGGGTGCGTATGGGCAACCTCGCGTTCCTTGGTTCGCACAGCGTCAACGGCGTGTCCGGATTGCACACGCAACTGATGCGCAAAACCGTGTTCGCCGAACTGCACAAGCTGTATCCAGAGCGGATCAACAACAAAACCAACGGCATTACCTTCCGCCGCTGGCTGTATCAGGCCAACCCGGAATTGACCTCGATGCTGGTCGATGCACTGGGCCCGGACCTACTCGATAACGCGGAAGAACGTTTGATCGACCTAGAGCCTTTTGCCGAGAAAACCGCGTTCCGCAAAGCCTTCGCCGAACAGCGCCTGCACAGCAAAAAAGCCTTGGCCTATCTGATTCACGAACGGCTGGGCATTGCGGTCAACCCGGCGGCGATGTTCGATGTGCAGGTCAAACGGATTCACGAATACAAACGCCAGTTGCTCAACCTGCTACACACCGTGGCGCTGTATCAGGCAATTCGCGCCGAGCCGGAAGTCGACTGGGTGCCACGGGTGAAAATCTTCGCCGGTAAAGCGGCGGCGAGTTATCACCAGGCCAAACTGATCATCAAGTTGAGCAATGACATCGCCCGCGTCGTGAACAACGACCCGACGGTGCGCGGCTTGTTGAAAGTGGTGTTTCTGCCCAACTACAACGTCAGCCTGGCGGAGAGCATCATTCCGGCGGCGGACTTGTCCGAGCAGATCTCCACCGCCGGATTCGAGGCTTCGGGCACCAGTAACATGAAGTTCGGCCTTAACGGTGCGTTGACCATCGGCACGCTGGACGGCGCCAACGTGGAAATGGCTGAGCGTATCGGCGTTGAACACATGTTCATCTTTGGCCTCAGTGCGCAGCAAGTGGAAGCGCGCAAACAGAATCACGAGTTCAGCGCCTTGCCAGACATTGCCGCCTCCCATCGATTGAACGATGTATTGCAGGCGATTCGCGGAGGAGTGTTCTCGCCGGATGACACCTCGCGTTATACCGGTCTGATCGATTCGCTGGTGGATTACGACCGCTTCCTGGTTTGTGCCGACTTCGATTCCTACTGGGAAGCGCAGAAGCGCGTTGAAGCGCATTGGCACGACGCCAATAACTGGTGGCGTTCGGCGGTACTCAACACGGCGCGGATGGGCTGGTTCTCCTCAGACCGGACGATTCGCGAGTACGCCACGGATATCTGGAAAGCGCTGGAGTAACTTTTCGCTCGGCTCGATATAATCGCGCGCCGGAAAAGATCGCAGCCTTCGGCAGCTCCTACACAGGTGTTCGCATAACCCTGTAGGAGCTGCCGCAGGCTGCGATCTTTTTGGGTCAGGCTGCGCTAATCTTCCCGGATTGGCCTTCGCGCTTAGGGATATCGACCATGCAATGGATGTTCATGTTGATCGGGCTGGTGCTCGGCTGGCTGCTCGACGAGTCGTTCAGCGATGCGCTGTTGGGCGCGTTGCTGGGGCTGGCGATAGGGCAGACGATCCGTATCGCGCGGCTTGGCTCGCAGATGGCGGAGCAGCAACGACAATTCGAACAGGCGAAGGAAGCCCTGCAGGGCGTCGCGCAGCGTCTGTTTGTGCTGGAAGGTTCGCCTTCTCATGCGGTGCCTTCGCCGAGTACGGCGCCGGTTACCGAGCCAGTCGCCGAACCGTCCAAAGCCGTCGAAGAGGCCCCAGCCGCCGAATTGGTCTGGGAGCTGCCACCTGAACTTGAACCGATTTCCGCCGTCGCCAGCGAAACCAGCCAACCGCTGCCTGCCGATGTCTGGCGCCTCGACGCTGTTACCCCTGAACCCTCGATTCCCGACGAACCGCGTCGCCCGAACCTCATCGAACGCGGCATCAGCGCTGCGCGCAACTGGCTGTTTGGCGGCAACACCGTGCTGCGTGTCGGCGTGGTGTTGCTGTTCTTTGGGCTGGCGTTTCTGCTGCGCTACGCCACTGAAGGCATGGTCGTGCCGATCGAATTGCGTTACGCCGGTGTAGCGGCCGCAGCCCTGGCGTTGCTCGCGCTGGGCTGGTGGCTGCGGCAGCGCAACAGCAGTTATGCGCTGATGCTGCAAGGCACCGGGATTGCGGTGCTGTACCTGACGGTGTTTGCGGCGATGCGCCTGCATCCGTTGCTCGATCCCTCTGCCGCGCTGGGCTTGCTGGTCGCGGTGACGGTGTTCTCGGCGATTCTCGCCATCACCCAGGACTCGCTTGCGTTGGCGGCGGTGGCCGCATTGGGCGGATTCGCCGCACCGATCCTCACTTCGACCGGTGCCGGCAACCACGTCGCGCTGTTCAGTTATTTCGCCTTGCTCAATGCCGGTATCCTCGCGATTGCCTGGTTCAAGGCCTGGCGTCTGCTCAACCTGATCGGTTTCGTCGGCACCTTCGGCATCGGTTTCGCCTGGGGCCTGCGTTCGTATGCACCAGAGTTGCTGTGGAGCACCGAGCCGTTTCTGATTCTGTTTTTCCTGATGTACCTCGCCATCGGCCTGTTGTTCGCTCGACGCAAACTGCTTGACATACCCGACGCCCCGGCGAATGGCGACCGTGAGGCACTGCTGCACTGGTCGGCGCGCAAGGGCGATTACGTCGACGGCACCCTGTTGTTCGGCCCGCCGATTATTGGCTTCGGTTTGCAGTTCGCGCTGGTGCAGCATCTGGAATTTGCCGCCGCGTTCAGTGCGCTCGCGCTGGGCATGATCTACATGGCGCTGGCCAAGGTGTTGATGGGCGGTCGCGCGCTGCTGCTGGGTGAAACCTGTCTCGCGCTCGGGGTGATTTTCGCCAGTCTGGCGATTCCGCTGGGGCTGGATGCACGCTGGACGTCGGCGGCGTGGGCGGTGGAAGGCGCGGGGATTCTCTGGCTCGGTTTGCGTCAGCAGCGGCCGTTCGCCCGGGCGTTCGCCTTGCTGCTGCAACTGGGCTCGGCATTGGCGTTCCTCAGTCAATTGCGCGTCGGCGAAAGCAGTTTGCTCGACGGTGCTGCGCTGGGTGCACTGATGCTTGGCGTCGCGTTGCTGTTCAGTTTCTACCAAGTGCGCAAAGCTGCGCCGCAACAGACCTCGCCATGGGAGCGCCAAGGTTTGCCGGTGTTGGCGGGCTTGGGCCTGACCTTCCTTTACCTGCTGGCGCCGCTGTTTTTCTTCACGCAAGGCACGGCGATCAGTTGGGCGCTGGCCGGGTTGGCGACATTGTTTGTCGGCCTGCGGATTCAGTCGCGCACGTTCCTGTTCAGCGCATTTGCCGTGCAGTTGCTGGGCGGCGCGTTGTTCCTGTTGCGTCTGCAAGGCGCGGGGCAGGATTCGGCAGCGGTGTTCAGCGCCGGCTGGAGCGGTTTGCTCAGTGCTTCGTTGATCGGTCTGGCGTTGATCGCCGGCATGCTGCTGGCGGCGCGCGATGAAATGGTGCGCAACGACGTGCGCCTGTTGCGCGGTCTGTCGGTGGTGCTGCTGGCCGGTCTGGTGCTGATCAATCTGGCGGTGCTGTTCGTGCTGCCGTGGCAAACCGCGAGCGCGGTGTGGGCGGCGAGTGGTCTGCTGATCATCTGGCTGAGCCTGTACCTCAAGCAGCGTGTGAGTTTTGTCTTCGGTCTGCTGTTGCAGGTGATTGGCGGCGCGGCGTTTTTGTTTGCCGGTCCCGAGCTTCTCGGGCCGTTGTCCAGCGAAGGTCTGAAACCGTTGGCGCATGGCGGATTCTGGACGCCGCTGGTGTTGGGTCTGGCGGCAATGATCGGAGCGTGGCGCCTGCAACTGGGCAATCACGCCTCGGCATTTGATGCGTTGAGTTTGCAGCGCCTGTCCGAAGTGTTACTGGTGTGGGGCGCCGGTTGGTGGACGCTGGCGTGGGTGAGTGAAGTACTGCGTTTTGCCTCGCCTAATCTGCAAGGCACGTTATTGCTGCTGGTGGCCGCTGTGAGCGTGGCGCTGTGGACGCTGCTGTCGCTACGCCTGAAATGGCCGGCGCTGGGATTGCTCTGCACGTTGCTGATTCCGGCGGCTGGATTGATCCTGATCGGCGCGTGGCATTCGCGTTATCACCCGGCGGCGGATTTCGGTTGGCTGGCGTGGGCGGCGGTATTCGCCGTGCATTTCTTCAGTCTGCGACGCTTGGCGCCGATGTTGCCCGCGCGGGCCTTGAGCACGGCGCATGTACTCGGCTGCTGGCTGCTGATCGGCGTGCTGGCGCTGGAATTGCGTTACGGCCTGCTGCTGTTGTCCGAGCAATACAACGCTTGGCGCTGGCTGGGTTGGGCGATTCTGCCGAGTCTGTATCTGCTGCTGGCGGCGGCCCCGCGCACCTGGCCGTGGCCAGTTGCTGCGTTTGCCCGCGAGTACCGCTTCTACGCCGCCGCGCCGTTGGCGGTGCTGATGCTCGCGTGGTTCTGGCTGGCGAATGGCGTCAGCGATGGCAACGCCGAACCGTTGCCGTACGTGCCGCTGCTTAACCCGTTGGAGTTGGGCTTGCTGTTCGCACTGTTCGGCGTTTACGTGTGGTCGCGCAGTGCGATTTCGCAATTGTCGATTCGTCAGGACTATGCCGATTACGCCACGCAACTGATCGCCGGGGTTTCGTTGTTCGCCTTCTGTACTGCGCTGGTCACCCGCGCCGCGCACCATTGGGCGGGGATTCCGTTCGAACTGGATACGCTGCTCGCCTCGATGCTGGTGCAGGCCGGGTTGTCGATCGTCTGGACGCTGATGGCGCTCGGGCTGATGATCGGCGGACATCTGCGCCATCGCCGCGAAGTCTGGCTGATCGGCGCAGCGCTGATTGCGCTGGTGGTGGCCAAACTGATTTTTGTCGAACTGAGCAACCGTGGCGGCCTCGCCCGGATCGTCTCGTTTATCGGCGTTGGCGTGTTGCTGCTGGTGGTCGGTTATTTCGCGCCACTGCCGCCCAAACGCGTCGAGGCTGAGCCGGTGGCGGACAAACCGGCCCCGGACACCGAAGGAGTTTCATCTTGAGTCGCATGCGAAATCCGGGTTGGTTGGCGTTGGGCGTGATGCTGGCGGCCAGCGCCCAGGAAAAACCGGCGGACTTTGCCACGCAGGTGCCGCTGGCGGTCAGCGGCAACGGCCCGTGGTACCGCCTCGAATTGCCGCTGAACGTGCAATTGCAGGCGCGCCAGACCGATCTCAGTGATCTGCGCGTGTTCAATGCCGCTGGCGAACCGCAGGCTTACGCCCTGGCGCGCGAGTCGGCGCAGACCCGCGACGATGGCCAGTTGCACGAGGTGAAATGGTTCCCGCTGTACAACGCCGCCGATGCCAGTGAGCGCGCGCCGAATGTGCGCGTGCAATCGACCACCAACGGCACGCTGGTAGAAGTGCAACCGTCCAGCCAGTTGGAGGCGGGTGAAGAAGTGTTGCGCGGCTGGCTGCTCGATGCCAGCGCGATCAAGGCGCCGTTGCAGCAATTGATCCTCGACTGGACCAGCGAGCGCGACGGCTTTCAGCGCTTCAGCATCGAAGCCAGCGATGACTTGCAGCATTGGCAACCGTGGGGCGAAGGTCAGGTTGCACGGCTGACTTTTTCTGATGAACGTATCGAGCAGCATGAGGTGACGTTGCCGGGGCAATCGGCGCGCTATGTGCGCTTGCTGTGGGAGTCGCCGACTTCGGCGCCGATCCTCACGGCGGCACAGCTGAAAAGCAGCGACCCGCGCAATCTTCCGCTGCCGTTGGTCTGGTCGCAGGCATTGGCCGGCAGCAGCGCCAAGTCCGGGGAATACACCTGGCAATTGCCGATGGGACTGAACGTCGAGCGGGTGCAGGTTGAACTGAAACAGCCGAACAGTCTGGCGCCAGTGACCCTGGCGGGGCGACGCGAAAGCAGTCTGCCGTGGCAACCGCTGAGCAATGGTTTGCTCTATCGCCTGACCCAGAATGGCGAGGACGTGGTGCAGAACGAATTGCAGCTCTATGGGCAGACCGTGCAGCAGTTGAAGCTGACAGTGGATGAGCGCGGCGGCGGTCTCGGTGAGCAGGCGCCGAGCGTGAAATATGCGGTGCGGGCGACGCAGGTGATATTCCTTGCGCGGGGCGATGGGCCGTACAGTCTGGCGTTGGGCAATGCGAGTGTGAAGACGGCGAATCTGCCGTTGACGACGCTGATCCCGGATTTCAAACCGGAGAAACTGGCGACGTTGGGCAAGGCTGCGGTGCAGGGTGAGGTGGTGGCTACGCAGACTTCGACGGCGATCACGGCAGCGGTGGCTGAGACCAATTGGAAGAAGATCGGGTTGTGGGCAGTGCTGTTGTTGAGTGTGGTTTTTCTCGGGGCGATGGCGTTTAGCTTGTTGCGTAAGCCTCCTGCCAATTCCTGAAAAGGCGGGTGCTGCGCACCCGATCGCGAGCAGGCTCACTCCTACAGGGGATCACATTTCTTCAGTTGGAATACCGTCAACTGTAGGAGTGAGCCTGCTCGCGATAGCGTTTTCCAAAACAACAAAAATCCATAAACTGTCGCGCGTACCCTGCACCACCCGTCCCGAACCGGTCTACGCTAAACCCGCTACCTGAACTCTCCACCGACAATCACGTCTCATGCAGGCAATTACACCCCAACGCACGTTACCGGGCGTCTTCGCTCGCTACGTTTTCAGACTCCCTGTAAACTGCGCGGGTTTTTAGCCCCCCATTCCACCGGAGCCGTCCATGTCCCGCGTTACCCTGAGTCGCTATTTGATTGAGCAGACCCGCAGCAATAACACTCCTGCCGATCTGCGTTTCCTGATCGAAGTGGTGGCGCGTGCCTGCAAGGAGATCAACCACGCCGTGTCCAAAGGCGCCCTGGGTGGTGTTCTGGGCAGCATGGGCACCGAAAACGTTCAGGGCGAAGTGCAGAAGAAGCTCGACGTGATCTCCAACGAGATCCTGCTCGAAGCCAACGAATGGGGCGGTCACCTGGCCGGCATGGCGTCCGAAGAAATGGACAATGCCTACCAGATCCCGGGCAAATACCCGAAAGGCGCGTACCTGCTGGTATTCGACCCACTGGACGGTTCGTCGAACATCGACATCAACGCCCCGGTCGGCACCATCTTCTCGGTATTGCGTTGCCCGAACGAATACCTGAGCCAGAACGAGCCGCTGAACGAGAAAGCGTTCCTGCAGCCAGGCACCCAACAGGTTGCCGCCGGTTACGCGATCTACGGCCCGCAAACCATGCTGATCCTGACCTTGGGCGACGGCGTCAAAGGTTTCACCCTGGACCGTGAAATGGGCAGCTTCGTGCTGACTCACGAAAACATCACCATTCCTGAATCGACCCAGGAATTCGCCATCAACATGTCTAACCAGCGTCACTGGGAAGCCCCGGTACAACGCTACGTGGGCGAGCTGCTGGCCGGTGAAGAAGGTCCGCTGAAAAAGAACTACAACATGCGTTGGGTCGCGGCGATGGTTGCCGACGTACACCGAATCCTGACCCGTGGCGGTCTGTTCATGTACCCGCGCGACAGCCGTGAGCCATCCAAGCCAGGCAAACTGCGTCTGATGTATGAAGCCAACCCGATGTCGTTCCTGGTGGAACAAGCGGGCGGCGCGTCCACCGACGGTCACCAGCGCATTCTCGACATCCAGCCGGAAGGCCTGCACCAGCGTGTAGCGGTATTCCTCGGTTCGAAAGAAGAAGTCGCACGCGCTACGGCCTACCACAAGGAATAAACCATGACCGCGCCCTGGCAGCCGTTGCTCGATTGGTGGTTCGGACACGCCGAATCCCCCGACGAGATATCGGCTGACAAGGGCAAGTTGTGGTTCGGTAAGCGAGACAGCCAAGACCTCGAAGCGCAGACGCGTTTCGGGGTCTTTGTCGATCAGGCCCTGGCTGGCGAATTGACCGAGTGGACGCAATGTCCCGAAGGTTGGCTGGCGCTGGTGTTACTGCTTGATCAACTGCCGCGAATGATCTTTCGCGACACTCCCAAAGCGTTTTCCGGTGATCTGCGCGCGCAGAAACTCGTCGCCCAAGGCATTGCTGCGGACTTTGATCGGCAGTTGAGGCCGATTCAGCGCGTATTCATTTATCTGGTGTTCGAACACTGCGAAAACCTCGCGGTGCAGAACGAGGCGATTTCCCGGTTTATCGAACTGGTGGCTGAACAGCCGGAATCTGAGCGGGCGGTGTTTGCGGATAATCTGGATTATGCCGAGCGGCATCAGCAGGTGATCGCGCGGTTTGGCCGGTTTCCGCATCGCAATGCGGTGTTGGGGCGCGAGTCTACGGCTGAGGAGTTGGTGTTTCTCGGTCAGCCTGGGTCACGGTTCTAAATCAAGGGTTGCCTCGTAGAAGCCGTTTCATCAACAGGGCCGGCAGGCTTTTTCGCGTATCGACAATGATATGGATGAAAACGGTTTTTTCTCGCACCTCATAAATAATCCGGTTCATTCCCAAAACAATCTGGCGGTATTGGCAGAGATTGAGCTTTTCGATTTCTTCGGGGATTGATCCTGAATAAGGCAGATCTGCGAGACCAAAAATTGCAGTCTTGAGATCGGCATAAGTGCTTTGCCAAATTTGGCTTGAGAACTGTCTGACGAGGTAGGTGCGAAGTTCTTTGAGATCTGCTTGTGCGGACTGGAGAATAACGACCTTTAAACTCATTGATGATCGGCCTTGTCCAGTTCGGCAAAGACATCTTCAGCATCACTGAACTTGCCTTCCTCAATCTCCCGATTACCCATCGCCAACAGTTTCAACAAAGCCATCGTGCCTTCTTGCTCTTCAAAGCTTTTCACATCCATAACCACTAGCTTGGCTTCACCGTTTTGAGTGATTACCAGCGGCTCGCGGCTTTCTGTGATGGATTTGACGATTTCGGCCGTGTGGCTTTTCAGGTAACTGATCGGTTTGATTTGTGATGAAAGCTTCATGATTGAACCCCGTCAAATTGAACAGGACTGAGTTTAGTCCTAATTCAGTCCAGCGTCAGTGCGAGGTGACCAACGTGTTCCAATTTCCACATTCCTTCGTCGCTGATGTCGCCTTCGCGAGCAAGCTCGGCTCCTACAGGATATCTGTGAGCGACACAGAACCACTGTAGGAGCCGAGCTTGCTCGCGAAGGCGACAGATCCAGCACCGCTTAAATGCGGAAACTACCGACCAATTGCTTCAGGCGCGCCGCCTGCTGCTCCAGATCCGAGCACGCGCGCAACGTCGCCTGCAAGTTCTCCACACCTTCCTGATTCAGTGTGTTGATCTCGTTGATATCGACGTTGATCGACTCGACCACAGCGGTCTGTTCTTCGGTCGCAGTTGCCACCGACTGGTTCATCCCGTCGATCTCGCCGATGCGCTGGGTCACGCTGCCCAAGCGTTCGCCGGCTTGGTTGGCGATGCCGACGCTGCTTTCGCTCTCGCGCTGGCTCTCGGTCATGATGCTGACCGCCTGCCGCGCGCCGACTTGCAGCTCTTCGATCATCTTCTGCACTTGCTGCGCCGAATCCTGAGTGCGGTGCGCGAGGTTGCGCACCTCATCGGCAACCACGGCGAAACCACGACCGGCCTCGCCGGCACGCGCCGCTTCGATCGCGGCGTTGAGTGCGAGCAGGTTGGTCTGCTGGGAAATGCTGGTGATCACTTCGAGAATCTGGCCGATGTTCACCGTGTTGCTGTTCAGGGTTTCGATGTTGCCGCACGAATCGCTGATCTTCGCCGACAGCTGCTGCATGGCCTGGATGGTTTTATCCACCACTTGCTGACCGTCCACTGCGAGGCTGCGCGCATCGCTCGAATGCTGCGAGGCGAGGGCGGCGTTCTGGGCGATTTCCTGCGCGGCGGCGCCGAGTTGGTTGATCGCGGCGGCGACGCTGTTGGTGCGAGTGGCTTGCTGGTCGGAGTTGTACATCGACGAGTTCGACGCGGCGACCACGCGCAGCGCAACTTCGTTGACCTGGCCGGTGGCCGAGGACACTTCGCGGATCGAGGTGTGAATACGTTCGACGAAGCGGTTGAACGAAGTGCCCAGCGCGCCGAATTCATCGTTACCGTGAATCACCAGACGTTTGGTCAGGTCGCCTTCGCCTTCAGCGATGTCGTGCATGGCGCGGCCCATGGTCAGCAGCGGTTGCATCAACACGCGGATGAGCATGCCGAGCAGGGCGATGATGATCACCACGGCAATGACCATGGCGATCAACGCCGAGGTGCGAAATTCGCTGAGCATCGAGAACGCGGTGTCTTTATCGAGTACCAGCGCCACGTACCAGTCGGCCGATGGCACGCCGTTGACGTGGGTGAAGGAGATCAACTGAGTCTTGCCGTCGAACTCGACTTCTTTCAGCCCCGGGCTGACTTTCGGTGCACCGTTCGGGTAC
Organism: Pseudomonas sp. NPDC089741; assembly: GCF_044748825.1. NCBI lineage: Bacteria > Pseudomonadati > Pseudomonadota > Gammaproteobacteria > Pseudomonadales > Pseudomonadaceae > Pseudomonas > Pseudomonas sp. NPDC089741. The sequence goes on along the minus strand of NZ_JBIVGT010000028.1, from coordinate 63,708 downwards.
GCCTCGGCGAGGGTCTTGAGCACCAGTTTGCTGTCCGGGTGAATCAGGATCTTGCCCTCGCTGCTGACGATGAACGCATGACCGTGGCCGCCGAAGTTCAGCGAGTTGATGATCGCGCTGACGCTGGTCAGGTCGATGTCGGCACCGGCAACGCCGAGCATCTGGCCCTGGCGCTGTACCGGAGTGGCGACGGTGATCACCAGTTTGCCCGAGGACGCGGCGATGTACGGTTCGGTGACGATGGTCTGCTGCGCGCTGTTGGCCGCCTTGTACCAGCCACGGGCACGTGGATCGTAATCCGGTGCGCGGTTGCCGGCCGGTACCGAGAACATCACGCCGTCGGCACCGCCGAAATAGCTGAGCTGGAAATTGCCGGTGTAGGCGGGCAGGTCGATGATGCGTTTCAGGCTGGCGGGGGCGTTGCCGTCGACAGCCACTTGCTGCGACAGCGATTGCAGCAACTGAATGCGGCTTTCCAGCCATGTTTGAATGTTGCTGGTGGTCAGGCTGCCCAGTTCCTGCATCGAGGCTTCGGTGCTGCTGCTCAAAGCTTCGCGCTGTCGATAGTCGTTGAAGAAAATGAAACAGGCGAACGCAACGGCCACCACGAGGGCGGCAGCCAACAAGATCTTGTGGCTGAATTTCATGTTTCTAGTCATCGAATGAACTACCGCGAAGGGGCTGGTCAAGAAAGGGCGGCAATTTGCCACACTCGGGGGCTTTGCGCTGCTCTTATTTCGACCGCGGCGCGCCAAAGATTAGGCGTCTTTTGCGAAATGCGACGAAATGCTCAATAGCCCTACAAAGTATCTGATTTATCGGCAAAAGCCGGACGGGCGGGCTAATAAATAGCCTTCGCCCCACGGAACCAGATGAGGGTTTTCTCTTCTAAGCTTCTGGTTGGCACCATGCCATCCCCCCTCGTTCCAGGAGTTACACCATGTCGCTGCGATCTCTCGCCCTTCTGTCGTTTTGCGTGCTGTTGGCCGCATGCAGCAAGGTCAATCAGGAAAACTATTCGAAGCTCTCGGCCGGCATGGCCAAGGCCGAAGTCGAGACCCTGCTCGGCAAACCGACTGATTGCTCGGGCGCGCTCGGCATGTCCAGTTGCACCTGGGGCGACAAGAACAGCTTTATCAGCGTGCAGTACGCCGGTGACAAAGTGCTGATGTTTTCCGGCCAAGGCCTGAAGTAAACCGGGGCTTCGCGCCCACGGAGAAGAAAAATGAAGCGGTTATTGCTTGTCCTTTTTGCCGGCCTGGTACTGGCCGGCTGCGCCAGTTCCGGCGTAGATCCGTTGGCGCCGAAAACCGTCAACAGCGTCAATCTCAAACGTTATCAGGGCACCTGGTATGAACTGGCGCGCTTGCCGATGTACTTCCAGCGCGACTGCGCGCAATCCGAAGCGCATTACACCCTCAAGCCTGACGGCAACGTCGCGGTGCTCAATCGCTGCTTGACCCCGCAATGGCAATGGGAAGAAGTGAAGGGCACGGCCTCGCCACAAGTGCCGGGCAAAACCGACAAGTTGTGGGTCGAGTTCGATACCTGGTTCTCGCGTCTGATTCCGGGTGTGGCGAAAGGTGAATACTGGGTGCTGTACGTCAGCGATGACTACAAGACCGCCATCGTCGGCGACCCGAGTCGCAAGTACCTGTGGCTGCTTTCACGCACGCCGACCGTCAACGGTGTGGTGCGTGAAGAACTGCTGAGCAAGGCGCGTCAGCAGGGCTATGACACCACGCGATTGATCTGGCGAGCGTCGGATCGGCAGATGGCCAAGACCTCGAATTAAGCGCGAAAAGATCGCAGCCTTCGGCAACTCCTACATGGGAAAGTGCTCACCCTGTAGGGGCTGCCGAAGGCTGCGATCTTTTGCTTTTCTTAACCTAAAAGGTCGCGCAGGACCTGGGTGAACGCGCGGGCGCTGTCTTCTTCGCCAGCATGCCGTCCATCGCGCACCACCCACTGGCCATTGACCAGCACATCGCGCACCTGCCGATCGCCACCGGCAAACAACCAGCGATTCAGAATCCCGTCACCGCTCGCCGTCGCCAGATACGGATCATTGCCATCGAGCACGATCCAGTCCGCACGCTTGCCAACTTCTAGCGCACCAATCGGCTGCCCCAACGCCTGCGCACCACCGTCCAGCGCTGCGTCATACAACGTGCGCCCGACCATCGGCTGATCCGCGCCATACAAACGGTTACGCCGCTGATCACGCAGACGCTGGCCGTATTCCAGCCAGCGCAATTCCTCCACCACGCTGAGCGAGACATGGCTGTCGGAACCAATGCCCATGCGCCCGCCCTGAGCGAGGAAATCCACTGCCGGGAAAATCCCGTCGCCCAGATTCGCCTCAGTGGTCAGGCACAAACCGGCGATGGCGCGACTCTTGGCCATCAGCGTGACTTCTTCCGGGTTGGCGTGGGTCGCATGAACCAGACACCAGCGCTGATCGACTTCGGTGTTTTCGTACAGCCATTGCAGCGGACGCCGACCGCTCCAGCTCAGGCAGTCGTCGACTTCCTTCTGCTGTTCAGCGATGTGAATGTGCACTGGGCATTGCTTGTCGCTGGCCGCCAGCACTTCGCTGATCTGCTGCGGCGTCACCGCGCGCAATGAGTGGAAGCACAGGCCCAGCGATTGCGCCTTTTGCTGCGCGAGCATTGGCTGCAAACGCGCTTGCAGATTCAGGTAGTTTTCGGTGCTGTTGATGAAACGGCGCTGGCCATCATTCGGCGTCTGGCCGCCAAAACCGGAGTGGCTGTAGAGCACCGGCAGCAGGGTCAGACCGATACCGCTTTCGCTAGCGGCCTGACTGATGCGCAGCGCCAGTTCAGCCGGATCGGCGTAAGGCTGACCGTTGCTGTCGTGATGCACATAGTGAAATTCGGCGACGGATGTGTAACCAGCCTTGAGCATTTCGATGTACAGCTGACGGGCGATCACGCCGAGCTGATCCGGGCTGATTTTTCCGACGAGCCGATACATCAGATCGCGCCAGGTCCAGAAACTGTCGTTCGGATTACCGGCCACTTCAGCCAGTCCGGCCATCGCCCGCTGGAACGCGTGGGAGTGCAGATTGGGCATCCCTGGCAGCAGCGGGCCGCTCAACCGTTCGGCGCCATCTGCGGTGGAATCGGCCTGGATTCGGGTCAGCAGGCCCTCGGCGCTGACCTCAAGACGTACATTGTTGGCCCATCCGTTAGGCAGCAGCGCGCGTTCGGCAAAGAAGGCGGACATGGTTCAGCACCCCATCGTGTGTTATTTGTATATACATATACAGACGTTTGCCTGCTCGGTA
>NZ_JBIVGT010000028.1:31463-60388 GCF_044748825.1 Pseudomonas sp. NPDC089741 | reverse complement strand
CTCGGTAAACACCGGCAAGCTAGCCACTTTCATCCAAAGAACAGGGATCAACCGTGCCGACTCCGCCTCCAGTCTCCCCGTTGGCCGCGAACATGGGCGACAGTCCGGCGCCCTTGTACGCCCGCGTCAAACAGATGATCACCCAGCAGATCGACAGCGGAAACTGGCCGCCGCACTACCGCGTGCCGTCCGAAAGCGAGCTGGTCAACCAACTCGGTTTCAGCCGCATGACCATCAACCGCGCCCTGCGCGAGATGACCGCCGACGGCCTGTTGGTGCGCATGCAAGGCGTCGGCACGTTCGTCGCCGAGCCGAAGAGCCAGTCCGCGCTGTTCGAAGTGCACAACATCGCCGACGAAATCGCCTCCCGTGGCCATCGCCACACCTGCCAGGTGATCACCCTCGAAGAAGAGGCCGCCGGTTCCGAGCGCGCACTGGCGCTGGACATGCGTGAAGGGCAGAAGGTGTTCCACTCGCTGATCGTGCATTACGAAAACGACATTCCGGTGCAAATCGAAGACCGTTTCGTCAACGCGCTGGTCGCCCCGGAATACCTCAAGCAGGACTTCACTCTGCAAACGCCGTACGCCTATTTGAACCAGGTCGCGCCGCTGACCGAAGGCGAACACGTGGTCGAAGCGATCCTCGCTGAATCGTCCGAGTGCAAGTTGTTGCAGATCGAGAAGGGCGAGCCTTGCTTGTTGATTCGTCGTCGCACGTGGTCGGGGCGTCAGCCGGTGACCGCTGCACGTTTGATTCACCCGGGTTCTCGTCATCGTCTGGAAGGTCGGTTCCATAAATGAGCGCACTTAAGGTTTTACGCGCTGAGGGTTACCCGCGCATGCCGTGGAAAAACGGCGGCGGCAGCACCGAAGAAATCACCCGTGACGCCGGTGCCGGGCTGGATGGTTTTGGCTGGCGCCTGTCGATTGCCGACATCGCCGAGTCGGGCGGGTTTTCGACGTTCGCTGGCTATCAGCGGGTGATCACCGTGTTGCAGGGTGATGGCATGACCTTGTGTGTCGACGGTGACGATACGCGGCCGCTGTTACCGCTCGACCCGTTTGCCTTCAGTGGCGAAAGCCAGGTTTCGTGCACGCTGCTTGGCGGTGCGATTCGCGATTTCAACCTGATCTATGCGCCGCAGCGTTATAGCGCGCGGTTGCAGTGGCTGGACGGTGAGCAGCGATTCTTCAGCTCGGCGGGGACGGTGTTGGTGTTCAGTGTCAGTGAATTGTTGGAAGTTCAGGTCGGTGACAGCGTTTCGCAACTCGGTTGCCATGATTGCCTGCAACTGGACGGTAACAGTGGCCTGATCGAAATATCCACCAATGCCCCTTGCTGCGTAATCGAACTCCTCCAAAACTGAACACAACCCCTGTGGCGAGGGGATTTATCCCCGTTGGGCTGCGCAGCAGCCCCGCTTCTTCCAATCGAAAAATGGCGCCGCTTCGCGACCCAACGGGGATAAATCCCCTCGCCACAATTGCATTCACACTTCCTGTTTCCATCCTCGCACCAACTTGTTACCGAACGCCCCAGCGTGGCGCAAAACCACGCTCATCCAACCAAGCCCCGACCGCACAAAATCTCTCCGCGAAAAATTTCATCCACGCCTGAACCCTTGATTCAGGCGCTCTCCAGCCCTGCCCGCGATTTTTCTTGGACGCCTCTCCAGCAAGTTGGCCGCTTGATTGCATATGCTTGTATGTACAAGTAAAGACGTATGCGTATGAGTCGCTCGAGACTCTCCGCAGCGTCCACTGATTCGCTTGTCGCGCATCGAAGCGCGCAGGCCACTTGCCCACTGCCAGGGTTGGTTTGAATTGATCGCTGAGGAGTCTTTTTCGTGACTGACAACAACCGTACAAAATTCCGTGATGTTGAAATCCGTGCCGCCCGTGGCAACAAGCTGACCGCCAAGAGCTGGCTGACCGAAGCGCCGCTGCGCATGCTGATGAACAACCTCGACCCGGAAGTCGCCGAGAACCCGAAAGAACTGGTGGTTTACGGTGGTATCGGTCGCGCCGCGCGTAACTGGGAGTGCTACGACAAGATCGTCGAGAGCCTGACCAACCTGAATGACGACGAGACCCTGCTGGTGCAATCCGGCAAGCCGGTCGGCGTGTTCAAAACCCACAGCAACGCCCCGCGCGTACTGATCGCCAACTCCAACCTCGTGCCGCACTGGGCGAGCTGGGAACACTTCAACGAACTCGACGCCAAAGGCCTGGCCATGTACGGCCAGATGACCGCCGGCAGCTGGATCTACATCGGCAGCCAGGGCATCGTTCAAGGCACCTACGAAACCTTCGTTGAGGCCGGTCGCCAGCACTACAACGACAACCTCACCGGCAAGTGGGTCCTGACCGCAGGTCTCGGTGGTATGGGCGGCGCGCAACCTCTGGCTGCAACCCTGGCTGGCGCATGCTCGCTGAACATCGAATGCCAACAAGTCAGCATCGATTTCCGCCTGAAAAGCCGTTACGTCGACGAGCAAGCGACAGATCTCGACGACGCCCTGGCGCGCATCGACAAATACACCAAAGAAGGCAAAGCGATCTCCATCGCGCTGCTGGGTAACGCCGCAGAAATCCTTCCGGAACTGGTTAAGCGCGGTGTGCGCCCGGACATGGTCACCGACCAGACCAGCGCCCACGACCCGCTCAACGGTTACCTGCCTGCCGGCTGGACCTGGGACGAATACCGCGCCCGCGCCAAGACCGAACCTGCCGCTGTGATCAAAGCCGCCAAGCAGTCGATGGCCGTGCACGTAAAAGCCATGCTGGAATTCCAGAAGCAAGGCATTCCGACCTTCGACTACGGCAACAACATTCGTCAGATGGCGCAGGAAGAAGGCGTCGAAAACGCGTTCGACTTCCCGGGTTTCGTACCGGCCTACATCCGTCCGCTGTTCTGCCGTGGCATCGGCCCGTTCCGTTGGGCGGCACTGTCGGGCGATCCGCAAGACATCTACAAAACCGACGCCAAGGTCAAAGAGCTGATCCCGGACGACGCCCATCTGCACAACTGGCTGGACATGGCCCGCGAGCGCATCAGCTTCCAGGGTTTGCCGGCACGTATCTGCTGGGTCGGTCTGGGCCTGCGCGCCAAGCTTGGTCTGGCCTTCAACGAGATGGTCCGCAGCGGTGAATTGTCCGCACCAATCGTGATCGGTCGTGACCACCTCGACTCCGGCTCGGTCGCAAGCCCGAACCGTGAAACCGAATCGATGCAGGACGGTTCCGACGCCGTATCCGACTGGCCACTGCTCAACGCTCTGCTGAATACCGCGAGCGGCGCGACCTGGGTCTCCCTGCACCACGGCGGCGGCGTCGGCATGGGCTTTTCGCAGCACTCGGGCATGGTGATTGTCTGCGACGGTACGGATGAAGCGGCCGAGCGCATTGCGCGCGTACTGCACAACGACCCGGCCACCGGCGTTATGCGCCACGCCGATGCCGGTTACCAGATCGCCATCGACTGCGCCAAGCAACAGGGCCTGAACCTGCCGATGATCACCGGTAAATAAACGCAAAAGCCCTGTAGGAGCTGCCGCAGGCTGCGATCTTTTGATGTTGGTTTTTCAAGATCAAAAGATCGCAGCCTGCGGCAGCTCCTACAGAGAATCTAACAATCCACAGAGGTTGAATCATGGCTGTCAACACCGATCGTGCAAGCAACAAACCGTTGATCGAAAGGCGTTCGATCGACTACATCCCGGAAGCGGAAAGACACGGTCGTCTGTTCAGCCAATTCACCCTGTGGATGGGTGCCAACCTGCAAATCACTGCGATTGTCACCGGGGCCTTGGCCGTGGTGCTCGGTGGTGATGTGTTCTGGTCGCTGATCGGTCTGTTGATCGGTCAATTGCTCGGCGGTGGCGTGATGGCGCTGCACGCCGCGCAAGGGCCGAAACTCGGCCTGCCGCAGATGATCTCCAGCCGTGTACAGTTCGGCGTTTATGGCGCGGCGATCCCGATCGTGCTGGTGTGCCTGATGTACCTGGGCTTTACCGCGACGGGCACGGTCCTTTCCGGTCAGGCGCTGGGCCAATTGTTTGGTGTCAGCGACACCGTTGGCATCCTGCTGTTCGCCAGTGTCATCGTGGTGGTCACGGTGCTCGGGTATCGGGTGATCCACTGGATCGGTCGGGTCGCCAGTGTCATCGGCGTGATCGCTTTCGTTTATCTGTTCAGCCGTCTGATCAGTCAGGTTGACGTCAGCGCACTTCTGCAAATCCGTCACTTCAGCTGGAGCAGCTTCCTGCTCGCGGTATCGCTTGCCGCGTCCTGGCAGATCGCTTTCGGCCCTTACGTGGCTGACTATTCCCGTTACCTGCCGAGCAAGACTTCGGCGGTAAAAACCTTCTTTGCCGCCGGCCTGGGTTCTGTGGTTGGCGCGCAAGTGGCGATGGTGCTCGGCGTGTTTGCCGCGGCTTCTGCCAACGGCCAGTTCGCCGGCCACGAAGTTGCCTACATTGTCGGTCTGGGCGGCACCGGTGCCACTGCCGCGCTGCTGTACTTCAGCATCGCGTTCGGCAAGGTGACCATCTCGACACTGAACTCCTACGGCAGCTTCATGTGCATCGCGACCATCATCAGTGGTTTCAAAGGTCACCTGACCGTTACGCGCCTGCAGCGTCTGGTGTTCGTGCTGGTGATCGTTGGCACGGCGACGCTGATCGCACTGCTCGGCCAGCACTCGTTCCTCGGTGCGTTCAAGTCTTTCATCCTGTTCCTGCTCGCCTTTTTCACCCCGTGGAGCGCGATCAACCTGGTCGACTACTACTGCATCACCCGCGAGCGCTATGACGTGCCAGCACTGGCTGATCCGAACGGTCGCTACGGGCGCTGGAACCTGCTCGGCATCAGCGTCTACGTGTTCGGCGTGCTGGTGCAGTTGCCGTTCATCTCTACCAAGTTCTACACCGGTCCACTGGTGGCTGCTCTCGGTGATGTGGATATCTCCTGGATTATCGGTCTGGTGTTGCCGGCCGTCGTCTACTACGTGTGCGCGAAAAAATGGCACAGCGCGGTACCCGATCAACTGATTCTGCCGGTCGAGCAGAACAGCGTTGTACAACCTAAAACAAGCGGGGCCGGTCGCGCTGCGGCGCAGGCCTGATTTGGACGTGGACAGGGCTGGATGCCTCTTGACTGCCGTAAGCCAATTCATGATTAGGAGCGTCACAACAATGAAATCGAACAAGACCCTGCTGACCACATTGCTGTCCATGGGCCTGCTGGCCAGTGCCGGTGCAACGCGAGCCGCCGGCTGGTGCGAATCGGGCAAACCGGTGAAGTTCGCCGGGCTGAACTGGGAAAGCGGCATGCTCCTGACCGACGTCCTGCAAGTGGTGCTGGAGAAGGGCTACGACTGCAAGACCGACAGTTTGCCGGGCAACTCCATCACCATGGAAAACGCGCTGAGCAGCAACGATATTCAAGTGTTCGCCGAAGAGTGGGTCGGTCGCAGCGAGGTCTGGAACAAGGCCGAGAAGGCCGGCAAGGTTGTCGGTGTCGGCGCTCCGGTAGTGGGTGCTGTCGAAGGCTGGTACGTGCCGCGTTACGTGATCGAAGGCGACGCCAAGCGCAAGCTTGAGCCGAAAGCGCCGGACCTGAAAAACATCGCCGACCTGGGCAAATACGCCGCCGTGTTCAAGGACGCCGAAGAGCCTTCCAAGGGCCGTTTCTATAATTGCCCGGCCGGCTGGACCTGCGAACTCGACAACAGCGAAATGCTGAAAAGTTACGGTCTCGAAAGCAGCTACACCAACTTCCGTCCGGGCACCGGGCCGGCGCTGGATGCGGCAGTGCTGTCGAGCTACAAGCGTGGCGAGCCGATCCTGTTCTACTACTGGTCGCCAACCCCGCTGATGGGTCAGGTGGATCTGGTCAAACTCGAAGAAAAACCGGGCGTCGACAAGACCGTGAGCATCAAGGTCGGCCTGTCGAAAACCTTCCACGAACAGGCGCCGGAACTGGTCGCCGTACTGGAAAAGGTCAACTTGCCGATCGACCTGCTGAACCAGAACCTGGGTCGCATGGCCAAGGAACGTATCGAGTCGCCAAAACTGGCGAAAATCTTCCTCAAGGAACATCCTGAGGTCTGGCATGCGTGGGTCAGTGACGACGCAGCCAAGAAAATCGACGCGGCGCTGTAGGTCGATACCTCCCGGCCAACCGAGAGGCAGGCCGGGAGATATGCCGTAATCGCTTGATTGAGATTTCTGATTGAGAGCCGCTTATGTTTCCCGAGAGCTTTACCTTTTCCATCGCCGACTGGGTCAACGGTTGGGTCGATTCACTGGTCACCAATTACGGTGATGTGTTCCGCCACATCTCCGACACCCTGCTGTGGGCCATCGTCAACCTCGAAGGCATCCTGCGCGCAGCGCCGTGGTGGCTGATGCTGGCGATCGTCGGTGTGATCGCCTGGCACGCCACGCGCAAAGTGGTGACCACTGCGGTCATCGTCGGTTTGTTGTTCCTCGTCGGCGCGGTCGGCCTGTGGGACAAACTCATGCAAACGCTGGCGCTGATGATGGTCGCGACGATCATTTCGGTGCTGATCGGCATCCCGCTGGGGATTCTCTCGGCACGCAGCAATCGCCTGCGTTCGGTGCTGATGCCGCTGCTCGACATCATGCAAACCATGCCAAGTTTCGTGTACCTGATTCCGGTGCTGATGCTGTTCGGTCTGGGCAAGGTGCCGGCGATTTTCGCTACCGTGATCTACGCCGCACCGCCGCTGATTCGCCTGACCGATCTGGGCATTCGCCAGGTTGACGGCGAAGTGATGGAAGCCATTAATGCGTTCGGCGCCAACCGCTGGCAGCAACTGTTCGGCGTGCAACTGCCGCTGGCCCTGCCGAGCATTATGGCCGGGATCAACCAGACCACCATGATGGCCCTGTCGATGGTGGTGATCGCCTCGATGATCGGCGCCCGTGGTCTGGGTGAAGATGTGTTGGTGGGGATTCAGACCCTCAACGTCGGACGTGGTCTTGAGGCCGGTCTGGCGATCGTGATTCTCGCAGTGGTCATCGACCGCATTACTCAGGCGTACGGTCGGCCACGGCACGAGGTGAGCAAATGAGCAACGCAACCGTGAGCAAGATCGAAGTCAAAAACGTCTTCAAGATTTTCGGCAACCGCGCCAAGGACGCACTGGCCATGGTCGGCCAGGGCAAGACCAAGGATCAGGTGCTGAGCGAAACCGGATGCGTGGTTGGTGTGAACGACCTGTCGCTGAGCATCGGCACCGGCGAGATCTTCGTGATCATGGGGCTGTCTGGTTCCGGCAAATCAACCTTGGTGCGTCACTTCAATCGCCTGATCGACCCGACCAGCGGCGCGATCCTCGTCGACGGCGTGGACATCCTGCAATACGACATGGACGCCCTGCGCGAATTTCGCCGGCACAAGATCAGCATGGTCTTCCAGAGCTTCGGCCTGCTGCCGCACAAGAGCGTGCTGGATAACGTCGCCTACGGCCTTAAGGTGCGTGGCGAGAGCAAGCAGATGTGCTCGGAACGTGCGCTGCACTGGATCAACACCGTGGGCCTGAAGGGCTACGAAAACAAATACCCGCACCAGCTCTCCGGCGGCATGCGCCAGCGTGTTGGTTTGGCTCGGGCCTTGGCGGCGGACACCGACATCATTCTGATGGACGAAGCGTTCAGTGCGCTTGACCCGCTGATCCGCGCCGAGATGCAGGACCAGTTGCTGGAGCTGCAAAAGACGTTGCACAAGACCATCGTCTTCATCACTCACGACCTGGATGAGGCGGTGCGCATTGGTAACCGCATTGCGATTCTCAAGGATGGCCGCCTGATTCAGGTCGGCACGCCGCGCGAAATTCTGCATTCGCCGGCTGATGAGTACGTTGACCGGTTTGTGCAGCGGCGTGCTGCGGTGGTCTGAAATGGATTGCCCTTGTGGCGAGGGGATTTATCCCCGTCGGGTGGCGAAGCCGCCCCAAACCATGCCCCCAAATCTTTCAGACAGACCGCGGTGGCAGGTTTTACGACTGCTTCGCAGCCGAACGGGGATAAATCCCCTCGCCACAGGGTTTCATGCATCAACAGAATTGGTATGAGGTTTTAGATGTCCCAGGCTGAAAAAATCGTTATCACCGGCGATCATCTGCGTTGGCAGGACGTGGTCGCCGTCGCCCGTCACGGTGCTCGACTTGAGCTGTCGAGCGACACCTGGGCGCGCATCGAAAACGCGCAAGGCATCGTCCAGCGCATCGTCGAAAGCGGCGAGCGCGCCTATGGCGTCAACACCGGCCTGGGCGGTTTGTCCAACGTCTCGCTCAAAGATGAACAGCTCAGCCAGCTCTCGCGCAACACTTTACTCAGCCATGCCTGCGGCGTCGGCCCGGTACTCGCCGACGAGCAGACCCGCGCGATTATCTGCGCCGCTATTCACAATTACAGTCACGGCAAATCCGGCATCCACCGGCGGGTCGTCGAAGCGCTGCTGGCGCTGCTCAATCGCGGCATTACTCCACAGGTGCCATCGCAAGGCTCGGTCGGTTACCTGACGCACATGGCGCACATCGGCATCACGCTGCTGGGCGTCGGCAATGTCAGCTATCGCGGGCAGATCACCTCGGCGCAACAGGCGCTGGCCGAAGAAGGCCTGCAACCGGTGCAACTCGGCGCGAAAGACGGCTTGTGCCTGGTCAACGGCACGCCGTGCATGACCGGCCTCAGCTGTCTGGCGATTGCCGACGCGACGCGTCTGGTGCAATGGGCCGACGTCATCGGCGCGATGAGTTTCGAAGCCCAGCGCGGCCAGATCGATGCATTCGACGCTGAAATCATCGCGCTGAAACCACACCCGGGCATGCAGCACGTAGGTATCAATTTGCGCGCGATGCTCGATGGCAGCGAAGTGATCGCGTCGAGCAAAGGCATTCGCACTCAGGATGCGCTGAGCATTCGTTCGATCCCGCAGGTGCACGGTGCTGCCCGCGATCAATTGGAACATGCGATCAAACAGGTCGAAGCCGAACTCAATGGCTGTACCGATAACCCGCTGTTGTTGGGGACACCGGACAATTTCCGGGTGATGTCGCAAGCCAACCCGCACGGCCAATCGGTGGCGATGGCGGCGGACCTGCTGGCGATTGCCATGGCCGAAATCGGCTCGATCGCCGAGCGTCGCCTCGATCGTCTGGTCAACCCGCACGTCAGTGGTTTGCCGGCGTTTCTGGTGGCCAATCCAGGGGTGAACTCCGGGATGATGATCGTCCAATACGTCGCCGCATCGTTGTGTGCGGAAAACCGTCAATTGGCGCAGCCGGCGGTGCTCGACAACTACATCACTTCCGGCCTGCAGGAAGACCATCTGAGCATGGGCACCAACGCCGCGCTGAAGCTGCATCGCGCGCTGGAAAACTGCACGCAGATCCTCGCGATCGAATATCTGCTGGCGGCGCAGGCGTTTGAATTCCTTAAGGAACAGCGCTTTGGCGTGGGCACTGACCGCGCATGGCGACTGCTGCGCGAAACGGTTCCGGCCTACGAGCAGGATCGCTGGCTGGCGCCGGATATCGCCGCTGCCGCGAGCGTGTTGAAAACCCCGGATTTGCTGAACAACGTTCTATCGAATTTGCACTGAAAAACTACCCTGCCAGCGTGCCAAGGCGCCGGATGCCCACAAGGCTGAAAGCGACGGATAACGGAATGCTCCGGAGCGAATGGCAAGTTAATAACAAACTCTCAAAAGGAGCATTTAAATGACTGCGCTGAACCTGATTCCCGGCCAACTGACCCTGGCCCAACTGCGTGACGTCTTCCAGAATCCGGTCAAGTTGACTCTCGACAACAGCGCCTCGGCGCAGATCGAAGCCAGCGTTGCCTGCGTCGAGCAGATCCTCGCCGAGAACCGCACCGCCTACGGCATCAACACGGGTTTCGGCCTGTTGGCGTCGACGCGCATCGCCAGCGAAGATCTCGAGAACCTGCAGCGCTCGCTGGTGTTGTCCCACGCCGCCGGCGTTGGCGTGCCGATCAGCGATGAGCTGGTGCGGCTGATCATGGTGCTCAAGGTCAACAGCCTCAGCCGTGGTTTTTCCGGTATCCGTCGCGTGGTGATCGATGCGCTGATTGCGCTGATCAACGCCGAGGTTTATCCGCACATTCCTCTGAAAGGTTCGGTGGGGGCTTCCGGCGATCTGGCACCGTTGGCGCACATGTCGCTGGTGCTGCTGGGTGAGGGCAAGGCGCGCTACAAGGGCGAGTGGATGGAGGCGGTTGAAGCGCTGAAAGTCGCTGGTCTGACGCCGCTGACACTGGCGGCTAAAGAAGGTCTGGCGCTGCTCAACGGTACTCAGGTTTCCACCGCGTTTGCCCTGCGTGGTTTGTTTGAAGGTGAAGACCTGTTCGCTGGCGCATTGGCGCTGGGCGGCCTTACCGTCGAAGCCGTATTGGGCTCGCGTTCACCGTTCGACGCACGCATTCACGCGGCGCGTGGCCAGAAAGGTCAGATCGATGCTGCTGCCACTTATCGTGATCTGCTGGGTGAGCGCAGCGAAGTCTCCGACTCGCACCAGAACTGCGAGAAGGTTCAGGATCCGTACTCGCTGCGCTGCCAGCCGCAAGTCATGGGCGCTTGCCTGACCCAGTTCCGTCAGGCCGCTGAAGTGCTGGTCGTCGAAGCCAACGCGGTTTCCGATAACCCGCTGGTGTTCGCGGCTGAAGGTGACGTGATTTCCGGCGGCAACTTCCACGCCGAACCAGTGGCCATGGCCGCTGACAACATGGCGCTGGCCATCGCCGAAATCGGCTCGCTGAGCGAACGCCGCATTTCGCTGATGATGGACAAGCACATGTCGCAGCTGCCGCCGTTCCTCGTCGCCAATGGCGGCGTCAACTCCGGCTTTATGATTGCGCAGGTCACCGCTGCGGCACTGGCCAGCGAGAACAAAGCGTTGTCGCATCCGCATTCGGTCGACAGCCTGCCTACCTCGGCCAACCAGGAAGACCACGTGTCGATGGCCCCGGCGGCTGGCAAGCGTCTGTGGGAAATGGCCGAGAACACCCGCGGGATTCTCGCGGTGGAATGGCTGGCGGCGGTGCAGGGCCTGGACCTTCGTAACGGTCTGAAGACTTCGCCGAAGCTCGAGCAGGCGCGGGCGATTCTGCGCAAGGAAGTGCCGTTCTATGAGAAGGACCGCTTCTTTGCGCCGGACATTAACGCGGCGACTGAGCTGTTGGCTTCGCGCTGCCTGACCGAGCTGGTTCCGGCGAAGCTTTTGCCTAGCCTTTAACCCATCCACTGATCGTTCCCGCGCTCTGCGTGGGAATGCAGCCCGTGACGCTCCGCGTCACTGGACGCAGAGCGTCCCTTGAGGCATTCCCACGCAGAGCGTGGGAACGATCACCAGCCCCAACGGAGGCCAACAGTGAAAACCCTCTGGCAACACTGCCACGTCGCAACCATGGCGCAGGGCGTCTACTCGATCATCGAAGATGCGGCCATCGTGACGTCCGGTGCGCTCATCGAGTGGATCGGCCCGCGCAATCAATTGCCGTCCGGCGAATACCCGGCGGTCAATGATCTGCAAGGCGCGTGGGTCACCCCCGGCCTGATCGACTGCCACACCCACACGGTGTTCGGCGGCAACCGCAGCGGCGAATTTGAAAAACGTCTGCAAGGCGTCAGCTATGCCGAAATCGCAGCGTCCGGCGGCGGCATTGCCAGCACCGTGCGTGCGACGCGTGAAGCCACTGAAGACGAGCTATTCGCCAGCGCCGCCAAACGCCTGAAAAGCCTGATGCGCGACGGCGTCACCACGGTGGAAATGAAGTCCGGCTACGGCCTCGATCTGGTCAACGAACGCAAAATCCTTCGTGTCATTCGACGCTTGCAGAAAGAGCTGCCGATCAGCGTGCGCAGCACCTGTCTGGCCGCCCACGCGCTCCCGCCGGAATACAAGGATCGCGCCGACGACTACATCGAACTGATCTGCAGCGAGATGCTGCCGGCGCTAGCTGCCGAAGGTCTGGTCGATGCCGTGGATGCATTCTGCGAATACCTGGCGTTCTCCCCGGAACAGGTCGAGCGGGTGTTTATTGCCGCGCATAAACTCGGTCTACCGGTGAAGCTGCACGCTGAGCAATTATCGTCACTGCATGGCTCCAGCCTTGCCGCGCGCTATAAGGCGTTGTCCGCCGATCACCTGGAATTCATGGACGAGGCTGACGCCATGGCCATGGCCAAGTCCGACACCGTCGCGGTGCTGCTGCCGGGCGCGTTCTACTTCCTGCGTGAAACCCAGCTGCCGCCGATGGACGCCCTGCGCAAGCACAGGGTGAAAATCGCCATCGCCAGCGACCTCAATCCCGGCACCTCGCCGGCGCTGTCGTTACGGCTGATGTTGAACATGGCGTGTACCTGTTTCCGCATGACCCCGGAAGAAGCCTTGGCCGGCGCGACGATTCACGCCGCGCAAGCGCTGGGCATGGCTGATACCCACGGCTCGCTGGAAGTCGGCAAGGTCGCGGATTTCGTTGCCTGGCACATCGATCGTCCGGCGGATCTGGCCTATTGGCTGGGTGGTGATCTGGACAAACGCGTCGTCCGTCACGGCGTCGAATCAAGTCTGTAGGAGAGCGGTTGTGGATAAGGTTCTGAACTTCAAACAAGGTCGCGTGCCGCTGCTGATCAGCATGCCGCATGCCGGCGTACGCCTGACGCCGGCGGTGGAAGCCGGGTTGATCGCCGATGCGAAAAGCCTGCCGGACACCGATTGGCACATTCCGCAGCTGTACGACTTCGCCGAAGAGCTGGGCGCGAGCACGTTGGCGGCTGAGTACTCGCGGTTTGTCATCGACTTGAATCGTCCGTCCGACGATAAACCGCTCTACGCCGGGGCGACGACCGGGCTGTATCCGGCGACGTTGTTCGATGGCATTCCGTTGTTCCGCGAAGGGCACGAGCCTTCGAAGGAAGAACGCGCGACGTATCTGGAGCAGATCTGGACGCCGTATCACCGCACCCTGCAAGAAGAGTTGGCGCGATTGAAGGCCGAGTTTGGTTACGCGCTGCTGTTCGATGCGCACTCGATTCGTTCGATCATTCCGCACCTGTTTGACGGCAAGCTGCCGGACTTCAACCTTGGCACCTTTAATGGCGCCAGTTGTGATCCGCAACTGGCCAGTCAGCTCGAAGCAATCTGCGCTGGCCACAGCCACTACAGCCATGTGCTCAACGGCCGCTTCAAGGGCGGCCACATCACTCGCCATTACGGCAACCCGGCCCAGAACATCCACGCCGTGCAACTGGAGTTGTGCCAGAGCACCTACATGGAAGAGTTCGAACCGTTCCGCTATCGCGCAGATCTGGCGGAGCCAACGCAAGTAGTGCTCAAAGAATTGCTGCAAGGCTATCTGGCCTGGGGCGAAAAACACTACCGCGGTTGACTCACCCCTGTAGGAGCTGCCGAAGGCTGCGATCTTTTGATCTTCTTTTGATTTTGAAAAACAAAGTCAAAAGATCGCAGCCTTCGGCAGCTCCTACAAAGGAGCAAGTTTTGATTCATGTCCTGAGCATGCTCATTGACGTAAATCGGGTTTATGATGCCCAACGGCAGAATAATAGATGTCCCCCCAGGGATGACCTCGACCCCTTACGGAGCGCGCAATGCAGACTTTGTTTCCGCAGATCAAACCTCACGCCCGGCACGATCTGGCTGTCGATGACACCCACACGCTGTACGTCGACGAAAGCGGTTCGCCGGAGGGTTTGCCGGTGGTGTTCATCCACGGCGGCCCCGGCGCCGGTTGCGACGCCCAGAGCCGGCGTTATTTCGATCCGAACCTGTATCGCATTGTTACCTTCGACCAGCGCGGTTGCGGGCGCTCCACGCCGCACGCCAGCCTGGAAAACAACACCACCTGGGATCTGGTCGCCGACCTTGAGCGCATCCGCAAACATCTGGGCATCGACAAATGGGTGCTGTTCGGCGGCTCGTGGGGCTCGACCCTGGCGCTGGCTTACGCACAAACCCACCCTGAGCGTGTCCACGGTCTGATCCTGCGCGGGATCTTTCTCTGCCGTCCGCAGGAAATCGAATGGTTCTATCAGGCTGGCGCCAGCCGTCTGTTCCCCGATTACTGGCAGGACTACATCGCACCGATCCCGCTGGACGAGCGCGACGACCTGCTCAGCGCTTTCCACAAACGCCTGACCGGCAACGACCAGATCGCCCAGATGCATGCAGCCAAAGCCTGGTCGACCTGGGAAGGGCGCACCGCGACCCTGCGGCCGAACCCGCTGGTGGTCGATCGCTTCTCCGAGCCGCAGCGCGCATTGTCGATCGCGCGGATCGAATGTCACTACTTCACCAACAACGCCTTCCTTGAGCCGAACCAGTTGATTCGCGACATGGGCAAAATCGCCCATCTGCCGGGGGTGATCATTCACGGTCGTTACGACGTGATCTGCCCGCTCGACAACGCCTGGGAACTGCATCAAGCCTGGCCGAACAGCGAGCTGCAGGTAATCCGCGATGCCGGCCACGCGGCGTCGGAACCGGGTATCACCGATGCGTTGGTGCGCGCCGCGAGCAACATGGCCCGGCGCCTGCTCGATCTGCCGCCCGAAGAAGCATGAAGGGGCTTTTACAGCGCGTACGAGGTGCGCGAGTCGAGGTGGCAGGCGAAGTAGTGGGGGCGGTGGATCACGGTTTGCTGGTGCTGGTAGCGGTCGAACCCGACGACACGCGTGTCAGCGCCGACAAACTTCTGCATAAGCTGCTTAACTATCGTGTATTCAGCGACGCCGAGGGCAAGATGAATTTGTCTTTGGCGGATGTTGGCGGTGGGTTACTGCTGGTCTCTCAGTTCACCCTGGCTGCCGACACCAAAAGCGGGTTGCGACCGAGCTTTTCGACGGCGGCGCCTCCCGCGTTGGGCGAGGAGTTGTTCGACTATCTATTAAACAGAGCGAAACAGGTGCATGGCACTGTGGCATCAGGTAGATTCGGCGCCGATATGCAGGTGCATTTGGTCAACGATGGCCCGGTGACCTTTTTGTTACAGACCTGAAAGTGCTTGAAACACCTTTTTAGGAAATTTCGACTGTTTTTAGGGTGTTTTCGCGATAAATACTTTGTTACCCCTGATGCGTTGTCATGCGGGCTACTAGATAATCGCGCGCACTGGGATCAGCGTTCGCTGATCCATTTTTCACTTAGGTAGAGACTTGTCCGGATCCGATTGGGGAATCATTTTGCCCCAGCGGAGTCGGAACAATGCTCGCCAACCTGGTATGAGCGGTCTGTACGGCCATTTTTGCCAGTGTTATTTCGAGGGCCAGGAAGTCAGAGACAAGGCGCTGCGACGACTCATAGCTTGTTATGGGGACGAGCAGCAACGCAGTATCTGGCTCCCTGGAACCGAAATAAGCTGACAAAAATGGCCACACAGACGGCTTGCTGGCCGTTGGTTTATTGATCTGTTTTCGGCGAGGGTTGCTCGTGATTGTTAGTCCCTGTAATGCAGCAAAATTGTCTGCCAAACGCGTGCGAAGTGCCCTGGTAGCGGGTTCGGCGCTCCTGTGCCTGCTCAGCGCCGGTCAGCTTTGGGCGTTCAATCTTGACGATGTATCGGCCAAGGCTAAAGAGCTGGCCGGGCAAAAATTCGAAGCCCCGCGCAGCAACCTGCCGAACGAATTCCGCGACATGAAATTCGCGGACTATCAGAAAATCCGCTTCCTCACCGAAAAGGCTGAGTGGGCTGATCAGAAGACCCCGTTCAAATTGTCCTTCTATCACCAGGGTATGCACTTCGATACACCGGTGAAAATCAACGAAATCACCGCGAACACCGTCGAAGAGATCAAATACGATCCGAGTCGCTTCGATTTCGGCGACCTGAAATTCGATCCGAAAGCCACCGAACAACTGGGTTATGCCGGTTTCCGTGTGCTGTACCCGATCAACAAGGCCGACAAGCAAGACGAAATCATGACCATGCTCGGCGCGAGTTACTTCCGCGTTGTCGGCAAGGGTCACACCTACGGTCTGTCGGCGCGGGGCCTGGCTATCGATACCGCATTGCCGTCGGGTGAAGAATTCCCGCGTTTCCGCGAGTTCTGGATTCAGCAGCCGAAGCCGGGCGACAAGCACCTGGTGATCTTTGCCCTGCTCGATTCGCCACGTGCTACCGGTGCCTATCGACTGATCCTGCGTCCGGGCAGCGACACCATTGTCGACGTCAAGGCGCAAATGTTCCTGCGTGACAAGGTCGGCAAACTGGGCATCGCGCCGCTGACCAGCATGTTCCTGTTCGGCGCCAACCAGCCGTCGAAAGTGCTCAACTACCGTCGTGAACTGCACGACTCCAGCGGTCTGTCGATCCATGCCGGCAACGGCGAGTGGATCTGGCGTCCACTGAACAACCCGAAACACCTGGCCGTCAGCAACTTCAGCATCGAGAACCCGCGTGGTTTCGGTCTGCTGCAACGTGGCCGCGACTTCAGCCACTACGAAGACCTCGACGATCGCTACGACAAGCGCCCAAGCGCCTGGATCGAGCCGAAGGGCGAGTGGGGCAAAGGCACCGTTGATCTGGTAGAGATTCCGACCGCTGACGAAACCAACGACAACATCGTTGCGTTCTGGAGCCCGGAAAAAATGCCGGAGCCGGGCCAGCCGCTGGACTTCGCTTACCGCATGCACTGGACCATGGACGAAGCGGCGATTCACGCGCCGGACAGCGCCTGGGTTTCGCAGACTTTGCGTTCGACCGGTGACGTCAAGCAATCCAACCTGATCCGTCAGCCGGACGGCAGCGTTGCCTACCTGGTCGATTTCGAAGGTCCATCGCTGGCCGCTCTGACGCCGGATGCCGACGTTCGCAGTCAGGTCAGCGTCGGCGACAACGCCGAGCTGGTTGAAAACAGCGTGCGCTACAACCCGGAAACCAAGGGCTGGCGCTTGACCCTGCGGATGAAAATCAAGGACGCGGGCAAGTCGACCGAAATGCGTGCTGCCCTGGTTCAGCCAGTCGTGACCGCTGATCTGGCGAAATCGGTGCCGGCGTCCAACTCGTCCGTCGCCAAGGCCGACAAGGTTGCCGCCAAGCAACAAGAGAAACTCGACAAGGAAGCCAAGGCAGCCGAGGCCAAACAAGCCGACGCCAAGCCAGCAGCAGATGCCAAGGACAAGGCCAACAAAGACGCCAAGCAGCCAGTTGCTGCCGACGCGGCCCCAGCCACACCGGAATCGGCACCGACTGAAGAAGTCCTGACCGAGACCTGGAGCTATCAGTTGCCTGCCGATGAGTAACTCTCAAGTACAGCCAGAGACTCTCTCCGAGTATCTGGCGCATCTGCCGATGACCGACGAGCAGCGCGCGGAACTCGCGGGCTGCCAGTCGTTCAGCGAGCTGCATCAACGCCTGTCGTCCTCGACGTTCGACGCCCCTGCCGAAGCCGCCCAGGCTTCGGTGGGCAAGCGCCTGGTCCTGAGCACCGCCGAAGAGCTTGAAGAAGCGGAGATGCTGGTGCTCGACGCCAGCGGTCGCGTCAGCATGAAGGCGACGCCGCCGATCCGTCGGACCAAAGTCGTGCCGGAGCCATGGCGCACCAATATCCTGGTGCGTGGCTGGCGCCGGCTGACCGGTCGCACCAACCCGCCGCAGCCGCCGAAAGACGAAAACGTTCTGCCGGCCGCACGCTGGCGCACCGTCGGTTCGATCCGTCGCTACATTCTGTTGCTGCTGATGCTCGGCCAGACCATCGTCGCCGGCTGGTACATGAAAGGCATCATGCCGTACCAGGGCTGGTCGTTCGTCGATCTTGACGAAGTCCTGCACCAACCGCTGCTGCAAACCGCCACGCAAGTGCTGCCGTATGCGCTGCAAACCAGCATCCTGATTCTCTTCGGGATTCTGTTCTGCTGGGTCTCGGCCGGTTTCTGGACGGCGCTGATGGGCTTCCTCGAGTTGCTCACCGGTCACGATAAATACCGTATCTCCGGCAAAAGCGCCGGCAACGAGCCGATTGCCAAAGACGCGCGTACCGCGCTGGTAATGCCGATCTGTAACGAAGACGTGCCGCGCGTCTTCGCCGGTCTGCGGGCAACGTTCGAATCGGTTGCTGCCACCGGTGATCTCGATCGCTTCGACTTCTTCGTTCTCAGCGACAGTAACGACAGCGATATCTGTATCGCCGAGCAACAGGCCTGGCTGGACGTCTGCCGCGAAGCCAAAGGCTTCGGCAAGATCTTCTATCGCCGCCGTCGCCGTCGTGTGAAACGCAAGAGCGGCAACCTCGACGACTTCTGCCGTCGCTGGGGCGGTGATTACAAGTACATGGTCGTTCTCGACGCCGACTCGGTCATGAGCGGCGAGTGCCTGACCAGTCTGGTGCGCTTGATGGAAGCCACGCCGGACGCCGGGATCATCCAGACCGCGCCGCGTGCGTCGGGCATGGATACTCTCTATGCGCGCATGCAACAGTTTGCGACCCGCGTTTATGGCCCGCTGTTTACCGCCGGTCTGCACTTCTGGCAGCTGGGTGAATCCCACTACTGGGGTCACAACGCGATCATCCGCATGAAGCCGTTTATCGACCACTGCGCCTTGGCGCCGTTGCCGGGTAAAGGGGCATTCTCGGGTGCGATTCTGTCTCACGACTTCGTCGAAGCCGCGCTGATGCGCCGTGCCGGTTGGGGTGTGTGGATTGCCTACGACCTGCCGGGCAGCTATGAAGAACTGCCGCCGAACCTGCTCGACGAACTCAAGCGTGACCGTCGCTGGTGTCACGGCAACCTGATGAACTTCCGTCTGTTCCTGGTTAAAGGCATGCATCCGGTGCACCGTGCGGTGTTCCTGACCGGCGTGATGTCGTACCTGTCGGCGCCGTTGTGGTTCTTCTTCCTGGTGTTGTCGACCGCGCTGCTGGCGGTGAACACGCTGATGGAGCCGCAGTACTTCCTCGAACCACGTCAGCTTTATCCGCTGTGGCCACAATGGCATCCGGACAAGGCGATCGCACTGTTCTCGACGACCATCGTGCTGCTGTTCCTGCCGAAACTGTTGAGCATCATCCTGATCTGGGCCAAGGGCGCGAAAGAGTTCGGCGGCAAGTTCAAGGTGACCCTGTCGATGCTGCTGGAGATGCTGTTCTCCATGCTGCTGGCGCCGGTGCGGATGATTTTCCACACGCGTTTCGTGCTGGCCGCGTTCCTCGGCTGGGCCGCGACCTGGAACTCGCCGCAACGTGACGACGACTCGACGCCTTGGAGCGAGGCGGTCAAACGCCACGGCCCGCAAACCCTGCTGGGTTTCTGCTGGGCGCTGCTGGTGATCTGGCTGAACCCGAGCTTCCTCTGGTGGCTGGTGCCAATCGTCGGTTCGCTGATGCTGTCGATTCCGGTGTCGGTGATCTCCAGCCGTGTCGGTCTGGGCCTGAAGTCCCGTGACGAGAGCCTGTTCCTCATCCCTGAGGAATACAATCCGCCGCAGGCGCTGCTGGCGACCGATCAGTACACCCACGAAAACCGTTACCACGCGCTCAACGACGGCTTCGTCCGCGCAGTGGTCGATCCTCAGCAGAACGCTTTGGCGTGCTCGCTGGCGACCTCCCGTCATGGTCAGGCCGAACCGATCGAGTGGCTGCGTCAGGAGCGTGTGCGTCACGCGCTCAAGGTCGGCCCTGCCGGGCTGAACAACCATGATCGCCTGCAACTGCTGAGCGACCCTGTGGCTTTGGCGCGTTTGCATGAGCAGGTCTGGGCCGAAGGTCACGCAGAGTGGCTGGATGCATGGCGGGCGTCGGTGAAGGCCGATCCGCATGCGCCGCCATTACCATTGCGACCGCTGAGCCTGCAGGCTCAGCCGGCCTGATGAAGAAACCCCGCGATGTTGCGGGGTTTTTTTTGCCTGCTGACAAGCCCCTCACCCTAGCCCTCCCAGAGGGAGAGGGGACTGACCGAGGTGTCTGGCGCTCTCCGTCGACCTGAAACATTGTGTCGATTATGGATTCGGCAAATCCGATTCAGGTCGGCGTATCCCTGAAGCATCCCCCGATCGGCCCCCTCTCCCTCCGGGAGAGGGCTGGGGTGAGGGTGTGCTCTTGATCTTCAAACAAATCCCCGATTAAACCTTGTGCAAAAAAACGAGTGCGTTAGCATCCGTCCCCGAATTGGCGCGCCCGGGCTTTTTGGCCCATTTCTGTCGGTTTTTCGCGCCGCACACGCAATGGTTTTGGGGACTTGAAGATGAAGAAGTATCTGTCGATGCTGCTGGTCGGCGTCACGGCACTGGTTGCAGTCAATGCGGCGCAGGCTGGCGCAATCGATGACGCGGTCAAGCGCGGCACGTTGAAAGTCGGTATGGATCCGACCTACATGCCGTTCGAAATGACCAACAAGCGCAGCGAAATCATCGGCTTCGAAGTCGACATCCTCAAAGCCATGTCCAAGGCCATGGGCGTCAAGCTGGAACTGGTTTCCACCGGCTACGACGGCATCATCCCGGCGCTGATGACCGACAAGTTCGACATGATCGGCAGCGGCATGACCCTGACTCAAGAGCGCAACCTGCGCCTGAACTTCAGCGAACCGTTCATCGTCGTCGGCCAGACCCTGCTGATCCGCAAGGAACTGGAAGGCACCATCAAGTCGTATAAAGACCTGAACACCGCCGACTACCGCATCACCTCCAAGCTCGGCACCACCGGCGAAATGGTCGCCAAGAAGCTGATCTCGAAAGCCAAGTACCACGGCTACGACAACGAGCAGGAAGCGGTGCTTGACGTGGTCAACGGCAAGGCTGACGCCTTTATCTACGACGCGCCGTACAACGTCGTGGCGGTGACCAAGGTCGGCGCTGGCAAACTGGTGTTCCTCGACCAGCCGTTCACCTACGAGCCTCTGGCGTTTGGTCTGAAGAAGGGCGATTACGACAGCCTCAACTTCATCAACAACTTCCTGCACCAGATTCACGAAGACGGCACCTACGATCGCATCCATGACAAGTGGTTCAAGAGCACCGAGTGGCTCAAGGACATGGAATAACGCGCATCCGCTGATCGTTCCCACGCTCTGCGTGGGAACGCATCCTGTGACGCTCCGCGTCACGATCAGGCAGGGACGCAGAGCGTCCCGAGCGGCATTCCCACGCAGAGCGTGGGAACGATCATCCGAGAACCGGCAATGAAACAGAAAAAAGCCCAATGGCCCTGGCACGTCCTCACCGTGCTGGTGCTGGTCGGCCTCGCGGGCGCGTTGTATTACGCGACGTCGCTGATGTCCTACGAATGGCGCTGGAACCGCGTGCCGCAGTATTTCGCCTATCAGGCTGAAGAAACCCAGCGTGCCACCGACATTTCCACCGTCACTGAACTCGTGCGCAAGGGCGGCAGCGCTATCGTCACCCTGCGCAATGACGCCGGTGACGAGCAGCACCTGACGGTCGACGAGAACAGCCTGCAATTCGCCCAGGGCGATGATGTCGCGGAAGGCGACGTCGTCGGTGTTACTCGACATTGGGCGGCAGGGCCGCTGTTGTGGGGCCTGTGGACGACGCTGTGGCTGTCGGTGGTGTCGGGGATTCTGGGGTTGCTGATCGGTCTGGTCACGGGTCTGTGCCGGCTATCGAACAACCCGACCCTGCGTGACCTCTCGACGATCTATGTCGAACTGGTACGCGGCACGCCGCTGCTGGTGCAGATCTTCATTTTCTACTTCTTCATCGGCACGGTGATGAACCTGTCCCGCGAGTTCGCAGGGATCGCCGCGCTGTCGCTGTTCACCGGCGCCTACGTGGCCGAGATCATTCGTTCCGGTGTGCAATCGATTGCCCGTGGCCAGAACGAAGCGGCGCGCTCGCTCGGCCTGAGTGCCGGTCAGTCGATGCGCCACGTGGTGTTGCCGCAGGCGCTGAAACGCGTGCTGCCACCGCTGGCCGGGCAGTTCATCAGTCTGGTCAAGGACACCTCGCTGGTATCGGTGATCGCTATCACCGAACTGCTGAAAAGCGGCCGTGAAGTCATCACCACCTCGTTTTCGCCGTTCGAGATTCTGTTCTGCGTTGCCGGCCTGTACCTGTTGATCAACCTGCCGCTGTCGAAAATCGCCAGCCGGCTTGAGCGGAGGCTCGCGCAAAGTGATTGAAGTCCGCGATCTGGTAAAAGTCTTCGACACTCGTGGGCAAGTGGTGCGCGCGGTGGATAACGTCAGCACCACGGTGGCCAAGGGTGAAGTGCTGGTGGTGATCGGTCCGTCGGGTTCCGGCAAGTCGACCTTCCTGCGCTGCCTGAATGGCTTGGAGGAGTTCGACTCCGGCTCGGTGAGCATCGACGGCCTGCAACTGGCCGACCCGAAAACCGACGTCAACGCCTACCGCCGTGAAGTCGGCATGGTCTTTCAGCATTTCAACCTGTTCCCGCACATGACCGTGCTGGAAAACCTCTGTCTGGCGCAGAAAGTCGTGCGCAAGCGCGGCAAGAAAGAGCGCGAGGCCAAGGCCATGGAATTGTTGAAAAAGGTTGGCATCGCGCAGAAGGCCAACGAGTTTCCGTCACGCCTGTCCGGCGGTCAGCAACAGCGCGTGGCAATTGCCCGGGCGCTGGCGATGGAGCCGAAGGTGATGTTGTTCGATGAGCCGACGTCGGCGCTCGACCCGGAAATGGTCGGCGAAGTGCTGGACGTGATGAAGAACCTGGCCGTGGAAGGCATGACCATGGTTTGCGTGACCCACGAGATGGGTTTCGCCCGGGAAGTGGCGGATCGGGTGTTGTTCTTCGATCACGGCAAGCTGCTGGAAGATGCGGCGCCGGCGGAGTTCTTTGATGCGCCGAAAGATCCGCGTGCCCAGGCCTTCCTGCGTCAGGTCTTGTAGTACCAGATCGTTCCCACGCTCCGCGTGGGAATGCCGCCCGGGACGCTCCGCGTCCCTTTGTATGCGCGACGCGGAGCGTCGCAGGATGCATTCCCACGCAGAGCGTGGGAACGACCATTGGGCTAGACCTTGAAGCGCCCCACCAGCATTTGCAGATGCGTCCCCAGACGTGCCAGCTCAACGCTCGACGCCGCGGTCTCTTCGCTCGCCGCCGAGGTCTGATCCGACACGTCCCGCACATTCAGCACGCTACGGTTGATCTCTTCAGCCACCGCGCTCTGCTGCTCGGCCGCTGCGGCAATCTGCTGGTTCATCGCCTGAATCGCTGACACCGTGCGGGTAATGCTTTCCAGCGAACCGCCGGCGCGGCGGGTCAATTCGACGCTGCTGTCGGTCAGGGTGCGGCTGTTGTCCATGATCGTTGCGACTTGCTGGGTGCCGTTTTGCAGGCCGATGATCAGCTCTTCGATCTCTTCGGTGGACTTCTGCGTGCGCTGAGCAAGGCTGCGCACTTCATCGGCAACTACAGCAAAACCACGTCCGGCTTCACCGGCACGCGCGGCTTCGATAGCGGCGTTGAGCGCCAGCAGGTTGGTTTGCTGGGCCACGGATTTGATCACGTCGAGGACGCTGCCGATCTTGTCGCTTTCGCGCTTGAGTTCGCCCATCGCTTCGGTGGAGTGACCGACTTCAACCGCCAGGCGCTCGATCTGTGCGATGGCTTCGCCGACGACCTTGTCGCCTTCACGAGCCTGTTGGTCGGCAGCCACGGCCGCTTCGGAGGCTTCCTCGGCGTTGCGCGCGACTTCCTGCACGGTGGCGGCCATTTCGTTCATGGCGGTGGCGACCTGATCGGTCTCGATCTTCTGATTGTTGACCCCGGCGCTGGTCTGTTCGGTGACGGCCGACAGCTCTTCAGCGGCGCTGGCGATCTGGGTGACGCCATCGCTGATCCCGCCGATCAAGTCGCGCAGGCCTTGGGTCATGCTTTGCATCGAACGTTGCAGCTGGCCGAGTTCGTCGCGGCGCTCGGAGACCAGGTTGTGAGTCAGATCGCCTGCGGCGACGCGCTCGGCGACTTTCAGGGTCTGGTTCAGCGGGATGATGATCTGACGGGTGATCGCCCACGCCGCCAGCAGGCCGAACGCCACGGCCAGCAGGGTGGCGATGATCAGCATGTTCTTCGCGTGAGCGGCGTCGGTGTCGCGCACCACGGTCTGCGATTCGGTGAGCTTCTTGCTGACGTCGAGCAGGATGTCGCCTTGCGTCGCCATCTGCGCCTGAGCCCTGGCGTTGTTGACCTGCGAGTCGCGGAACTGGCTGACCGCAGCGCGATAGGCTTTGATCGAATCGGTGGCCTGTTGCAAGTTGGCGATGTGCTGCTCCGGCAGTTTCGCCGGCAGGCTGTCGAGATTTTTCAGCGCGTTGTCGATGGCGTCCAGCGCCGGTTGCTCGGCGTCGGCCTTGCCGCTGTAGGTGTAGCCGCGAACCTGATAGCGCGCCTGTTGCAGCAGTTTGCTCAGCTCGATCACGCTGTTGAATTGCGCGACGCTGTCGCCTTGCAGCATGGATTTTTCCACTTCGGCGACTTTCGCCACAGCGTTGTCGGCGCTGGCGCCGAGCTTGCTGCGCGCGTCTTCACGCTGCACGGTGGCCTGGGTCATGTCGGCAAAGGCGCGCTTGTATTCGGCGACGGCGGCCAGTTGCTGATCGACCATGGCGGCGTCGGACGGCTGTTCAATCAAGCCGCGCGCAGTTTGCAGGCCGCTGCCGAGTTTGCCGAGCAGCTCGTTCACCGCGCCAGGGCCTTGCTCGCCACGGCGCGCTTCATAGTCAAGGCGCGCCAGGCGCAGGTCCTTGGTCAGCTCATTGAGGCTGGAGATGAAACCGAGCTTGTCGCCACGGCTGATGATGCCGCTCATGCCGGTCCAGCCGGTGAAGGTGATCAGCAGCGTCAGCAACAGCACCAGGCCGAAACCGATCCCCAACTTGCGTTTGACACTGACATTTCCCAGATTCTCGGCTAACCAACGGTACATGCGACAACTCCCCGACCACTAATTGGACTTATGGGGACTGTATCGGCTGGAAGATGGCAATCTGTAACACCATTTATCCGAGACGCCGCCATCCTGTAGGAGCTGTCGAGTGGAACGAGGCTGCGATCTTTTGATCTTGCTTCTAAAAAACAACATCAAAAGATCGCAGCCTGCGGCAGCTCCTACAGGGGGATTGGGGTTAGAAGAGGCGGGCGAGGAGGGCGGTGACGGCGGTTTCGACGCGCAGGATACGCTCGCCGAGTTGCACCGGTTGCAGGCCGGATTTACCCAGCAGGTCGATTTCGTAAGGGATCCAACCGCCTTCGGGACCGATCGCCAACGTGACCGGTTCGCTCAGGGCGCGTGGGCACGGCGGATAGTTGCCGGGGTGGCCGACGAGGCCGAGGGTGCCGTCGGTAATTGCTGGCAACCGATCTTCAACAAACGGCTTGAAGCGTTTCTCGATGATGATCTCCGGCAGCACCGTATCGCGGGCCTGTTCCAGACCGAGGACCAGTTGCTCACGGATCGCCTCAGGATCAAGAAACGGCGTCTGCCAGAAACTCTTCTCGACCCGGTAGCTGTTGACCAGAATGACCTTCGAGACGCCCATGGTCGCCACGGTCTGAAACACCCGACGAAGCATTTTCGGGCGCGGCAGCGCCAGCACCAGCGTCAGCGGCAGCTTGGCCGGCGGTGGCTGATCGAGGGTTACGCGTAATTCCGCTTCACCCGGTTCCAGGCGCAGCAACTCGGCCGACCCCATCAGGCCGTTGATGCGCCCAACGCGCAGGCTGTCACCGACTTCCGAGCGGTGAACTTCCTGCATATGGGTCAGGCGGCGATCACGCAGCACCACGCGGTCGGCCGCAATGAAATCGGCCTCTTCGAGCAACAGCAGGTTCATGCCTGGGTCGCTGGCGGCTGGTCGTTGTGGTCGTCGGCCGGGGTTTCGTCCGGGCGTTCGCGCTTGCTGATCAAACCACCGAACAGAATGCCGATTTCAAACAGCATCCACATCGGCACGGCCAGCAGGGTCTGCGAGAAGATGTCCGGCGGGGTCAGAATCATGCCGACCACGAAGCAGCCGATGATCACGTACGGGCGGATTTTCTTCAGGTATTTGACGTCGACCACGCCGATCCACACCAGCAGGACCACGGCCACCGGAATCTCGAACGCCACGCCGAAAGCGAAGAACAGCGTCATGACGAAATCGAGGTAACTGGCGATGTCGGTCATCATTTCCACGCCGGCCGGGGTGGCCGCAGCGAAGAATTTGAAGATCAGCGGGAATACGAAGTAATAAGCGAACGCCATGCCGGTGTAGAACAGCAAAATGCTCGACACCAGCAGCGGCACCGCGATGCGTTTTTCATGTTTGTACAGGCCCGGCGCGATGAAGCCCCAGATCTGATGCAGGATCACCGGAATCGCGAGGAACAGCGAAACCATCATCGTCAGCTTCAGTGGCGTCAGGAACGGCGACGACACATCAGTGGCGATCATCGTCGCGCCAACCGGCAGGTACTGGCGCAGCGGCGTCGAGACGAAGGTGTAGATCTGCTGGGTGAAGGCGAACAGCCCGGCGAAGATGATGAAGATCGCCGCCACACAACGCAGCAGGCGGGTGCGCAACTCGGTGAGGTGCGAAACCAGCGGCATGTGCTGGTCGTTTTCGGGGAGATCGCTCATGGGGCTCGCGGCGGCAGAGTAGGGTCGTGAGGCGCTGGTGTGATCGGCGCGGCGGTTGGCGCAACGTGTTCAACCGAGGTTTCTGCGGCTGCCGGTTCTGTCGGCGCTACAACGGCAGCAGGTGCAGGTGCAGGTGTCGGTGCTGGCGCAACGGGTGCAGTCGGCGCATGAATCGTCTGCTCGCCTACATGCTCAACCGGCGTTGGCTCTTGCTGAACCGGCGTGAAAATCTTCCGCGCCTCCTGCTCCAGCGACAGAATGTGCTCGTTGTGCAGTTGCCGACGAATCTCGTCGGCACCGATTTCACGTTCAACTTCCTGTTTGATCGCGTTGAAGCTGCGCTTTAGCCGTCCAACCCACAGGCCAGCGGTGCGCGCAGCGCCCGGCAGACGCTCGGGGCCTAGCACCAGCAGGGCGACGAGGCCGACGAGCAGCAGTTCAGAGAAGCTGATACCAAACATTAGTCAGTGCTCACACGTCTTTGCGGATCGGCTCTTCGACTTTCTGCGCCTGCACGTCAATGGTGTGCGGCGGGTTGGCCTGAGCGGTGGCTTGCGGCTGCACCGGTGGCACCGGCTGCGCAGGCGTCACGGTTGGATCAGCGGCAGGTTTTTCGTCGTCGTTCATTGCTTTGCGGAAGCCCTTGATCGACTCGCCAACGTCGGTGCCGAGGTTTTTCAGTTTCTTGGTGCCGAACACCAACACCACGACTACCAGAATGACGATCCAGTGTTTCCAGTCAAAAATGCCCATGTTGCTGTTCCTCTCTAAAAATTGTTCAGGCGGACGGACGCGAGGCTTTCTCGACGTGTCCGGACAGGCCGAAGCGGCGATCCAGTTCATCCAGCACAGCCTGCGGATGCTGCCCCAGTTGGGCGAGCATGACCATGCTGTGGAACCACAGGTCGGCGGTCTCGTAAATCACATCGCTGCAGTCGCCACTGATCGCGGCATCCTTGGCGGCAATAATGGTTTCGACCGACTCTTCGCCGACTTTCTCCAGAATCTTGTTCAAACCCTTGTGATACAGACTAGCTACATACGAGCTGTCGGCGGCTGCACCTTTGCGCTCTTCGAGCACTTGCGCCAGGCGGGTCAGGGTGTCACTCATGTTTGTGTCCTGCGGAATAGATAGCGTGCGGGTCTTTCAGAACCGGGTCGACGGTTTTCCAGTCGCCGTTTTCAAAGACGCGATAAAAGCAGCTTTGACGGCCGGTATGGCAAGCGATGTTGCCGATCTGTTCAACCATCAGGATGATCACGTCGGCGTCACAGTCCAGACGCATCTCATGCAAGGTCTGTACATGGCCGGACTCTTCGCCCTTGCGCCACAGCTTGCCACGCGAACGTGACCAGTAGATGGCACGGTTTTCCGCAGCGGTCAGTTCGAGCGCTTCGCGGTTCATCCAGGCCATCATCAGCACGCGTCCGGTCTTGTGATCCTGGGCAATCGCCGGCACCAGGCCATCAGCGTCCCACTTGATCTCGTCCAGCCAGTTTTTCATCTTCGACTCCGACAGCGAACCCCACACTTCAATAGTCGGGTTCAGGCATTGAAACAGTGTGCCAGCCGATCACGAAACTGGCTATCGGCGAACGACCAGATACAAGCCGACTGCCACCATGATTCCCGCCGGCCAATGCCCCAATTCGTGCAACGGGCCACCGAGGGCGAGGATCACCCCACCGGCCAGATGCGCGCAACCGAGCAGGCGCAGGAACCAGTCGTCCTTGCGTTTATGCCACGGTGGCGGTGGATCGTAGGCGTGTGGCTGGGACATGCGTTCGAGCAGATCGCGGGCCATGTTGGCCAGGTGCGGCAGCTGTTCGAACTGGCTCTGCACGTTGCCGAGCAAGGCTTTCGGGCTGACGCGTTCGCGCATCCAGCGCTCCAGAAACGGCTGCGCGGTGTTCCACAGATCCAGGTCCGGGTACAGCTGACGGCCAAGGCCTTCGATGTTCAGCAGGGTCTTTTGCAGCAGCACCAGTTGCGGTTGCACTTCCATGTTGAAGCGCCGTGCGGTCTGGAACAGGCGCATCAGCACCTGGCCAAATGAAATATCTTTTAACGGTTTTTCGAAGATCGGTTCGCAGACGGTACGGATCGCCGCTTCGAATTCATTGAGTTTGGTTTCTGCCGGCACCCAGCCCGAATCGATGTGCAACTGCGCCACGCGACGGTAGTCACGCTTGAAGAAGGCGAACAGGTTGCGCGCCAGATAGTCCTGGTCTTCCGGGGTCAGGCTGCCGTAGATGGGTATTTCGTTGTGTATGTATTGAGTGTTACATGTTTTGTAGTTGTTGTTGTTGTTGTTTTCATT
>NZ_JBIVGT010000028.1:0-31453 GCF_044748825.1 Pseudomonas sp. NPDC089741 | reverse complement strand
CTGGGTCAGGCTGCCGACGAGGCCGCAGTCGATCGCGATGTATTGCGGGCTCCACGGGTTGACGGTGCTGACGAAGATGTTGCCCGGGTGCATGTCGGCGTGGAAAAAACTGTCGCGGAACACTTGGGTGAAGAAAATCTCCACGCCACGCTCGGCGAGCATTTTCATGTCGGTGCGCTGGTCGGCGAGGGTCGCCAGATCCGTCACCTGAATGCCGTAGATGCGCTCCATCACCAGCACTTTCGGCCGGCACCAGTCCCAATAGACTTGCGGCACATACAACAGCGGCGAACCTTCGAAGTTGCGCTTCAACTGGCTGGCGTTGGCCGCCTCGCGCAGCAGATCGAGTTCGTCGTAGATGGTTTTTTCGTAGTCCTGCACCACGTCGACCGGGTGCAGCAGACGCGCGTCGGCAGAGACTTTTTCGGCAGCGCGGGCGAGGATGAACAGCCACGCCAGATCCTGCGCGATGATCGGCTTGAGGCCCGGGCGGATCACCTTGACCACCACTTCTTCGCCAGTTTTCAGCTGCGCGGCATGCACCTGCGCCACAGAGGCCGAGGCCAGCGGTTCGACGTCGAAGCGGCTGAACACGTCGCTGATTTTCTTGCCCAGTTGCTCTTCGATCAGCTTGATCGACAGCTGCGAATCGAACGGCGGCACACGATCCTGCAGGTGCATCAGCTCATCGGCGATGTCTTCCGGCAGCAGGTCGCGGCGGGTCGAAAGAATCTGCCCGAACTTGATGAAAATCGGCCCGAGATCCTGCAACGCCAGACGCAAACGCGCGCCCCGGCTCAGATCCAGCGGCTTGCGCGGGAACCAGCGCCACGGCAGCACATAGCGCAGCGCCAAGAGAAACCACGGCAACGGCAGATCGAACAGCAGGTCATCGAGGCGGTAGCGGATCACGACGCGCTGGATGCGCAACAGACGGCGGACGGCAAGCAGCTTCATGCGTTATCGCTTGGGTCGAGGGATCGGGAAAGGCGCTCGAAACGCGCCTCGAGACGTTCCAGATCAAGTTTGATCCGGTCCAGTTCGCTGAAGCGCGCTTCGGCTTCGCGCTGCCCGACGAGGGTGCGCGATTCTTCGGCGAGGTATTCGGCGAGATTCTGGTTGAGGCTGGCAAATCCTTGTTGATACCAGCGTGCGCGGCTGCGCAGATGACCGCCAATCAGTTGCGTGGCGACAGGTCCCAGCCAGCGCGAGAGTTCGTACTCCCAGTCCAGCTCAAGATCCTGCAACACGCCGGCCAATTCCAGCAGCACGCCGCTGTCGCCATCGAGCTCGACTTCCGGGGCGTGCAACACCGCAGTCTTGTCTTTGCTCACGGCCAGTTTCAGCAGGCTGGATGCCGGGGCACGCAGGGTGCAGTCGACACCGGTTTCCCAGTGCGAGGCCAGCATCAGACCTTCGTCGCTCGGCAGGATGAACAGTTGCAGTGCCGGGCTGCGGCAGTCGACGGCAATCACCTTGCCGGTCAAATGCGCCAGCCGCGGCAGCGCCGTGCTGTCGAGACGCAGCACCCGGTTGAGGCCGAGTTCAACGCTGGCGAGCAGCCCGGTGAGCAACATCAGGGCTTGATGCCACGGTGCAGGGCGACGATGCCTGCGGTCATGTTGTGATAGGTCACGCGGTCGAAACCGGCGTCGACCATCATCGACTTCAGGGTTTCCTGATTCGGGTGCATGCGGATCGATTCGGCGAGGTAGCGATAGCTTTCCGAATCGTTGGTGATCAGCTTGCCCATCAGTGGCATGAAGGCGAACGAGTACGCGTCGTAGGCTTTCGACATCAGTGCGTTGGTCGGCTTCGAGAATTCCAGCACCAGCAGACGACCGCCCGGCTTGAGCACGCGCAGCATCGAACGCAGGGCGTCTTCCTTGTGCGTCACGTTGCGCAGGCCGAAGGCGATGGTCACGCAGTCGAAGTGGTTGTCCGGGAACGGTAGTTTTTCGGCGTCCGCCTGAACGAATTCGACGTTGCCGGCGACACCCAGATCGAGCAGGCGGTCACGGCCGACCTTGAGCATCGATTCGTTGATGTCGGCCAGCACCACCTGACCGGTCGGGCCAACCAGGTGCGAGAATTTTTTGGTCAGGTCGCCGGTACCGCCGGCGATGTCCAGCACGCGGTTACCGCTGCGCACACCCGACAGTTCGATCGCGAAACGCTTCCACAGACGGTGCATGCCGCCCGACAGAAGGTCGTTCATCAGGTCGTACTTGGCGGCTACCGAGTGGAAAACCTCAGCGACTTTTTCCGCTTTCTGGCTTTCCGGAACGTTTTTGAAGCCGAAGTGAGTGGTGGGTTCGGCATCGCTGCCTTTGCGCTGATCAGTCATATCGCTGTCACCAAAAGAGAATGCGCGACATTCTAATCCCCAAGCCATGCTTTGTCTTGGAATGGCTAAAGGTAAGATGGGCGACCTTCGGGACGATTTGCCGCAGCAGCGGTCAAGATTTACCGACACCTATTGATCAATCAGGAGGCATTCAATGGCCAAAATCAGTGTTGAACGTGCCCACAACCTGGGTAAGGAAGCCGCCCGCGAGAAGGCCGACAAGCTCGCGCAGAAACTTTCCGAGCAATATGGCCTGGAGCCGCAATGGTCCGGCGACACCCTGAACCTCAAGCGCTCGGGCGTGAAAGGCGCGGTGCATGTGGCGGACGATTCGATCAAGGTCGATGTTGAGCTGGGCATCATGATGTCGGCCATGAGCGGCATGATCAAAGCCGAGATCGAGAAAGCCCTCGACAAAGCTTTGGTCTGATTCCCGCTTGAAACGCGATTCCCTGTAGGAGTGAGCCTGCTCGCGATAGCGGTCTGTCAGTCACTGGAATGTTGATTGACAGACCGCTATCGCGAGCAGGCTCACTCCTACATTTGTTTTGTGGTGCTCCCTCTGTTCATGTCAGTTGTTAGGGTGCCGTTTCTAATTTTTCTACTTACTTTGTGCATGAGCCCGACACTTGTCCGGGCAGTTCCTCAAACCTTCTGCGCGTGAGGTGCACCATGGCCAAAGTAATTTTGAAGAAAAAAATCGACGCTTCGACTTCTGCTCTGAGCGACGTCAAATCCTATGCCCGCAAGATCTGGCTGGCAGGCCTGGGTGCCTACGCCAAGGTCGGCCAAGAGGGCAACGAGTACTTTCAAGAGTTGATCAAAGCTGGTCAAACTGTTGAAAAGAAAGGCAAAAAAGCCGTCACCGAAAAACTCGAAGCGGCCAACGCCGAGATCGATGAAGCCAAGGGTGAAGTGAGTTCATTCAAAGGTCGCGTCGAAGTTCAGCTCGACAAGGTCGAGAAGGCGTTCGACTCCCGTGTAGCAAGCGCCTTGAATCGTATCGGCATTCCGTCTAAACATGACGTTGAGACACTCTCTGCTAAGCTCGATGAGCTGACGGCATTGCTCGAACGCGTCGCGCGTAAATCTTAAGGAGAACGGGATGGCTGGCAAAAAGACTACTGATAAAAAAGATAGCAGCTCGTGGGTCGGGAAGGTCGAATCCTACTCCCGCAAAATCTGGCTGGCTGGTTTAGGCGTGTACTCGAAGATCGACACTGACGGCAGCAAGCTCTTCGATACATTGGTCAAAGACGGCGAGAAAGCCGAGAAGCTCACCAAGTCGGCAGTTGGCAAGAAAGTCGATGCCGCCAAGGACTCTGCTACCTCGGCCAAGTCGCGCATCAGCGGCGTGAAAGATCGCGCACTGGGCAAGTGGGACGAGCTGGAAGGGGCTTTTGACAAGCGCCTGAACAGCGCGATTTCGCGCCTCGGTGTACCGAGCCGCAATGAAGTCAAAGCGCTCAACAGCAAGGTCGACACACTGACCAGACAGATCGAAAAACTCACCGGTCTGAAAGCTCAGCCTGTGGCGGCGAAAACCGCTGCTGCCAAGCCTGCAGCGAAAACTGCGGCGGCCAAACCTGCTGCTAAAACGACGGCCAAGCCACTGGCCAAGGCAGCGGCTAAACCTGCCGCGAAAACTGCTGCCGCCAAGCCAGCAGCAAAAGCTGCAGCCAAACCGGTTGCCGCCAAAGCCGCCGCCAAACCGGCAGCAAAACCTGCGGCCAAAACCGCAGCGAAGCCTGCGGCCAAGCCAGCAGCGAAAACTGCTGCCGCGAAGCCGGCTGCCAAGCCTGCAGCGAAACCTGCTGCGGCGAAAAAACCGGCAGTGAAAAAACCGGCCGCACCGAAAGCCGCTGCACCGAAACCGGCCGCGCCTGCTGCAGCCAAGCCGGCCACTCCGGCAGCTCCGGTGAGCGCGTCGAACTCCGCCGCAGCACCGACTCCGGTGGCTACCCCGACTGTTGCATCGACGCCGTCGACGCCAACCAGTCAGTCCTGATTTATCAGGGCAAAACAAAACGCCCGGCCTGTGAAGGTCGGGCGTTTTTGTTTGTGCGTTTTAAAGCTTGCCCTCACCCCAGCCCTCTCTCGGAGGGAGAGGGGGCCGACCGAGGTGTCTTACGCCATACATCGACCTGAAAGACCTTATCGATTATGGATTCGGAAACGCACTATCAGGTCGGCGTAAATCTCAAGTATTCCCCGATCAGTCCCCTCTCCCTCCGGGAGAGGGCTAGGGTGAGGGGCTTTTGATTCAGTCATGATCTTCAAGGTACTGCAGGGCCATTCGCTCTGTCGCCACTTTCACCGGCGGCAACAGATGCGGGGCCACCAGCATCATGATCTGATAAACCACCAGCCTCACTTCCCCCTCACGATCCAGAATCCGCTGATAATCCAACGAAAACAGCAACGTCATGGTGATCTGCTCCACCAGTTGCCCCAACGCCTGGGTATCGCTGACCAGTTGCCCGCCCGCCTTCAACCGCGCCAGCAACGACGCCAGCGTGCGCTTCAATGCATTGAGCAGATTGCGAATGCCCTTGGCCAGTTTCGGCAAGCGCCCGGCGAGGTTCGACAGGTCCTGAAACAGGAACCGATACTGCGCCAGCCGCTCGACGATCAAATGCAGGAACAGCCAGTAATCCTCCGGTGCCAGCTCGACATCCGATGGCGGATCCAGCAGCGGCGCCAGTTCATTCTGGAAGCGTTCGAACAACCCGAGAATCAGCGGTTCCTTGCCATGGAAGTGGTAGTAGAGGTTGCCCGGGCTGATCCCCATTTCGTTGGCCACCTCCATGGTGGAAACGTTCGGCTCGCCCTTTTCGTTGAACAATTGCAAAGCACATTCGAGAATCCGGTCGCGGGTTTTCATCCAGTCTTCTTAGAAAAGTTCGGTTAAGCGTCAGCGCACACGCACGTAGGTACCGGGCGCTGCCTCCATCGGTGGATAGTTAGGGTTGCCGAGGGTGAACGAGGTTTCGTGCTGCGCGCCGGAGCGCTGTTGAATCCATTCCAGCCACTGCGGCCACCAACTGCCATCGACGTGCTTGGCGTCGTAGTACCAGGCGCGTGGGTCGCTGCTCATCTTGCCGTTCTCGACGTACGCGGCTTTCGGGTTGCTCGGTGGGTTGAGAATGCTCTGCACATGGCCGCTGTTGGACAGCACGAAACGTCGCTCGCCGCCGAGCAGCAAGGTCGAGCGATACACTGCATCCCATGGCGTAATGTGGTCGTTCATGCCAGCGACGCTGAAGCTGTCGACGGTGACTTTCTGCAGGTCGATCGGCGTGCCACAGACTTCCAGGCCACCCGGATGGGTCAGCGGGTTGTGTTTGAAGAAGTCCAGCAAGTCGCCGTGAAACGCCGCAGGCAGGCGGGTGTTGTCGTTGTTCCAGTAGAGAATGTCGAACGCCGGCGGCTCTTTGCCCAACAGGTAGTTGTTGACGAAGTAGCTCCAGATCAGATCGTTGGGGCGCATCCAGGCGAAGACTTTGGCCATGTCGCGACCGTCGAGCACGCCTTTCTGATAGGAACGACGCTTGGCGGCTTCGAGGGTTTGCTCATCGGCAAACAGTGTGGCCGAGGTTTCGATTTCACTGTCGAGCAGGCTGACCAGATAGGTCGCACTGGAGACCCGGCGAAGTTGCCGCTTGGCCTGCAAATGCCCTTGCAGCGCGGCGATGGTCAGCCCGCCAGCGCAGGCACCCATCAGGTTGACCTCGCGGGCGCCGGTGATCGCCCGGCAGATGTTCATTGCCTCTTCCACCGCCTCGACGTAGGTCGACAGGCCCCATTCGCGATGGCGCACATCCGGGTTACGCCAGCTGATCATGAACGTCTGCAAGCCGTTCTTCAGCGCGTACTGGACGAAGCTGTTGTGCGGGCTCAGGTCGAAAATGTAGTACTTGTTGATTTGCGGCGGCACCACCAGTAGCGGCTTGGCGTACTGCTTTTCGCTCATTGGCTTGTACTGGATCAGCTCAAGCAAATCGTTGCGAAACACCACTGAGCCGGTGGTGGTGGCGACGGTCTTGCCGACCTCGAAAGCCTGTTTGGTCACCTGGCGCGGCAAACCGTCGTTGTGCAGCAAGTCATCGAATAAATGACTGAGGCCGCGCACCACACTGTGCCCGCCGGAGTTGAAAAGCTCTTTCACCGCCAGCGGATTGAGCAGGGTGTTGGACGGCGCCACCGCGTCGTTGAGCAGGGTGAAAGCGAAGTGCGCGCGAGCGCGGTCTTCCGGGTTCATGTCGCTGTCGTCGATCCAGCTTTTGACCTGCTTCTGCCAGGCCAGATACGCCTGCAGGCTGCGCCGGTAAAATGGGTTGAGGCTCCACGCCGGATCAGCGAAACGGCTGTCCTGTGGATTGGTCGGGTGCAGGGTTTCGCCGAGCAGCACGCGGCCCAGTTGGCCGCCGAGTTTCAAGGCGTGTTTTGCGCTATGAATCGGGTTGCGCAAACCATGGGCGGCGACGCTGCGCAAGGTCGAGATCAGGTCCCGGCCACGCAGGCCGGTGATCGCACTTTGTGCGTTGATGAACACGGCGGGGCTGGGCACTCCGCCCGTCGCTGGTTTGTCGCGCATGACTCAACACTCCTTCGTCTTCAGGCCAAAAACACATTCACCGAACCAGAACACCATAGACGCTGTTATCGGTTGCTGCCTGCGCGGCGTCCTGCCACGCACTTTCTGTAAAGCCCTGCATAAAGCCTGCCGCAGCGCTTAGCCGCCCTGCGGTGTCGGATGCGGATGCATTACCGCGCGCTGACGTTCCTCCTGGAGAAACTTCATGATGATCGGCGCCACGGCTTCGGCGCGGGTGATCAGGAACAGATGGCCGTCATCGATGATGTGCAACTGCGCGTTGGGAATGCGCCAGGCGAGCATGCGCATGTTGATCAGCGGGATCAGTGGATCGTCGTCACCGGCCAGCACCAGCGTCGGCTGATGGATCTTGTGCAGCCAGTGAATGCTGGTCCAGCCGAGGCCGGCAAACAGCTGCCAGTAATAACCGAGCTTGCCCGCCGAGCGCACCTTCGCCGCGTGGCTGGCGGCCAGGGTCGGGTCGCGACGGAACGAGCCGCCATAGATCAGCGGCGCGATGCGGATCACGTGCGAGGGCTGAATGTAGCGCCGTGGACTGGCCATCATCCACAGCACTTTCGGTTTGCCGGGGACCATCACTGCACCGGCAGCGGTCGCCGCCAGCACCAGTTTCTTGCAGCGTTCGGGGTAGTCGTAGGCGAACTGCTGCGCGAGTGCGCCGCCCCACGACACGCCGATGACGTTGACCTGGCCGTAATCGAGGTAATCGAGCATCCGCGAGGTCAGCTTGGCCAGGCCGGGAAAGCGATACGGCCGGTTCGGCGTCGAGGAGCCGCCGACACCGGGGACGTCGAAGGCGATCACTTCCAGATCCGGGTCCAGCGCCGCGACAAATGGAAACACCAGCTCCAGGTTGGCGCCGATGCCGTTGAAAATCAGCAAGGGCGTCAAGTGAGGCTTGCCGGGGCGTACCGCCGTGCGGATGGTCTGACCATCCAGATCGACGGTACGGAATATGAACGGTTGCGGCATGCGTCAGGCCCTGTGGATTTAAATTCACCACACCCCGTGTAGGAACTGCCGAAGGCTGCGATCTTTTGATCTTGTTTTTTAAAAATCAAAAGTCAAAAGATCGCAGCCTGCGGCAGCTCCTACAGGGGAGGGGTGGTGTCAGTTACCGCTCGTGAACGTAGGTGCCCGGCGAGGCTTCGCCTGCCGGATACGCTTTGTTGCCCAGTTTCAGCGGGGCCTTTTTCAGGTTGCCCGAACGTTCGGCTTGCCACGTCTGCCAGTACAGCCACCAGGAATCAGTGTGCTTGGTCGAGTTTTCCTGCCAGTCATCGGCATTCGCGGCCATTTCTTCGCTGGTCATGTAACGCGATTTCGGGTTGCCCGGCGGGTTGAGGATGCTCTGGATATGCCCGCTGCTCGACAGCACGAATTCCACTTTGCCGCCGAACAGCTGCGCCGACTTGTAGCAGGACTTCCACGGCGTGATGTGATCGTTGGTGCCGGCCAGCGAGAAGATATCGGCCGTGACCTGCTTGAGGTCGATCGGTGTGCCGCACACTTCCAGTGCATTCGGGCGGATCAGTGGGTTGTTTTTGAACATCTCGATCAGGTCGCCGTGGAACGCCGCCGGCAACCGTGTGGTGTCGTTGTTCCAGAACAGGATGTCGAACACCGGCGGTTCGTTGCCGAGCAGGTAGTTGTTGACCCAGTAGTTCCAGATCAGGTCGTTGGGGCGCATCCACGCAAAGACCTTGGCCATGTCTTTGCCTTCGAGCACGCCAGCCTGGTACGAATGGCGCTTGGCGGTCTCCAGGGTCTGCTCGTCGACGAACAGGGCGACGTCGCTGTCCAGCGTCGTGTCGAGCACGCTGACCAGCAGCGTGAGGGCATTGACCTTCTTCTCGCCGATAGCCGCGTAGTGGCCGAGCAGGGCGGTGCAGGTGATGCCACCGGAGCAAGCGCCGAGCATGTTCACATCTTTGCTGCCGGTGATCGCGGTGACCACGTCGACCGCTTCTTTCAGCGCGTCGATGTACGTCGACAGGCCCCACTCGCGCTGCGCCTTGGTCGGGTTGCGCCAGCTGACGATGAACGTCTGCACGTTATTGCGCAGGCAGAAGCGCGCCAGACTCTTGTCCGGGCTCAAATCGAATACGTAGAACTTGTTGATCTGCGGCGGCACCACCAGCAACGGGCGCTCGTGGACTTGCTCGGTGATCGGCTTGTACTGGATCAGCTCCAGCACGTCGTTGCGAAACACCACCGCACCTTCGGTGACGCCGAGGCTCTTGCCGACCTCGAAGGCGCCCATGTTGACCTGGCTCGGCATGCCGCCGTTGTGCACCAGATCCTTGGCCAGATGCGAGAGGCCATCGAGCAGGCTCTTGCCGCCGGTTTCGAAGAAGCGTTTCACCGCAGCCGGGTTGGCGGCAGTGTTGGTCGGGGCCATGGCTTCGGTCATCAGATTGATGACGAAGTGACCGCGTGCGATGTCTTTGGGTGACAGGCTACTGTCATCGATCCAGGAATGGAGTTCCTTGCGCCATGCCAGGTAGGTTTGCAGATAACGTTTGTAGAGCGGGTTCTGGCTCCACGCCGGATCGGCGAAGCGACGGTCATCGCCAGCCGGTTGCAGTTCGGATTTGCCGAACAGCACGTTCTTCAGTTCGA
Source organism: Pseudomonas sp. NPDC089741 (assembly GCF_044748825.1). NCBI lineage: Bacteria > Pseudomonadati > Pseudomonadota > Gammaproteobacteria > Pseudomonadales > Pseudomonadaceae > Pseudomonas > Pseudomonas sp. NPDC089741. Next base: position 21,866 of record NZ_JBIVGT010000028.1, on the reverse strand, counting down.
GGCCGAAATGGGTGACGTGTTTGACGCTATGGATCGGTTGTTTGATGGCCTGTTTGAGCACCATACGAGCAGAGGCCAGCAGATCCTTTCCGCGTAGCCCAACGACGGGATTAAGCCCCAGGGTGTTTTCCGAGGCTTGGTACTTCAGGTCATCGTTATTCTTGTTACTCATCTACGACGCTCCATTGTCCTGAGACGAGTACCCGGTTTTGTGCTGTGCAGTTCCACAGCCAATGCCAGGTACTACTGCTCGGGTGACCGTTAATTCTGCATAGCTGCTTTACAGTCGTAGAGCACTGCAGGGAACTTGCCAGCTCCATTGGTTACCCGAGTTTAATTTTTTTCGCAAGCGGGCCGATCCTCGGCCACACAGCGGAGCATTCAAACAGATGAATTTAGAAAATGCCCTCTAATGAGCGCAAGGCTCGGGCTAGAGCATCAGCTTGACGATCGACTCGTTCGGGTCGCGGGTTTTTCCGGCGGCTTTGAGCTCGGCCAGATAATCGGCCCAGAGTGCGTCATAACGTCGCCCCAGCTCGTAGAGATAATCCCAGGTGAACAGGCCGCTATCGTGACCGTCGTCGAAGGTCAGTTTCAGTGCGTAGTGACCGGCCGGTTCCAGCTTGCTGAGACCGACGTTGATCTTGCCGAATTGCAGGATCGGTTTGCCGTGGCCCTGGACCTCGGCGGAGGGAGAGTGCACGCGCAGAAATTCGGCGGGCAGGGTGTATTCCTCGCCGGACGCGTAGGTGAGCGTCAGGGTTTTCGAGGCTTTGTGCAGTTTGATGTCGGTAGGGATAGTAGTCATTGCAGGTCATCCGACTAGAGGAACACCCTGTAGGAGCTGCCGCAGGCTGCGATCTTTTGATCTTGTCTGTTAGAAATCAAAGTCAAAAGATCGCAGCCTGCGGCAGCTCCTACAGGGAGAAGTGACCTACAGGATATAACGGGACAGATCTTCGTTCTGCGCCAATTCGCCGAGGTGGCTGTTGACGTAGTCGGCGTCGATCAGAATCGGCTGCTCATCGTGGGTGCTGGCCAGATCGCCGGCGCTGAACGATACCTCTTCGAGCAGACGCTCAAGCAGCGTGTGCAGACGACGGGCACCGATGTTCTCGGTCTTCTCGTTGACCTGCCAGGCGATCTCGGCGATGCGCTTGATGCCTTCCGGCTGGAACTGGATGTTCAGTCCTTCGGTTTTCAGCAGCGCGCAGTATTGCTCGGTGAGCGAAGCGTGCGGTTCGCTGAGGATACGTTCGAAGTCCGACGGGCTCAGCGCTTTGAGTTCAACGCGGATCGGCAGACGACCTTGCAGCTCAGGCACAAGATCGCTTGGCTTGCTCAGGTGGAACGCGCCGGAGGCGATGAACAGGATGTGGTCAGTCTTGACCATGCCCAGTTTGGTGTTGACGGTGCAGCCTTCGATCAACGGCAGCAAGTCGCGCTGTACGCCTTCACGGGAGACATCGGCGCCGCCGACATTGCCGCGCTTGGCGACTTTGTCGATCTCGTCGATGAACACGATGCCGTGCTGTTCAACCGCTTCCAGCGCCTTGGCCTTCAGCTCTTCTTCGTTGACCAGACGCCCGGCTTCTTCGTCGCGCACCAGCTTCAGCGCTTCCTTGACCTTGAGCTTGCGCGACTTCTTCTTGCCCTTGCCCATGTTGGCAAACAGCGATTGCAGCTGGTTGGTCATCTCTTCCATGCCGGGCGGCGTGGCGATCTCGATGCCGGACACTTCGGCGACTTCGATCTCGATTTCCTTGTCATCCAGCTGACCTTCGCGCAGACGCTTGCGGAACAGCTGACGGGTGTTGGAATCGGAGCTCGGTGCTTCCTCGTTGCTGAAGCCCATGCGGGCCGGCGGCAGCAGCGCGTCGAGGATGCGATCCTCGGCGGCGTCTTCGGCGCGGTGACGGACGCGGGTCATTTCCTGCTCGCGAAGCATCTTGATCGCCGCGTCAGCCAGATCACGAATGATCGATTCGACGTCACGGCCAACGTAGCCGACTTCGGTGAACTTGGTCGCTTCGACCTTGATGAACGGCGCGTTGGCCAGTTTCGCCAGACGACGGGCGATCTCGGTTTTACCGACACCGGTCGGGCCGATCATCAGGAGGTTTTTCTGGGTCACTTCAACGCGCAGCTCTTCAGGCAGCTGCATGCGGCGCCAGCGGTTGCGCAGGGCAATCGCGACGGCGCGCTTGGCATCGTCCTGGCCGATGATGTGGCGGTTGAGTTCGTGGACGATTTCGCGGGGAGTCATGGACATAGTAGTTGGCGGTCCTCAAGCACAAACAAGCCGTGGCGCGGTGGCCAGGACAGGCTTATTCGGCGAGATCCTGCTCCTCAATGGTCTGAGTGTGGTTGGTGAATACACAGATGTCGGCGGCGATACCGAGTGCGGTTTCGACGATTTCGCGGGCCGACAGGTCGGTCTTTTTCAGCAGGGCACTGGCCGCAGCCTGCGCGTAACCACCGCCGGAACCCATGGCGATCAGGCCATCTTCGGGTTCGACCACGTCACCGTTGCCGGTGATGATCAGCGAGGCGTCTTTGTTGGCGACCGCGAGCATGGCTTCGAGGCGGCTCAGGGAGCGGTCGGTGCGCCATTCTTTGGCGAGTTCGACAGCGGCGCGCACCAGGTGGCCCTGATGTTTCTCCAGCTGGCCTTCGAAACGTTCGAAGAGGGTAAAGGCGTCGGCGGTGGCACCGGCAAAACCGGCAATGACCTGGCCGTGGTACAGGCGACGAACTTTTTTCGCGTTGCCTTTCATCACGGTATTGCCGAGAGAAACCTGGCCGTCGCCGCCCATGACGACTTTGCCGTGACGGCGGACTGAAACGATGGTGGTCAAGGGAAGAGTCTCCACACAGCGGGGCGAAAGTGCCTTATGCCCATTCATATGGGGGTGCTGGAGAGGATTTCAACCGTGAGGGGCGCTGAAGGACGAACGGCGGGTGATGACTGTGGCGAGGGGATTTATCCCCGTCCGGCTGCGAAGCAGTCGCTATTCCAGCATTCACGGTGTGCCTGATGCACCGTAATTGCTGGTTTCAGGGCAGCTTCGCGACCCAGCGGGGATAAATCCCCTCGCCACAGGGATTGTGGGCAACCTCAGGAAGAGGTGCCCACCATCGGTGGATCAGCGGCTTTGGCGTTGTTGTAACAACAGGTTGCTAAAGCCGGCGCCCGCCAGTTGTTTCTGTGCGGTGGTCAGTTGTTCGCGGTTGCTGAACGGGCCGACCAATACGCGGTACCAGGTTTCATCCTTGACAGTGCCGGACTCAACCGCCACCGCCTGGCCGAGCAGAATGATCTGCGCGCGGACCTTGTCAGCATCGGTTTCCTTGCGGAACGAACCGGCCTGCAAGAAGAACCTGGTCACCGGCGCGGCTTTGCTCACGGGTGGTGCTGGCGGTGGCGTAATCCCGGCCAGCGCGGCCTGAGCGCGCGCTGTGTCGATCTTCGCCGCTTCCGCTGGCGTTACCGGCGTGGTTGGCACCTGTGGCGTCGGCAGGGTCTTCTCCGGCACGGCGTCCGGCGGCACGATCACTTCCGATTCCGGCAGCAGGGTGTAGAAATCGTACTTCGGCTTCACCGGTTGCGTCGGGCTCGGCGGAGTCTTGTTGGCCTCGGCGATTTTCGTCGCTTTCTGCTGCTGCGCCTGTTCGACCTTCTCGCGCTTGACCGTGTCGCTGCCCTTGCCCGGCTCCAGTTTCATCAGGAACACGATAAACGCGCCGACGGTCAGGCCGATGGCCATCCACAGCCAACCCGGAATCGGTTGCTTCGCAGGAGCTTGGTAACGGCTGGCGCCACGCTTGGGTGCAGGTTTTTTCTTGGCAGCCAACTTACATACGCTCCAGAGTTTCCAGACCCAACAGTTCCAGGCCTTGCTTGAGGGTGCGACCGGTCAGCGCGGCCAGGCGCAGACGGCTCTGCATACGGGCTGGCGTCTCGGCGGCGAGGATCGGGCAGTTCTCATAGAAGCTCGAGAACAGACCGGCAACGTCATACAGGTAGGTGCAGAGAATGTGCGGCGTGCCCTTATCGGACACGTTGTTCAGCACTTCACCGAACTGCGCCAGTTTCGCCGCCAGCTCTAGTTCGTGTTCCGCCTCGAGAACGATCTGGCCGTCGACTTCGCTGAAATCCTTGCCCAGTTTGCGGAACACACCGGCGACGCGGGTGTAAGCGTAAAGCAGGTACGGCGCGGTGTTGCCTTCGAAGTTCAACATCAGGTCGAAGTTGAAGCTGTAATCGCTGGTGCGGTGCTTCGACAGGTCGGCGTATTTCACCGCGCCGATGCCGACGACTTTGGCGATGTTGCGCAGTTCGTCTTCAGCCAGTGTCGGGTTCTTCTCTTTCACCAGGTTGTAGGCACGTTCCTGCGCTTCGGTCAGCAGGTCGATCAGCTTCACGGTGCCGCCGTCACGGGTCTTGAACGGACGACCGTCGGCGCCGTTCATGGTGCCGAAGCCCATATGTTCCATCTCCATCGGATGGGTGACGAAACCGGCCTTGCGCGCCACGGCGAACACTTGCTGGAAGTGCAGGGCCTGACGCTGATCGACGAAATACAGCGCGCGATCGGCTTTCAGTTTGCCGCTGCGGTAGCGCACGGCCGCGAGGTCAGTGGTGGCGTAGAGGTAACCGCCGTCAGCCTTGACGATGATCACCGGCAGCGGGTCGCCGTCGGCGTTCTTGAACTCGTCGAGGAACACGCACTGCGCGCCGTTGCTCTCGACCAGCATGCCGGCCGCTTTCAGGTCGTTGACCACGTTGATCAGGTCGTCGTTGTAGGCGCTTTCGCCCATCACGTCGGCCATGGTCAGTTTGACGTTGAGCAGTTCGTAGATCTTCTGGCAGTGCGACAGCGAGATGTCCTTGAACTTGGTCCACAGCGCCAGGCACTCGGCATCGCCGGCCTGCAGCTTGACCACCAGGCCACGGGCGCGGTCGGCGAATTCTGCGGATTCGTCGAAACGCTGCTTGGCGGCGCGGTAGAAATTTTCCAGATCAGACAGCTCGTCGCTGGTGATCGGGTTTTCCTGCAGATAGGCCATCAGCATGCCGAACTGGGTGCCCCAGTCGCCGACGTGGTTCTGACGGATCACCTCGTCGCCGAGGAATTCGAGTACGCGGGCCACGCCGTCACCGATGATGGTCGAACGCAAGTGACCGACGTGCATCTCTTTGGCCAGGTTCGGCGCCGACAGGTCGACCACGGTGCGTTGTGCAGGACCAGCCTTGCGCACGCCAACATGGGCATCAGCCAAGGCAGCGTCGAGACGCGAGGCCAGCGCCTGGGTGTTCTGGAAGAAATTGATGAAGCCCGGGCCAGCGATTTCGGCCTTGGTGACGTTCTCGTCGGCCGGCAGCGCGGCGATGATTTTCTCCGCCAGATCGCGCGGCTTCATGCCCGCAGGCTTGGCCAGCATCATCGCGATGTTGCTGGCGAAGTCGCCGTGGGTCTTGTCACGGGCGTTCTCCACCTGGATCGCCGGCGTCAGGCCTTCAGGCAACACACCTTCGTTGACGAGTTGGGTGATGGCTTGTTGGATCAGCTGGCGAATGGTGTCTTTCATGGTCTTCTCTTTCGACCGCAAGCGCGGCGGGCGCATCGGTGCGCGGGTGGAAAAACTGGGCATTATCCGTTGCGAAGACGGGCTTGCCAACCTTAGCAGGCAGGTTATGGATATGTGGTGACATTAAAGGCAAAAGATCGCAGCCTGCGGCAACTCCTACAGGTAAACGCGATTAACCCTGTAGGAGCTGCCGAAGGCTGCGATCTTTTGATCTTCAATACAAATCGACCGGATCGACATCCAGCGACCAGCGCACCGCCCGCCCGCTCGGCATCTGCTCCAGCACCAGCAGCCAACTGGCCAGCAACCGATGCAGCGGTGCCCGCGCGTTCGCCTGCAACAACAGCTGCGCGCGATAACGTCCGGCGCGTCGCTCCATCGGCGCCGGCACCGGCCCGAGCAACTCGATCCCGCTCAGATTCTGCTCAGCCAGCAAACGCTCGGCCTCGCTGCACGCTTCATCAAGAAACCCTTCAGCCTGTCCCGGCTTGTGCGCTTCGGCGCGCAACAGCGCCAGATGCGCGAACGGCGGCAGTCCGGCAGCCCGGCGCTCGCTCAAAGCCTGTTCGGCAAAAGCGAAGTAACCCTGCTCGGTCAGTTGCACCAGCAAAGGATGGTCCGCCAGGTGCGTCTGAATAATCACCTTGCCCGGCTCTTCCGCTCGCCCGGCACGTCCGGCGACCTGCACGATCAACTGCGCCATGCGCTCGCTGGCGCGGAAGTCGCCGGAGAACAAGCCGCCGTCGGCATCGAGGATCGACACCAGCGTCACTCGTGGGAAGTGGTGCCCTTTGGCCAACATTTGCGTGCCGACCAGAATGCACGGCTGACCTTTCTGAATCGTTGCGAACAGCTGATTCATCGCGTCTTTGCGCGACGTGCTGTCGCGGTCGACGCGCAGCACTGGATAGTCCGGGAACAGAATCGCCAAACGTTCTTCGGCGCGCTCGGTGCCGGCACCGACGGGCCGCAGATCGACCTTGTTGCACTTCGGACACTGGCGCGGCGTACGCTCGACATAGCCGCAGTGGTGGCAGCGCAACTCACCATGACGCTGGTGCACGGTCATCCGCGCATCGCAACGCGAGCACTCGGACATCCAGCCGCAATCGTGGCACAGCAGCGTCGGCGCAAAGCCGCGACGGTTGAGGAACACCAGCACCTGCTGGCCATTGGCGAGCGTCTGGCCGATGGCTTGTTGCATCGGTCCGGAAATACCGCTGTCCAGCGGACGGCTTTTTACATCCAGGCGCAAGAAGCGCGGCTGCTTGGCGCCGCCAGCGCGTTCATTCAGGCGCAGCAGGCCATAGCGTCCGGTGTAGGCGTTGTGCAGGCTTTCCAGCGACGGCGTGGCGGAACCGAGGACGATCGGGATGTTTTCCTGCCGTGCGCGCACCAGCGCGAGGTCGCGAGCGTGGTAACGCAAACCTTCCTGCTGCTTATAAGAGCCGTCGTGCTCTTCGTCGATGATGATCAGCCCGGGGTTTTTCATCGGCGTAAACAGCGCCGAGCGAGTGCCGATAATAATGTCGGCCTCGCCATCACGGGCAGCGAGCCACGCGTCGAGGCGTTCGCGGTCATTGACTGCCGAGTGCAGCAAGGCGATACGCGCGTTGAAGCGCTGCTCGAAGCGCGCCAGCGTTTGCGGGCCGAGGTTGATCTCCGGAATCAGCACCAGCGCCTGCTTGCCGGCTTCGAGGGTTTCGCGGATCAGCTGCAAATAGACTTCGGTCTTGCCGCTGCCAGTGACGCCGGCCAGCAGGAAGGCGTGATAACTGTCGAAACCGGCGCGGATCGCTTCGTAGGCGGCGCGTTGCTCGGCGTTGAGCGGGAGTTCCGGCTGGGCGAGCCAGTGTTCGTGACGCACGCCCGGTGCGTGGCGGCGGATTTCCACCTGCACCAGATTCTTTGCCAGCAGCAGATCAAGGCTGTCCTTGCTCAGCATCAGTTTGCTCAGCAACTGATGGGCGACGCCGTGCGGGTGCTGTGCCAGCGTTGCGAGTGCTTCGCGCTGGCGCGGGGCGCGGGCAATGCGCGGATCCTCAAGGCTGGCGCCGGGAGTGATCGACCAGAAGCGTTCCTGTCGCGCCTCGGCCAGTTCGCCCTGGCGCAGCAGTACTGGCAACGCCCAGCTCAAGGTGTCGCCGAGGCTGTGCTGATAATACTGCGAGGTCCACAGGCACAGCTTGAACAGGGCTGGCGGCAACGGCGGCGTGGCATCGAGCAGGGCCAGCGCCGGTTTGAGTTTTTCCACCGGCACTTCGCTGGTGTCGGTGACCTCGACCAGAATCCCGATCATCTCGCGTCGACCGAACGGCACTCGCAGGCGCATGCCCGGCTGCAATTGCTCGCGCAGCACGCCGGCCGGCGCTCGATAGTCGAACAGGCGGCGCAGGGGTGAAGGCAAAGCGAGGCGCAGAATGGCGTCGGGCACGCGGGGGGATCTCTATAAGCAGAACAAGGGCATGGCACATACCTAATGTAGGAGTGAGCCTGCTCGCGATAGCGGTGTATCAGACGACATCAATGTTGCATGGCGGACCGCTATCGCGAGCAGGCTCGCTCCTACAGGGGGTCGCGTATTGGGCCGGGAGCCTAGCAGACGGTCGGTCTCGGTGACAGCTTGCGTGATTGAAAAGGTCTGGTAGAATCCGCGGCCTAATTACGTGCGGTATTCAACAATAGTGTTGGATGGCGGCACGCTAGCTGAGGAAGACACCATGAAAGCTGAAATCCACCCGAATTACCCAGTCATCGCTGTTACCTGCAGCTGTGGCAACAAGTTCGAAACCCGTTCGACTTTCGGCAAAGCTCTGCCAATCGACGTGTGCAACGAATGCCACCCGTTCTACACCGGTAAGCAGAAGACTCTGGACACCGGTGGTCGCGTTCAGAAGTTCGCAGACCGTTTCGGTGCTTTCGGCAAGAAACCTGCTGCTGCAGAGTAAGGTTGAAGGGCCCGGTGGGCTTTTCCTCGTTGCTGAAAAAGGCGTCCCTAGCGGGCGCCTTTTTTGTGTCCGCGATTTGGCTGTCCGGCGCGCAGGCCTTCTGCCCGGCGCCTGCCGGATTGACCCGCGTCACGGTGCAGCGCGTGGTCGATGGCGACACCTTGCGCCTGAGCGACGGCCGCAGCGTGCGGATGATCGGCCTCAACACCCCTGAACTGGGCAAGCAGGGCCGCAGCGACGAACCGTTTGCGCTGGCGGCGCGCCAACGCCTGCAAAGCCTGGTGGATGACAGCGGTGGACGGGTCGGTTTGCGCCTGGGTAGGCAGGCCAAAGACCATTACGGGCGTACGCTCGCACATATTTACAGTGTCAGCGGTGCCAATTTCGAAGCGCAAATGCTCGCCGATGGCCTGGGATTCCAGGTCGCGGTGGCACCGAATGTCGATCTTGCCACCTGCCAGCAAGCCGCCGAAAGCAGTGCGCGACGGGCCGGTCTGGGCCTCTGGCGGCAATCGCCTGTACTGAAAGCGGAGCAGATCCAGCGCTCGGGTTTCGCCGTTATAAGTGGGCGTGTGAGCAAGGTTCAGCGCAATCGCGGGGGAATCTGGATCGAGTTGCAGGGTGCGCTTGTATTGCGCGTTGCACCCAATCTGGTCGGACAATTCGACAATGCCCGCTTGCAGGCGCTGAAGGGCCAGCAGATCGAGGCGCGCGGCTGGATTGTCGATCGTTCGCGACGCGGCGGCGTGAAACCGGGTCAGCCACGTTGGCTGCTTCCGCTGACAGATCCTGCGATGTTGCAAAGCACCCGCTGAACAAAAAATTGTAGACATTTTTTCTGTCGATTGTGAACAGTACAGCCCTTGTGCGCCGTGGCTCTTGGCCCAAAGTCGTAGGGCAGGGCGCTTGACAGGGGTGACCGCTCAGTCTTGTGGGGACTTTGCGAGGCGCGTATCCTCGCTGACCAGTCTGTCCAACAGTAAAAAGCGGAATGCCAAAATGTCTGATCTGAAAACTGCCGCTCTCGAATATCATGCCAATCCTCGTCCAGGGAAGCTGAGTGTCGAGCTCACCAAGGCCACTGCTACCGCTCGCGACTTGTCGCTGGCCTACAGCCCCGGCGTAGCTGAACCAGTGCGTGAGATCGCTCGCGATCCTGAACTGGCCTACAAATACACCGGCAAGGGCAACCTGGTTGCAGTCATTTCCGATGGCACCGCGATTCTCGGCCTGGGCAACCTCGGCCCATTGGCTTCCAAGCCAGTGATGGAAGGTAAAGGCGTACTGTTCAAGCGCTTCGCCGGCATCGACGTGTTCGACATCGAAGTCGACTCCGAAAGCCCGCAAGCCTTCATCGACACCGTAAAACGCATCTCCATCACCTTCGGTGGTATCAACCTGGAAGACATCAAGGCGCCAGAGTGCTTTGAAATCGAACGTGCTCTGATCGAGCAGTGCGACATTCCGGTATTCCACGATGACCAGCACGGCACCGCGATCGTGACCGCTGCGGGCATGATCAACGCCCTGGAAATCGCTGGCAAAACCCTCGCTGACGCCAAGATCGTCTGCCTGGGCGCTGGCGCTGCCGCCATCTCCTGCATGAAATTGCTGGTGAGCATGGGCGCTCGCATCGAAAACATCTTCATGGTTGACCGTACCGGCGTGATCCACTCCGGCCGTGACGACCTGAACCAGTACAAAGCCGTATTCGCCCACGCTACCGAGAAGCGCAGCCTGGCTGACGCACTGGCAGGCGCTGACGTGTTCGTCGGTCTGTCCGGCCCGAACCTGCTGAGCGCTGAAGGCCTGCTGTCGATGGCAGCCAACCCGATCGTGTTCGCGTGCTCGAACCCGGATCCGGAAATCTCCCCGGAACTGGCGCACGCTACCCGTAGCGACGTGATCATGGCGACCGGCCGTTCGGACTACCCGAACCAGGTCAACAACGTACTGGGCTTCCCGTTCATCTTCCGTGGTGCCCTGGACGTTCGCGCCAAGCGCATCAACGAAGAAATGAAAGTGGCTGCCGCCAACGCCCTGCGTGAACTGGCCAAGCTGCCAGTGCCACAGGACGTGTGCGACGCCTACGGCGGTGCTCCACTGGAATTCGGCCGTGAGTACATCATTCCGAAGCCAATGGACAAGCGCCTGATCACCCTGATCTCCGATGCTGTGGCCAAAGCGGCAATCGAGACCGGTGTGGCAACTCTGCCGTATCCGAAGAACTACCCGCTGAAAAGCGTGGATGACGTGTTCAACGGCTAAGCCGTTGTAGCGCTTCAACTGAAAGCCCCGGCTCGTGAGAGTCGGGGCTTTTTATTGCCTGAAGATCAAGGGCCCCTCACCCTAGCCCTCTCCCAGAGGGAGAGGGGACTGACCGTGGGAGATTCGCGAGATACACCGACCTGAAAGTGCATTAGCGCCTATGGATTCGGCACAGCACGTTCAGGTCGGCGCAACTCCCGAGCATCCCCCGGTCAGTCCCCTCTCCCTCTGGGAGAGGGCTAGGGTGAGGGGCTCTTGATTTTCGGGTAATAAAAAGCCCCGCACTTCTCACGAAGGCGGGGCTTTTCAGTGACGCTGGATCAGAACAAGTCGATCGGCGCCTGCTCATCCGCCGGCAGCGGGCTGCCCGGCGCAGTGCCGTTACCCAGCTCGTTCACCGACGGCGGCGTGTCTTCAGATTTGAACAGCTCGAAGTACGCACCCGGTGTGCTCGGCGTCGCCGCACGACCGCTGACCGGGTCCACGCGCAGGCTCAGCAAACCTTCCGGCTCAGGCTGAACATGCGGCGGCTTGTCCTTGAGTGCGGCGGACATGTAGTTCATCCAGATCGGCAGCGCCACAGTGCCACCGAACTCGCGGCGACCGAGGCTTTCCGGCTGATCGAAACCGGTCCAGACCGTGGTCACGTAATCGGCGTTGTAACCGGAGAACCAGGCATCTTTCGATTCGTTGGTGGTACCGGTTTTACCGGCGATGTCGCTACGGCCCATGGCCAGTGCGCGACGACCGGTGCCGAGCTTGATCACGTCCTGCAGCATGCTGTTGAGGATGTACGTGGTGCGGCCATCGACGATTCGCTCAGCCACGGCCGGTGCTTGTGGCACCGCCGCGTTGCCCGGCGCTTCGCCCGGAACCGGCGCGGCATTGACCGTGAACGACTGCGCGTCCGGCGCCGCGATACCGTCCGTCGCCGAACCGCCCTGAGGCACGGTCGGCGGGTTGGCGACGAACAGCGTGTCACCGTTACGGCTTTCGATCTTGTCGATGATGTACGGGGTGATCTTGTAGCCGCCGTTGGCGAACGTGCTCCAACCGGTGGCGATTTCCATCGGCGTCAGCGTCGCAGTACCCAATGCCAGCGAGAGGTTAGGCGGCAGGTCCTGCTTGTTGAAGCCGAAGCGGGTGATGTAGTCGATGGTCTTGCCCACGCCCATCGCCTGCAACAAGCGGATCGAGACGAGGTTGCGCGACTTGTACAGCGCTTCACGCAGACGGATCGGGCCGAGGAAGGTGTTGGTGTCGTTCTTCGGACGCCAGACCTTGTCCAGATACTCGTCGACGAACACGATCGGCGCATCGTTGACCAGGGTCGCGGCGGTGTAGCCGTTATCCAGCGCGGCGCTGTAGACGAACGGCTTGAAGCTCGAGCCCGGCTGACGCTTGGCTTGCATGGCGCGGTTGTAGTTGCTTTGCTCGAAGGCGAAACCACCGACCAGCGAGCGAATCGCCCCGTTCTGCGGGTCCAGCGACACCAGTGCACCCTGCGCCTGTGGAATCTGGCTGAATTTCAGCGAATTGTCTTTCTGGCGCTGCACGCGAACCAGATCGCCGACTTGCGCAACATCCGACGGCTGACGCGGGTTGGCGCCCATGCTGTTGGTGTTGAGGAATGGACGCGCCCATTTCATGGTGTCCCAGGCGACGTGCTCTTCGCCGGTGCGGGTCAGCACTTGCAGGCCGTTTTTGTCGACCTGAGTGACGATGGCCGGTTCGAGGCTGCTGATGGTGCGTTGTTTGGTCAGCTCGCTGGCCCAGGCTTCGCGGGTCTTGCCCGGCAGACGCGATTCAGGGCCGCGGTAGCCGTGACGCTGGTCGTAGGTCATCAAACCTTCGTGCAGCGCGGTGTTGGCCATTTCCTGCAGGTTGCTTGGCACTGTAGTGGTGACGCGGAAACCTTCGGTGTAGGCGTCGCTGCCATAACGACCGACCATTTCGGCCCGGGCCATTTCGGCGATGTATGGCGCATTCACTTCCGGGGTCGGCACGTGATAGCTGGCGTTCAGCGGCTCGTTGATCGCGGCGGTGTAGTCCGGCTCGCTGATCTTGCCGAGTTTGTACATGCGCCCGAGGATCCAGTCGCGGCGCTCTTTGCTGCGCGCCGGGTTGGCTAGCGGGTTGAAGCGCGACGGTGCTTTCGGCAGGCCGGCGATCATCGCCATCTGCGCCAGGCTGATGTCACGGATCGACTTGCCGTAATACACCTGCGCCGCCGCCTCGATGCCGTAGGCGCGGTTGCCCAGATAGATCTTGTTCACATACAGCTCAAGGATCTCGTCCTTGGTCAGCTGCCGTTCGATCTGCAGGGCCAGAAGAATTTCGGTGGTTTTGCGCGAGAAGCTGCGTTCGCTGGTCAGGAAGAAGTTCTTCGCGACCTGCATGGTGATGGTGCTGCCGCCGGACTGAATGTGCCCGCTTTTGACCAATTGGGTCGCGGCGCGCATCAGGCTGCTCGGATCAACGCCATAGTGGTTGGCGAAATTGTCGTCTTCAGCACTTAGTAACGCATTAATGAAGTTGGGGGGAATGTCGGCGAAACGGATCGGCGTACGGCGCATTTCGCCAAATTCTGCGATCAACTTGTTGTCGCTGGAGTAGACGCGCAGGGGAATCTGCAACTGAATGCTTCTCAGCGCCTCCACAGACGGCAAACCCGGACTAAGGTAAAGAAACGCGCCGCTGAGACCTAAAAGCAGTCCGCAGAAAACGGCGACGATGGACCAACCGAAAAATTTCAGCAGACGAATCAAGGCTTTTGGACATCCAGGGCAAAGAATGAATTTGGCGACGGGGTTCCGGCTACACACAGAACGACCCGCGCTGGCAGTAAAAAGCGGAAAAAAACGCTGGGCATTATAAGCACTTTTCTGCTGGGGGCGTCATTTGCGCTTCTGTCAAGACGGAGTGAAGGAACGCAATGCGTATTACAGAGTCCGTAACTCACGGAAAGTCATAGGGAATTGGTAGTGCTGGGACTCTTCAATAAAAAGACCAATACGTTACTGGGGATCGACATCAGCTCCACGTCTGTGAAGCTGCTGGAACTGAGCCGTCAGGGTGATCGCTACCGCGTCGAGGCCTACGCGGTAGAGCCTTTACCGGCGAATGCCGTGGTCGAAAAAAACATCGCCGAACTCGAAGGCGTCGGTCAGGCCTTGACCCGCGTGCTGGTCAAGGCGCGCACCGGGCTCAGGAGCGTGGCAGTGGCGGTGGCCGGTTCTGCGGTGATCACCAAGATCATCGAAATGGACGCCGGACTTTCCGACGACGAGCTGGAAAACCAGCTGAAGATCGAAGCTGACCAGTACATTCCCTATCCGCTCGACGAGGTCGCGATCGACTTCGAAGTCCAGGGCATGTCGTCGCGCAACCCGGAACGGGTCAGCGTGTTGCTGGCCGCCTGTCGCAAGGAAAACGTCGAAGTCCGTGAAGCGGCGCTCGCCCTCGCCGGCCTGAATGCGCGAGTGGTCGATGTCGAGGCCTATGCGCTGGAGCGCTCGTTCGGCCTGCTCGCCACACAACTGGCCGCCTCGCAAGAGCGCTTGACCGTGGCGGTGGTCGACATCGGCGCGACCATGACCACCCTCAGCGTCCTGCACAACGGCAAGATCATCTACACCCGCGAGCAACTGTTCGGCGGTCGACAACTGACCGAGGAAATCCAGCGGCGTTACGGCCTGACCGTCGAGCAGGCCGGGCTGGCGAAAAAGCAGGGTGGCCTGCCTGACGATTACGTCAGCGAGGTCTTGCAGCCGTTTCGCGAGGCGCTGGTGCAGCAGGTGTCCCGTTCACTGCAGTTCTTCTTCGCTTCCGGCCAGTACAACGCGGTCGATCACATTTTGCTGGCCGGTGGCACGGCGTCGGTGCCGGGGCTCGATCGGTTGATCGAACAGCGCCTGAACACCCCGACCCAAGTGGCCAATCCGTTTGCCAACATGGCCCTGAGCAGCAAGGTCAACGCCGGGGCACTGGCCAGTGATGCGCCAGCCCTGATGATTGCCTGCGGGCTCGCGCTCAGGAGTTTCGACTGATGGCGCGGATCAACCTTCTGCCGTGGCGCGAAGAGCGTCGTGAAGAACGCCGCAAACGCTTTCTGCTGGCGCTGATCGGCGTGGTCGTCGGGTCGGTAGGCGCGGTATTCATTGCCGATCAGATCATCAGCGCGGCGATTGATCAGCAAATGGCGCGCAATGATTACATTGGCAAGCAGATCGCCGTGGTCGATGAGCGGATCAAGCAGATCAGCGATCTCAAGGCGCGCCGCCAGCAACTGGTCGAACGCATGCGCATCATCCAGGACTTGCAGGGTAACCGGCAGATCAGCGGGCGGATCTTCGATCAACTGGCGCGCACGCTGCCTGACGGGGTGTATTTCACCCAGGTGAAAATGGTCGGTAAAACCCTTTCCATCAGTGGTGCGGCGGAGTCGAACAACCGCGTTTCCGAGCTGATGCGCAATCTCGATGCTTCCGACTGGTTCGATGCGCCGAGCCTCAACGAGGTCAAGGCGACCTCGGCCGATCAGGTGGAGCAATCCAACACCTTTCAGTTGACCGTTCGTCAGACGCAGCCGAAAAGCCTGGAGGACGACCAATGAAACCGTCCGAATGGCTGGATAGCCTGCGCAATATCGATTTCAACGATCTCGACAGCAGCAACATCGGTTCCTGGCCGGCCGCCGTCAAGGCCATCGCCGGAGCGCTGTTGATGGTGCTGGTGTTGGGCCTTGGCTATAACTTTTTCATCAGCGACATGGAAAACCAGCTGGAGGCCAAGCGCGAAGAAGAAACCACGCTCAAGGAGCAGTTCGCCAGCAAAGCGCATCTGTCGGCCAATCTCGAGCTGTACACCCAACAGATGAAGGAAATGGAAAACTCTTTCGGCGTGTTGTTGCGGCAGTTGCCCAGCGATACCGAGGTGCCGGGGCTGCTCGAAGACATCACGCGTACCGGTCTCGGTAGCGGCCTGGAGTTTGAAGAAATCAAACTGCTGCCGGAAGTCACCCAGCAGTTTTACATCGAGCTGCCGATCCAGATCACCGTCACCGGGGCCTATCACGATCTTGCGACGTTCGTCAGCGGCGTCGCCGGGCTGCCGCGCATCGTCACCCTGCATGACTTCGAGCTGGCGCCGGCCAACCCCGAGGGCGGGCCGAAACTGCGCATGAGCATCCTCGCCAAGACTTACCGCTATAACGACAAGGGGCTGCAAAAATGACCCCGATCCGTTATTTCGCCTTGTCGATGACCTTGTTGGCGCTGAGCGGTTGTGGTGGCAGTAGCGACTTCAGCGACCTCGATGCCTATCTGAACGAAGTCCGTCTGCGCCCGGCCGGCAAGATTGAACCCACCCCGACATTCCGGTCTTACCCCACATTCACCTACAGCGCCGCGAACCTGCGCAGCCCGTTTTCACGCCAGGTGCGCGTCGATCTGGCCGGCCGGCAGCACGGTTCACGCAACGTCAAACCGGACCTCAACCGGGTCAAGCAATACCTCGAAGGTTTCAACATCGAGCAGTTCGAGATGGTCGGCACGATTGCCAATGCCACCGGCTCCTTCGCGCTGTTGCGCGGGGCGGGCGGGGTGCATCGCCTGAAAGTGGGCGACTACCTGGGGCGCAACGACGGTCGCATCGTCGCCATCAGCGCCACGCAGGTCGATGTGGTCGAAATCGTTCCCGACGGCGAAGGCGCCTGGCTGGAGCGTCCGCGCACCATTCCTTTGAAAGAGCACTCATAGTGGAAGTCGAATAATGAACAGGATTTTCTCCACCCTCGGTTTTTCGCTATGGATAGCGCTGTTGTCGCCGATGGTTTACGCGGCCAATCTGCAGACGCTGGATGTCGCGGCATTGCCCGGCGACCGCGTCGAGCTGAAGCTGGCATTCGACAGTCCACCGCCAGTACCAAAGGGCTACACCACCGATTCGCCCGCGCGGATCGCCCTCGATTTGCCGGGTGTTGCCAGCCAGTTGGCCAGCAAGAATGTCGATCTGGGCAGCGGCAATGCGCGCACGGCGACGGTGGTCGAAGCCAAGGACCGCACGCGGCTGATCGTCAGTCTCACCCAACTGGCGCCTTACAGCACGAGGGTCGAGGGCAATAATCTGTTCGTCGTGGTCGGGCAGGGCGCTCCGACAGCCGCACCGCGCACCGCCGCTGTAGCACCGCGCGCGACGGCGGCGGCAGTGACACCGGCCAAGTCATTCTTGGCGAAAAACCGCGCCATTCGCGGCGTCGACTTTCAGCGTGGTACGGCGGGTGAAGGCAATGTCGTCATTGATCTGTCTGACCCGACCATCGCCCCGGATATCCAGGAGCATGACGGCAAGATCATCCTCGGCTTTGCCCGTACGCAGTTGCCGGAAAAACTGCGGGTGCGCCTCGACGTCAAGGATTTCGCCACGCCGGTGCAGTTCGTCAATGCCGGCGTGAGCGGTGATCGCACGGTGATTACTGTCGAGCCGAGCGGCACTTTCGAATATTCCACCTTCCAGACCGACAACAAGCTGACCGTCAGTATCCGGCCGATGACGCTCGACGATCTGCAAAAACGCAACGCCGACCGCAACGCCTACGTCGGTGAAAAGCTTTCGCTGAATTTCCAGGACATCGACGTGCGTTCGGTGCTGCAACTGATCGCCGACTTCACCAACCTCAATCTGGTGGCCAGCGACACGGTGCAGGGCGGCATTACTCTGCGTCTGCAAAACGTGCCGTGGGATCAGGCGCTGGATCTGGTGCTGAAAACCAAAGGCCTGGATAAACGCAAGATCGGTAACGTGCTGCTGGTGGCGCCGGCCGACGAGATTGCCGCCCGCGAACGCCAGGAACTGGAATCGCAGAAGCAGATTGCCGAACTGGCGCCGCTGCGCCGTGAGCTGCTGCAAGTGAATTACGCCAAGGCTGCAGACATCGCCAAACTGTTCCAGTCAGTGACCAGCGCCGAGGCGAAAATAGACGAGCGTGGTTCGATCACGGTGGATGAGCGGACCAACAACATCATTGCCTACCAGACCCAGGATCGCCTCGATGAGCTGCGACGAATCGTGGCGCAACTGGATATTCCGGTGCGCCAAGTGATGATCGAGGCGCGCATCGTCGAGGCCAACGTCGATTACGACAAGAGTCTGGGCGTGCGCTGGGGTGGTTCGGTGCAGAACAAGGGCAACTGGAACACCTCCGGAGTCAGCAACGGATCATCGACAACCATTGGCACGCCGGGCAGCACCAGCACCAACTCGCCCTTCGTCGACATGGGCACGGTCGGCAATACCTCGGGGATCGGCATTGCTTTCATCACCGACAACGTTTTGCTTGATCTCGAACTGACGGCCATGGAGAAGACCGGCAACGGCGAAATCGTCTCGCAGCCCAAGGTCGTCACCTCCGACAAGGAAACTGCGAAGATCCTCAAAGGCACCGAGATTCCGTATCAGGAAGCCAGCTCCAGCGGCGCTACCTCCGTGTCGTTCAAAGAAGCTTCGTTGTCGCTGGAAGTGACGCCGCAAATCACCCCGGACAACCGCATCATCATGGAGGTCAAGGTCACCAAGGATGAGCCGGACTATCTGAACAAAGTGCAGGATGTGCCGCCGATCAAGAAAAACGAGGTCAATGCCAAGGTCCTGGTCAACGACGGCGAAACCATCGTGATTGGTGGTGTTTTCTCAAATACTCAAAGCAAGGTCGTAGATAAGGTGCCATTTCTTGGCGATGTGCCGTATCTTGGCCGCCTTTTCCGGCGTGATGTGGTTTCGGAGAAAAAATCCGAGCTGCTGGTATTTCTCACTCCGCGTATCATGAATAACCAGGCGATTGCTGTGAGTCATTGATTCTGTGCGAAATTTGATTCTTGTAGGACCGATGGGCGCTGGAAAAAGCACCATCGGCCGGCTGCTGGCCAAAGAGCTGCGCCTGCCGTTCAAAGATTCCGACAAGGAAATTGAACTGCGCACGGGCGCCAATATCCCGTGGATCTTCGATAAAGAGGGCGAACCGGGCTTTCGTGACCGTGAGCAGGCGATGATCGCCGAGCTGTGCGGGTTCGATGGCGTGGTGCTGGCGACCGGTGGCGGCGCCGTCATGCGTGATGCCAATCGCAAGGCCCTCCATGAGGGCGGGCGAGTGGTGTACCTGCACGCCTCTGTCGAACAGCAGGTCGGCCGCACGTCGCGCGACCGCAATCGGCCGTTGCTGCGCACCGCCAATCCAGAAAAAACCCTGCGTGACTTGCTGGCGATCCGCGATCCGCTTTATCGGGAGATCGCCGATCTGGTGGTGGAAACCGACGAACGGCCGCCACGCATGGTGGTGCTCGACATTCTCGATCGTCTGGCGCAGCTTCCTCCCCGTTAAAGCATCGCTCGAAATGCGCTATCCTCGGCGTCCTGTCACAGCCCGTCGAGGTTGTGGCGGATGGCGTGCGAGCGGCGTCATACCCGCTACAGGCCGCCGATAACCAATAATTCAGGGCAGGACGCCTGCTTCCATCTTCACTGTGGGGACACATGCAGACACTCAAGGTCGATCTAGGCGAGCGCAGCTACCCGATTCATATTGGCGAAGGTTTGTTGGAACAGCCTGAGCTGCTGGCTCCGCATATCCATGGGCGGCAGGTGGCAATCATCTCCAACGAGACCGTTGCGCCGCTCTATCTTGAACGTCTGACCCGCAGCCTGACGCAGTTCTCGGTGATCTCCGTGGTGTTGCCGGACGGCGAAGCCTTCAAGAACTGGGAAACCCTGCAATTGATTTTCGACGGTCTGCTGACCGCTCGGCATGATCGCCGCACCACCGTTATCGCCCTCGGCGGCGGTGTCATCGGCGACATGGCCGGCTTCGCCGCTGCCTGCTATCAGCGCGGTGTCGATTTCATCCAGATTCCCACTACGTTGTTGTCCCAGGTCGATTCGTCGGTGGGCGGCAAGACCGGCATCAACCATCCGCTGGGCAAAAACATGGTCGGCGCGTTCTATCAGCCGAACGTGGTGCTGATCGATACTGCGTCCCTGAAAACCCTGCCAGAGCGCGAGCTGTCGGCGGGCCTGGCGGAAGTCATCAAGTACGGTCTGATCTGCGACGAGCCGTTCCTGACCTGGCTCGAAGACAACGTCGATGCCCTGCGCGCGCTGGATCAGAAAGCCCTGACCTATGCCATCGAGCGCTCCTGCGCAGCCAAGGCTTTGGTGGTTGGCGCCGACGAAAAAGAAACCGGCGTGCGCGCCACGCTCAACCTCGGCCACACCTTCGGCCACGCCATCGAGACCCACATGGGCTATGGTGTCTGGCTGCATGGTGAGGCGGTCGCGGCTGGCACCGTGATGGCGCTGGAAATGTCCGCGCGTCTGGGCTGGATCAGCGAAGCGGAGCGTGATCGCGGCATCCGTCTGTTCCAGCGCGCCGGCCTGCCGGTGATTCCGCCAGAAGAAATGACCGAAGCCGATTTTCTCGAACACATGGCAATTGATAAAAAAGTGATCGACGGTCGTCTGCGCCTGGTGCTGCTGCGCCGGATGGGCGAAGCGGTGGTGACCGCCGATTATCCGAAAGAGGTTCTACAGGCCACGCTGGGAGCGAATTACCGCGCCCTGGCTCAGCTTAAAGGTTAATAAGATTCCGATGACTAGTTTGCATGCCGACGAGGCGTTCCTCGGCCATTTTCAGTTAAGTCACGACCCGTTCGCGCCGCGCGTGCCGGGCTTCAAATTTTTCCCGGCCCAGCGCAAACCGGTTCTGGGTCAACTGCATCATCTGGCGCGTTACAGCCAGTTGCTGCTGGTGGTCACCGGCCCGCAAGGCAGCGGCAAGACCCTGCTGCGTCAGGCGTTGGTGGCCAGCACTAACAAGCAATCTGTGCAGAGCGTGGTGGTTTCCGCCCGTGGCGCCGGTGATGCCGCTGGCGTGTTGCGTCAGGTCGCTCAGGCGCTGGATGTGGCGCAGGCTGACGTCGGCGCGATTCTGGCGCAAGTCGTGCAGCTGGCGCTGACCGGTCAGGAAGTCTACTTGCTGGTAGATGACGCCGAGCAGCTCGATGAATCCGCGCTCGAAGCGTTGATGGCGCTGGGTGCCGGTGCGCCGGAAGGTCGCCCGCACGTGTTCCTGTTCGGTGAATCGTCGCTGATCGCTCAGCTCGAGGCTTTGCACCTTGAGGAAGAGCGCTTCCACGTCATCGAATTGCAGCCGTACACCGAAGAAGAGACCCGCGAGTATCTCGACCAGCGGCTCGAAGGTGCCGGCCGCGGTGTCGAACTTTTCACTGCGGATCAGATCTCTGATATTCACGAAAGCGCCGAGGGTTGGCCTGGCAATATCAACCAGGTAGCTCGCGATGCACTGATCGAAGTCATGATTGCCAGCCGCTCTGCGGTGAAGCGTCCAAGTATGGGGTTCAACATGCCGAAGAAACACGTATTGGCGATTTCCGCCGTCGTCGTGGTCGCGGTCGCCGCCGCCTGGTTGATGCCGGGCCGCAGCAAGGCGCCGACCACCGGTGCTCCGGCCAATGAACAGGCACAGCTGCCATTGGGCCAAGGCGCCAATGGTGGAAATCCATCCGTCGAATTCGCCGGTAACACGCAGCCGATGCCGTTGCCGCTGGTCGGCAACTCGCAACCGGTCATGCGCGGCCCGCTGGCCGAAGCTGCCGGTGGTATCACCGAAGGCGACGACGGCGTGCCGGTCGAAGGCTCCAGCGCCACGCCGCCAACCGTGACCACTTCAGCGCCACCAGTGGGAGTGCCGGCCGGTCCTGCACCGACGCCGGTGCCGCTGCCAGCCGCCAAACCGACCCCTGCGCCAACGCAGATCGCTTCCGCCAAACCTGCACCAGCAGCGCCAGCGGCGAAACCGGCTCCTGCGCCAGCCAAACCGGTTGCAGCAGCGAAACCTGCCGAGAAGCCGGTTACCGTTGCCAAGGCTGCCGGTGGCAGCTGGTACGCCGGTCAGCCGACCGGCAACTACGTGGTGCAGATCCTCGGCACCAGCTCCGAAGCGACCGCGCAAAACTTCGTCAAGGAGCAGGGCGGCGAGTACCGTTC
>NZ_JBIVGT010000027.1:0-78487 GCF_044748825.1 Pseudomonas sp. NPDC089741 | reverse complement strand
AAAAAAACACCTACCAAATATATCAAAACAACAAAATAAACAAAAAACCAACAACACCATCATCAAAACAATACAATTTCACACTGATGATCCGCATAAATGGCCCCAAAAATCGCGTGCGTGTATGATACACGGCGTCAAGCTAATTAGCTAAATCCGTGGTATTTGGGGTTTTTTTCATGCAAGCGTATCAGCGCGATTTCATTCGTTTTGCCATCGATCGCGGCGTTTTGCGCTTCGGTGAGTTCACCCTGAAGTCCGGGCGCACCAGTCCTTACTTCTTCAACGCCGGCCTGTTCAACTCGGGTTCGGCCCTGGCGCAGCTGGGGCGTTTCTACGCGGCAGCCATCGTCGAAAGCGGTATTCCCTTCGACGTACTGTTCGGCCCTGCCTACAAAGGCATCCCGCTGGCGGCAACCACTGCCGTCGCGCTGGCCGAGCATCACGACCGTGACCTGCCATGGTGCTTCAACCGCAAGGAAGCCAAGGCCCACGGCGAAGGCGGCAGCCTGGTTGGCGCGCCGCTGACCGGCGACGTACTGATCATCGATGACGTGATTACGGCTGGCACGGCAATCCGCGAAGTGATGCAGATCATCGCTTCCCAGGATGGCGCCAAGGCTGCCGGCGTGCTGATCGCGCTGAATCGTCAGGAGCGTGGCAACGGAGAGTTGTCGGCGATCCAGGAAGTCGAGCGTGACTTTGGTATCCCGGTGATCAGCATTGTTTCGCTGAATCAGGTGCTCGAGTTCCTTGCCGACGATCCGCAGCTCAAGCAACACCTGCCAGCCGTCGAAGCATACCGCGCCCAGTTCGGCGTGTAATAACGCTGGTCTGTCGCACTTCCCCTGTAGGAGCTGCCGAAGGCTGCGATCTTTTGATCTTAAAAAACCAAATCAAAAGATCGCAGCCTTCGGCAGCTCCTACAGGGGATTCGATTTAACGCAGGTTTCGCCATTTTCTGATCAGTTTCACGGTTAATCCCGCATTGATCAGCGCAAATGCCAGCAGCGCCAGCACCACCATCACGTACAACGTCCGATCCACATCAAAATCCCACAGATCCAGTTTGCTGCCGCGGACAATGCCTACAGCGGCCGGTAGATTGACGTAAAACAACGCCACAAACGCGCACGTCAGCGGCAGCGCCCGCGAATAAAACGCCGTCCGTACTTTCCCTCGACTGCGTTTTCGGTTCAGCGGCCCCGACTGATATTCATCCAGCGCCAACGCCTCACTGAGCGTCGGCCACGCCAGATTGAACATGAACGTGGTCAGGGTCAGCAGCAAACCACTGACCGCGACGATGTCACTGAACGGCATTGAGTCCCAACGTCGTGCAGAGTAAGGCGTGGCTGTCCTCGCTGATCTCGAACTGCCCGGCGCTGCCCTTACGCTTGGTGATGGGTTTGAATGTCGGCTCGTTCTGGGTGATCAGCATGTTCAGCTCATCGCGAATCACATCCGAACTGATGACCACCAAAAACACGGTTTGCGCGTGTTCGGCCGTCTCGATCACCGCACGCATGCTGTGTTGCAGAATGTCATCGAGCTGATTGCGAAAGCGTGACACGGTGTTTTTCAGCAGGGTTTTGCTTTGGCTTTGGGTCAGTTGAAAGATCGTCGAGATCTGCGATTCGGTCGGCAATGTTTGCCCGAAGTAGCTCTGAATCAGGTAGAGCAGACGATCCTGCTTGGCCTCGTCAGCCCGGCTGGGCATGCCGCCTTCGACCAGCATTTTCAGGTATTCGGTCAGGCTGGCCTTGGCAATGCGCTGCAAGGCGTGGGTGATTTCAGCGTCGCCAATGCGCAAGGTTTTCTTGACCGGTTCCTTTTGTTCCAGCTCGAAAGCAGCGGCGTCGATCGTGAACGAGATCTGCATGGCTCATGCGCTCCGGGGTTATTTTTTGTTCGAGGGCGTGATGACCTTGGCGCTTTTGATGTCGGCAGGCTTTTCTGGATAAGGGTCTTTGATCGCATCACCCTGGCCGGTGAGGATCTTCCAGCCATTCAACGCATGCGCCGTTTTGCGAAATTGCGGGCACGGCGGCATCGAGGTTTTGGCTTGATTGGAATACTGATGGCCGCAATCAACGCACTCGTAAGTGCCTGGCGAAACATCGCTACCGTAAGGGACGTAGTTTTTTTGCATGGGTAAATCTCCGGTGGATGAAGGGAAGATCCTAGGGAGATTTGTTCGGAGGGAATGTCGGACGTTTCGCTGAGTTGTATCGGATGTTTCTTGCGCGCATAAAAAAGATCGCAGACTTCGTCAGCTCCTACAGTGACTTCGTACAAAACGACGTTTCTGTAGGAGCTGCCGCAGGCTGCGATCTTTTGCTGTTCAGCGATTACCGATCAAGGACGCTTGCGATTGCTGATCAGCGTGCCCACACCGGTGTCGGTGAAGATTTCCAGCAGGATCGCGTTCGGCACGCGACCGTCGATGATCAGCGAGCTACCCACGCCGCCCTGAACGGCTTCCAGCGCGCAACGGATCTTCGGCAGCATGCCGCCGTAGATGGTGCCGTCGGCGATCAGATCGTCGACCTGTTGCGTGCTCAGGCCGGTCAACACGGTGCCCGACTTGTCCATCAGGCCGGCGATGTTGGTCAGCAGCATCAGCTTCTCGGCTTTCAGTGCCTCGGCGACTTTACCGGCGACCAGATCGGCGTTGATGTTGTACGACTCGCCGTTTTCACCGACACCGATCGGCGCAATCACCGGAATGAAATTGCCTTTGACCAGCAGGTTCAGCAGTTCGGTGTTGATCCCGACCACTTCACCCACCTGACCGATGTCGATGATTTCCGGCTGAGTCATCTCCGGCGTCTGGCGGGTCACAGTGAGCTTCTTCGCACGAATCAGCCCGGCGTCTTTACCGGTCAGGCCGATGGCGCTGCCGCCGTGGCGGTTGATCAGGTTGACGATGCTTTTGTTGACCTGACCGCCCAAGACCATTTCGACCACGTCCATGGTCGCCGCGTCGGTGACGCGCATGCCATCGACGAAGTGGCTTTCGATCGACAGGCGCTTGAGCAGATCACCGATCTGCGGACCGCCACCGTGCACGACCACCGGGTTGATGCCCACGGCTTTCATCAAGACGATGTCGCGGGCGAAGCCGGTTTTCAGCTCCTCGCTTTCCATCGCGTTGCCGCCGTATTTGATCACCAGGGTCTTGCCGACATAACGTCGGATGTAAGGCAACGCTTCGGACAAGACCTGGGCGGTATGGGCGGCGGCTTCGCGTTCGAGGGTCATTCAGGGCTCCGGGTGGATCAGAACGGTAGTTGGAGATCAGGTGCAACGCGTTTCAGTTGGGCGTGGAACACATCCTTGATGCGCTGCAATTCAGCCTCGTCATCGGCCTCGAAGCGCAGCACCAGCACCGGTGTGGTGTTGGATGCGCGCACCAGGCCCCAGCCTTTGGCGTAATCGACTCGCACGCCGTCGATGGTGGTCAGGTCAGCGCCTGCGCCCCACTGTGCGTCGTGCAGTGCATCAATGATGCTGAATTTGCTCTCTTCGGTCACATGGATATTGATTTCAGGCGTAGAAATATCGTTCGGGAAGGTCGCAAACAGCTCTTCCGCGGTGGATTTTTCCTTGCTGAGGATCTCCAGCAGCCGTGCGGCGCTGTAGATACCGTCGTCGAAACCGAACCAGCGCTCCTTGAAGAAGATGTGCCCGCTCATTTCGCCGGCCAATAGCGCGCCGGATTGTTTCATTTTCTTTTTGATCAACGAATGACCGGTCTTCCACATTAGCGGGCGACCACCGTATTCCTTGATCAACGGCACCAGACGACGGGTGCATTTGACGTCGAAAATGATCTCGGCGTCCGGGTTGCGCGCGACCACGTCACGGGCGAAGAGCATCAGCAGGCGATCCGGGTAGACGATGCTGCCGGTGTTGGTCACCACGCCGACACGGTCGCCGTCGCCGTCGAAAGCCAAACCGATGTCGGCGTTGGTTTCCTTGACCTTGGCGATCAGGTCGACGAGGTTTTCAGGCTTGCCCGGATCCGGGTGATGGTTGGGGAAGTTGCCGTCGACTTCGCAGAACAGCGGGATGACTTCGCAGTTCAGCGCTTCGATCAGTTGCGGGGCGATCACGCCGGCCGCGCCGTTGCCGCAGTCGACCACGACCTTCATGCGCCGAGACAGTTTGATGTCCTGGACGATTTCGGTGTTGTAGCGGTCGAGGATCTCGACCTGGGTGACGCTGCCCGCGCCGCTGCTCAAGTTGTTGGTCTTGAGGCGCTCGTGCAGGGCCTGGATCTGTTCGTTGGCGAGGGTGTCGCCGGCGATGACGATCTTGAAGCCGTTGTAGTTCGACGGGTTGTGGCTGCCGGTGAGCATCACCCCGGACTTGCCGGCCAGTACGTTGGCGGCGTAGTACAGCGCCGGCGTTGGCACCAGGCCAACATCGCTGACATGGCAGCCGCTTTCGGCGATACCGCGAATCAGCTCGGCAACCAGCTCCGGGCCGGACAGGCGACCGTCGCGACCGACGGAAACATTGGGTTCACCTTGGGCCAGGCTCTGCGAACCGATGGCGCGGCCAATCCAGTAAGCGGTTTCGGCATTGAGGAATTCCGGCACGGTGCCGCGAATGTCATAGGCGCGGAAAATGCTGTCGGGCAGCTTCGGGGCGATCTTGGCTGGGGTGCTCATCTGCACAAATGCTCCATCTCGAAAGTGGCGGGACAGACCGACGAATCATTCGACGGCAGGCTCAAACTGAAGGGTATGACGGCGTTTTCCACAGAGAGTTCGTGGTGTGAAAGGGCCATGACGCCTCGCCTGGCGCGGCTTTCGACCGGCAAAACCTTGATTTACGGCGGTAAACCTTTCAACTGATCTGCCTGAAATTTTCACCTGTAGGAGCTGCCGCAGGCTGCGATCTTTTGACGTTGATTTTTAAAAACAAGATCAAAAGATCGCAGCCTGCGGCAGCTCCTGCATGGATTATTTGGTGCCGGTGTGACCGAAGCCGCCAGTGCCGCGTTCGGTTTCGACGAACTCTTCAACCATTTCAAAGTGTGCCTGTACCACCGGAACCAGCACCAGTTGCGCCAGGCGTTCGCCGACGGTCATGGTGAAGTCGGTCTGGCCACGGTTCCAGCACGACACCATCAGCGGGCCCTGGTAATCGGAGTCGATCAGGCCGACGAGGTTGCCCAGCACGATGCCGTGTTTGTGGCCCATGCCCGAGCGCGGCAGGATCAGCGCGGCGAGGTTCGGGTCGCCGATGTAAACCGACAGGCCGGTGGGGATCAGCACGGTTTCACCCGGTTTGATCACAATGTCCTGATCGAGCATGGCGCGCAGGTCGAGGCCGGCGGAGCCTGGCGTGGCGTATTGCGGCAGCGGGAAATCGGTGCCGATGCGTGGGTCGAGGATCTTGGCTTGCAAAGCGTGCATGTAAATTAAACCTGGTTCAGACGTTCGGCGATAAAAGTGACCAGTTGGCGAGCGATCTTGCTCTTGCTGGTCTGGGCGAAAACCGTGGCGTGCAGCGAACGGTCAATCACGCTGCAGGCGTTTTCTTCGCTGTTGAAACCGATGCTCGGGTTGGCGACGTCATTGGCGACGATCAAATCGAGATTCTTGTCCTTCAGCTTGCGTGCAGCGTAGTCGAGCAGGTGTTCGGTCTCGGCGGCAAAGCCGACACTGAACGGACGGTCGGGACGGGTCGCAATGGTGGCCAGAATGTCTGGATTGCGCACCATTTGCAGGACGAAGCCGTCGCCGCTCGTAGGATCTTTCTTGAGTTTTTGCGGGGCAACCACCTCCGGGCGGTAGTCCGCCACGGCTGCCGAGGCGATGAACACGTCGCACGGGATCGCCGATTCGCAAGCCGCGAGCATGTCGCGGGCACTGACCACATCAATGCGCGTGACGCGATCCGGGGTCGGCAGGTGCACCGGGCCGCTGATCAGCGTGACGCGGGCGCCGGCTTCCACCGCGGCTTCGGCAAGGGCAAAGCCCATTTTTCCGGAGCTGTGGTTAGTGATGTAGCGCACCGGGTCGATGTTTTCCTGGGTGGGGCCGGCAGTAATCACCACGTGTTTGCCGGTCAGTGCCTGACGCTGAAAGCAGTCTGCCGCGCATTGCGCCAGATCGGTGGCTTCCATCATCCGGCCCATGCCGACGTCGCCACAGGCCTGGCTGCCCGAGGCCGGGCCGAAGGTCTTCAGGCCACGGCTTTCCAGGAGTTGCAGGTTGGCCTGAGTCGCCGGATCGCGCCACATCGCCTGATTCATTGCCGGCGCGACCGCCACGACGGCGTCGGTGGCCAGCACCAGCGTAGTCAGCAGATCATTGGCGATGCCTTGCGCCAGACGCGCGATCAGGTCGGCGGTGGCCGGGGCGATCAGCACCAGGTCGGCCCATTTGGCCAGCTCGATGTGGCCCATCGCAGCTTCAGCCGCCGGGTCGAGCAAGTCGAGGTGCACCGGGTGGCCGGACAGTGCCTGCATGGTCAGCGGGGTGATGAACTCGGCGCCGCCGTGGGTCATGACCACGCGCACTTCGGCGCCCTGGTCGATCAGGCGACGAACCAGATCAGCGCTCTTGTAGGCCGCGATGCCGCCGCCGACGCCCAGAACGATGCGTTTCCGATACAGCCGCTGCATAGGTCTGCCTTTCATTTCGTGGGTGACATACGTGGCGAAACCCCCTCCCCAGGGTGAATTCGCCCGCAAAAAAGATGGGCTAAGATATCACAGCGACCGCTACGGAACAGCGGCGCCCACAGACAGGGAAGTGCTATGAGTATTCGCGATTGGCCGGCGGCGGAACGCCCGCGGGAGAGGTTGTTGGAGCACGGGGCAGCAAGCCTTTCGGACGCGGAGTTATTGGCTATTTTTCTGCGTACGGGCTTGCCTGGAATAAGTGCTGTGGATCTGGCGCGCAACCTGTTGAGTCAATTCGGCAGCCTGCGTTTGCTGCTTGAGGCCGATCAGGACGCATTCAGCAAACAATTGGGTCTCGGGCCGGCGAAGTTTGCGCAACTTCAAGCTGCTCAGGAAATGAGCAAGCGACATCTGGCGGAGCGATCACGGCAGAAGCCGGCATTGGAAAACCCTCAGGTCGTGCGCGATTACCTGAAGGCGATGCTGCGGCACGAACCCCACGAAGTGTTCGGGTGCCTGTTTCTCGATTCCAAACATCAGGTGCTGGCCTTCGAAGCGTTATTTCGCGGCTCGATCGACAACACCAGCGTGCACCCTCGGGAAGTCGTGAAGCGGTCATTGGCCAACAACGCGGCGGCGGTCATCCTCTGCCATAACCATCCGTCGGGGAACACTGACCCCAGCCAGGCTGATCGATTGCTGACCAAACGGCTGCAAAAGGCCTTGGATCTGATTGATGTGCGCGTTCTCGATCACTTCATCGTCGGTGAAGGCGAGCCGCTGTCGATGGCGGAATGTGGCTGGATGTAACCCTTCCCCTGTAGGAGCTGCCGCAGGCTGCGATCTTTTGATCTGCAAAAACAACCTCAAAAGATCGCAGCCTGCGGCGGCTCCTACAGGGGGATCGGTTATTTCAGGTTGACCTTGGAGTAGTCCTGGCGGCCAAACGGGCTGACGGCGTAACCCTGCACGTCTTTGCGCGTCAGTGCGTAGGCGGTTGGGTGAGCCAGCGGCAACCATAGCGCCTGCTGCTGAATCTGCGCCTGCGCCTGCTCGTACAGCTTGGTGCGCACACCTTGCTCGCTGGTGGTCTTGCCGGCGCTGATCAGCTTGTCCAGATCGGCGTTGCAGTAGCGGGCGAAGTTGGTGCCCGACTTGACCGCAGCACAGGAAAACTGCGGCGTGAGGAAGTTGTCCGGATCGCCGTTGTCGCCGGCCCAGCCCATGAACAGCAGATCATGCTCGCCGGCCTTGGCGCGGCGAATCAGCTCTCCCCACTCGATCACGCGGATTTCCGCCTGAATGCCGATTTCTGCCAGATCCGACTGCAACAATTGCGCGCCGAGGCTTGGGTTCGGGTTGAGCAGGCTGCCGGACGGACGCGTCCAGATGGTGGTCTGGAAACCATCCTTCAAACCGGCCTTGGCCAGCAGCGCCTTGGCTTTGGCGACATCGTGCGGATACCCCGGCAGGCTCTTTGCGTAGCTCCAGGTGTTTGGCGGATAAGGGCCGTTGGCCGCTTCGGCGGTGTCTTCGAACACCGCCTTGATGTAGTTGGCCTTGTCGAATGCGAGGTTGATCGCTTGGCGCACTTCCGGCTTGTCCAGCGGTGGATGCTGGCTGTTGATGCCGACGAATGCGGTCATGAACGCGTCAGTCTTTTCGACTTTCAATGTCGGCTCTTTCAGCGCGGCCTGTACGTCGAGAGGCTTCGGCGACAGGGCGATCTGGCATTCGTTACGTCGCAGCTTTTGCAGGCGCACGTTGGCGTCCGGGGTAATGGCGAAGATCAACGGATCGACCGCAGGCTTGCCACCGAAGTAATCCGGGTTGGCCTTGTAACGGATCGCCGCGTCTTTCTGGAAACGGTTGAACACGAACGGGCCAGTGCCGATCGGCTGGCTGTTGAGCTTGTCCGTCGCGCCGGCCTTCATCAGCTTGTCGGCGTATTCGGCGGAGTAGATCGAAGCGAAGCCCATGCTCAGGGTCGCGAGGAATGTCGAATCCGGATGATCAAGGGTGAAGCGCACGGTCAGCGGATCGAGTGCGTCGATCTTCTTGATCAGCGCCGGCAACTGCATCGACTGCGCATGCGGGAAGCCGCTCTGGGCGACTTTGTGCCACGGGTTGGCCGGGTCTAGCATGCGGTCGAAACTGAATTTGACGTCTTCGGCGGTCAGCTCGCGGCTCGGCTTGAAATAATCGGTCGTGTGAAACTTCACCTGCGGGTGCAGCTTGAACACGTAAGTCAGGCCATCGGTGCTGACTTCCCAGCTATCGGCCAGGCTTGGTACGACTTTGCCGCTGGCGGTGTCGAAGTCCACCAGACGGTTCATCAGCACGTCGGCCGAGGCGTTGGTGGTGGTCAGTGAGTTGTATTGCACCACGTCGAACCCTTCCGGGCTGGCCTCGGTGCAGACGCTCAGTGCGGCAGCCTGGGCCAGAGGGCTCAGCAGGAGCGGGGCGAGCAGCAGGGGTAGGGCAGCGAGGCGCATGGTCGGTTTCCTTTTACAGATCGAAGGCCCATCTGCAAGTGCAGTCTGGAAAAGGCCTACCCTAGAGGGCTGGATTACAAATGACTATCCCCTTTTTGCATTTTAAGGGCACAGTGATGGCCGTTTTTCAGACCGCGGTGCTTCGCAAAAAGTCTGAAACGCCTGCTTGGGCGACTTTCTGCGACGAGTGGTAAAAATCGATGCCGGCCTTTATCCAAAGCGTTCGCAGACCGAAAAAGCGCCTTTTTACCGATTGATTGCACACCGAATGTTGTTGCACCCCGGTCTTTCTGGTATAAAGCAGCGCTCTTTTCTAGGGGCCCGGTTCCTTCACTGTAGGTGTAGCCGGTAAGACCTCTAAAGAAACGCGGCGCCTGGCGCCAAATGACTGAGAGATTAAGCGGCCAACCCATGCCGGGTTGGGCATGTGGTTTTAGAGGGCTGAGGCATGTCGAGAGTATGTCAAGTTACCGGTAAGGGTCCGGTGACTGGGAATAACATTTCCCACGCAAACAACAAAACCCGTCGTCGTTTCCTGCCGAACCTGCAGCATCACCGCTTCTGGGTTGAAGAAGAGAAACGTTTTGTGCGTCTGCGCGTATCTGCCAAAGGCATGCGTATCATCGACAAGCGTGGCATCACTGTCGTGCTCGCCGAACTTCGCCGCGATGGCAAGATTTAAGGGAGCTAATCATGCGTGAATTGATTCGTTTGATCTCGAGCGCCGGTACTGGTCACTTCTACACTACCGACAAGAACAAGCGTACTACCCCGGACAAAATCGAGATCAAGAAATATGATCCGGTTGTTCGCAAGCACGTGATCTACAAGGAAGGCAAAATCAAGTAATTGATTTTTCCCGACTTACGAAAAAGGCCCGTATCTCACGATACGGGCCTTTTTTGTTGCCTCGGTTTTCTGTGGTGCCTGTGCGGGCCTCATCGCGAGCAGGCTCACTCCTACATTGGAA
Source organism: Pseudomonas sp. NPDC089741 (assembly GCF_044748825.1). Classification (NCBI taxonomy): domain Bacteria; kingdom Pseudomonadati; phylum Pseudomonadota; class Gammaproteobacteria; order Pseudomonadales; family Pseudomonadaceae; genus Pseudomonas; species Pseudomonas sp. NPDC089741. The sequence continues at coordinate 68,379 of NZ_JBIVGT010000027.1, read as the reverse complement.
TGCGGTCACCTGTAGGAGTGAGCCTGCTCGCGATAGGGCCGGGTCAGCCAGCAAAAATCATCAGGCTTTCTGTTCGAAAATCACATAGACCTTGCGGCAAGCCTCCAGCACTTCCCAGGTGCCACGAAACCCCGCCGGAATCACAAACCGGTCGCCAACACGCAAGGTCTTGGCATTGCCATCGCTGTCCCGCAGTACCGAAACGCCCTGCAAAATCTCGCAGTATTCGTGCTCGGTGTAATTCACCGTCCACTGCCCAACCGCACCTTCCCACACGCCAACGCCCATCTGCCCACAAGGGCTATCGTATTGATGAAACACGGCCTGTTCAGGATCACCCTTGAGCACTTTGGCCGGGTCCGGGCGATAGCGTTCGGCTTCGCTGCTGGTAAGGCTGATGTCGACGACGTTCTGGATGTTCATTGTTGTTATCCCCTGTGAATACGGCGCGATGGGCTGGAAAGGGCCAAAGTCTATGTTGATTAAAATCAACACCGCAAGGCCGTATGGCCACCTTATGTCAAATATATTGAAACAAACCCGGTGCCTGGTTTAGGGTGGCGGGTGCCTCTGGCCGAAAAAACCGGCTGGCCGGGCAGAATTCTTGAGGACGCTGGCGAAGATCGCGCGGCGCTCGTATTCAACAAGCGGAGGACACTCGAAATGACCACCCTGACTCGTGCCGACTGGGAGCAACGCGCCCGCGACCTGAAAATCGAAGGCCGCGCCTACCTCAATGGCGAATACACCGACGCCGTCTCCGGCGAAACCTTCGAGTGCATCAGCCCGGTCGATGGCCGTCTGCTCGGCAAGATTGCCAGCTGTGACGCCGCCGACGCTCAACGCGCTGTGGAAAACGCCCGCGCTACTTTCAATTCCGGCGTCTGGTCGCGCCTGGCGCCGACCAAGCGCAAAGCCACCATGATCCGTTTTGCCAGCCTGCTGAAACAGCACGCTGAAGAGCTGGCCCTGCTCGAAACCCTCGACATGGGCAAACCGATCAGCGACTCGCTGTACATCGACGTCCCGGGCGCGGCGCAAGCGCTGAGCTGGAGCGGTGAAGCGATCGACAAGATTTACGACGAAGTGGCGGCGACTCCGCACGATCAACTGGGTCTGGTGACCCGCGAGCCAGTGGGCGTGGTCGGTGCCATCGTGCCGTGGAACTTCCCGTTGATGATGGCCTGCTGGAAGCTCGGCCCGGCGCTGTCGACCGGTAACTCGGTGATTCTCAAACCGTCGGAAAAATCCCCGCTGACCGCCATCCGCATTGCCGCGCTGGCCGTTGAAGCCGGTATTCCGAAAGGCGTGCTCAACGTGCTGCCGGGCTACGGCCACACCGTCGGCAAGGCGCTGGCCCTGCACAACGATGTCGACACCTTGGTGTTCACCGGTTCGACCAAGATCGCCAAGCAACTGATGATCTACTCCGGCGAATCGAACATGAAACGCGTCTGGCTGGAAGCCGGTGGCAAGAGCCCGAACATCGTCTTTGCCGACGCGCCGGATCTGCAAGCCGCCGCCGAATCTGCCGCCAGCGCCATCGCCTTCAACCAGGGCGAAGTCTGCACTGCCGGTTCGCGTCTGCTGGTCGAGCGTTCGATCAAGGACAAGTTCTTGCCGATGGTGATCGAGGCGCTGAAAGCCTGGAAACCGGGCAACCCGCTGGATCCGGCGACCAACGTCGGCGCGCTGGTGGATACGCAGCAGATGAATACCGTGCTGTCGTACATCGAATCCGGCCATACCGATGGCGCCAAACTGGTGGCTGGCGGCAAGCGCATCCTGCAGGAGACCGGTGGCACCTACGTTGAGCCAACGATTTTCGATGGCGTGAGCAACGCGATGAAGATTGCCCAGGAAGAGATTTTCGGCCCAGTGCTGTCGGTGATCGCTTTCGATACGGCTGAAGAGGCGATCCAGATCGCCAACGACACGCCGTACGGTCTGGCCGCTGCGGTCTGGACTCAGGACATCTCCAAGGCCCACTTGACCGCCAAAGCGCTGCGCGCCGGTAGCGTCTGGGTCAACCAATATGATGGCGGCGACATGACCGCGCCGTTCGGTGGCTTCAAGCAGTCGGGCAACGGTCGCGACAAGTCGCTGCACGCTTTCGACAAGTACACCGAGCTGAAAGCGACGTGGATCAAGCTGTAAGCCGTTAACGGGAGCCCGGTCACGCCGGGCTACCTGACGAAACAGAGATCCCCTGTGGGAGCGGGCTTGCTCGCGAATGCGGTGCATCAGTCAGCACATTTGCTGAATGTGAAACCGTATTCGCGAGCAAGCCCGCTCCCACAGTGGTTTTGCGGTGCACATAATAATTACCCACAGGAGCGTGGAACATGCGTTGGGCGACGTATTTCGCCGTGTTGGCGTCTGTCCTGAGTGTCGGCCTGGCCCTGGGGGTCAGTATGCCGCTGGTGTCGTTGCGCCTGGAGGGTTGGGGTTACGGCTCTTTCGCCATCGGTGTGATGGCGGCGATGCCGGCGATTGGCGTGTTGTTGGGCGCAAAGATTTCCAGCCATCTGGCAGCGCGCTTCGGCACAGCCAACCTGATGCGCCTGTGCCTGTGGGCCGGGGCGCTGTCGATTGGCTTGTTGGCGTTGTTGCCGAGCTACCCGATCTGGCTGCTGTTGCGCCTGATGATCGGCGTGATCTTGACCATCGTGTTCATCCTCGGTGAAAGCTGGATCAATCAACTGGTGGTCGAAAACTGGCGCGGGCGATTAGTGGCGCTGTATGGCAGCAGCTATGCCTTGAGCCAGTTGTCTGGCCCGCTGCTGCTGGGCGCGCTAGGCACCGAAGACGATTACGGATTCTGGGTTGGCGTCGGCTTGCTGTTGGTTTCGCCGTTGCTGTTGCTGGGCCGTAGCGGTGCACCAAGCAGCGAAGCGAGCAGCGTGACGTTCCGCGACCTGTGGGTATTCGCGCGCGACCTGCCGGCGATTGCCTGGGCGGTATCGTTGTTCGCCGCGTTCGAGGCAATGATTTTGACGCTGTTGCCGGTGTATTGCCTGCAACAGGGCTTCACTGCCGAAATCGCGCTGGCGATGGTCAGTACTGTGGTGGTCGGCGATGCATTGCTGCAATTGCCGATTGGCGCGTTGGCCGATTACCTGTCGCGGCGCACGTTGTTTGCCGGCTGCGCGGTGGTGCTGATGCTGTCGAGTCTGGCGATTCCGCTGTTGCTCGATACGCTGCTGATCTGGCCGTTGTGGGTGTTGTTTGGCGCCAGTGCCGGTGGTTTGTTCACCTTGTCGCTGATTTTGATTGGTGAGCGTTATCGCGACGATGCGCTAGTGCGCGCCAATGCGCATATCGCGCAGCTGTGGGGCGTCGGTTGTCTGATCGGGCCGCTGGCGGCGGGGGCGGGGAGCCAATGGATCAGCGGGCATGCGTTGCCGCTGTTGATGGCGATCGGGGCGTTTGGGTTGGTGATATTGCTATTGCGCCAAGGGGCATTTGGTACAGAGCAAACGGCTTAAGGTCAAAAGATCGCAGCCTGCGGCAGCTCCTACAGTTGAAATGTATGTCCATGTAGGAGCTGCCGCAGGCTGCGATCTTTTGCTTTTCAAAGCATCCGCTCAAGCCCCACGGTGGTGCTGAACCACGCATTGAAGCGTCGCCACCAACTCCCCGGCTCTTTGCTCAGTGTGTGCATCTGGCCATTGTCTTCGGTCACCCAGACAATCTTGCCATCCTGCAATTTCGCCTCATAACTCAACGCTGGTGCCATACCCTGCAACGCGAGCTCGCGCACATGTTCGGCCAGTTCGGGGCTGTCGACCAACACGCCGACTTCGGTGTTCCACAACACCGAACGCGGGTCAAAGTTGAACGAGCCAATGAACGATTTCTGCCGATCGAAGATCATCGCCTTGCTGTGCAGGCTTGAATCCGAGCCGCGAAACGACTTGCTGTAAAACACATGCGGCCCGCTGCCGTAGTTATCCCCAGGCTGGCGTCGTAACTCATACAGCTTCACGCCGTGTTCGAGCAGCGCTTTGCGATAGGGCGCATAACCGCCGTGCACTGCGGGCACATCGGTGGCCTCCAGCGAGTTGGTCAGCAGGCTCACCGCCACGCCGGCATCGGCGCGTCCGGTCAGGTACACCAACCCTGGCTGGCCCGGCACGAAGTACGCCGAGATCATGATCAGTTCTTTGCTGACACCCCTCAGCTCTGGCGCCAGTTGCGTGGTCAGCAGCAATTGCGGATCCGGCTCGTCCTTGGCCAGCACCTTGCTCGGCGCGTCCCACAGCGCCTGATTCCACGCCCAGATCAGCTCCTTGCGCCAGATGTCCATGCGCGGCTCGGTGGTGAAGGTCATCAGCTGCTGATAGAGCGCGTGATTCTGTTTGCGCGTGTCTTCCAGCGATTCTTCCAGGCGCGTGCGGGTGTTCTGCAAATCCCGGGCTGAGGGTTTGCTGGAGAGGAATTCATCGATGGGCTTGCTCAGTGCGCTGTTCCAGTACTGATCGAAACTGTGCCCGAGCTGCTCGGCCACCGGCCCCATGCTGAGCATGTCGATGTCAGTGAAATTCAGGTTCGGCTCGGCATCGAAATACTCATCGCCCAGATTGCGCCCGCCGACGATGGCCGCACTGTTGTCCGCCAGCCACAACTTGTTATGCATGCGCCGATGCTGCAGCGACAGGTTGAACAGACGTCCTGCTGCGCGCGTTACGCCGGTGCTGCGCCCCAGATGCAGAGGGTTGAACAGCCGGATCTGGATCTGTGGATGCGCGGCCAGGGTGGCGATGATCTGGTCGAGGCCGTCGCTGGTGGTGTCGTCGAGCAGGATGCGCACGCGCACGCCACGGTCGGCCGCCTTGAGCACCTCTTCCACCAGCATGCGCGTGCTGATGCCGTCGTGAACGATGTAGTACTGCAAATCGAGGCTGACCTGCGCATTGCGGATCAGCTCGGCGCGGGCGGTGAAAGACTCGGTGCTGTTGGACAGCAGGCGAAAGCCGGAACGGCCCTGATGGGGTGCGGCCTGGGCCTGGATTGAGCGGCCGAAGCTGGAGCTGGACGCCGGCAAGGCCTGGCTCGGTTCGCGCGGCACATCGAGCGTGGCACAGCCGTTCAAGAGCAAGGCGAGCAGCGCTGCAGCGATCAGTTTTTGTCCGGGAATCACGTGGCGGTCTCGGGTCGTGACGGAGGGCGAAGTATGGCATGGGCATCGCTGCCCTGAATTCAATCGATGGGTGCTGCAAGGCAGCAGCACGCAATGTTTTGTCATCGAGAAGTAGGAAATAGTTTCTTGGCAGCGATTGCCTATGAATCAGGTCGATTTTTCCCCATCCAGGCGATGTTTTCTCCTACAGATTTATCCTCCAAAAGCCGCAATTATCCGCCCGCTTACTTACGTGTGAAGTCAGTAGGAAGCTTTTTTGTTAATGACATGGAAGATACGGCTTATGAAAAACACCCACCGGCTCGCCGTCCTCGCTGCGGCCTTGCTACCCTCGCTGGCATTGGCGGAGAGCGTTGACCTGAGCGTCATCGGCACCATCATTCCGACCTCCTGCATCCCGGCTTTTGCCGGGGGCGGAACGGTAGACTTGCGCAAGATTTCCGCGTCTACGCTTAACGCCACCACGCAAACGTTGCTGCCGGAACGAGACATCTCGCTGCACATCAATTGCGACGCCCCGGCTCCGGTTGAAGTGTCGGTTCGCGATAACCGTGCAGCGACCAAATTGCCGGGTATCAGCGATGGCGCCGGTCAAAGTGATCCGGTGTTGTTCTTCGGTCTTGGCGCCATCGATGGCACGCGGATCGGTGGATTTGCCCTGCGCCATGGCACGCCGGAGACTGACGGAACAAGTCGCGCACTGCTGACCCGCACGCTCGCAGCGCCAGCATGGGGCGTGCCGTCCAGCTCCTTGGTGAGCAATGCCCCGGCGCTGTATTCCTGGGGTGTCAATGCCGCGACAGGGCCTGTTGCCGCTCGGCATCACGGCTTCCCGATGAGCTTGCTGCCGATCATTGGCGCGAGTAACAACTTGCCGATCACCAACGAGATCCCGCTCGATGGCTCGGTGACCTTCGACATGTTCTACCTCTGACCGTCGAGCCCGGCGGCCACCAGGTTGCCGGGCTTTTCCTCCCGACAGGAACACGCCGGCAGCGCCGGAAACGTGGCCTGGAATTTTCCGGTATTGACCGATGCCCCTTTCATTCAATCCTGCTTTGAAGCAGGTTTCCCTGTGGCTGTTTGCCGGCCTTTCGATGTCGTTTGCGCAAGGCGCCGGCATGGTTCCGCAAACGCCGGTATTGGTCGTCGAGCAGAGCCTCGGCGAAGCCATCATGAACGTGCGCAATACCGATGCTCATCCCGCGCTCCTGTACACCACCGTCGAAAACACCGAAGCGGACGATGAGGTCCTGCTGGTTTTCACTCCCCCGGTTGCGCGTGTCGAGGCTGGCCAGATTCAGCAGGTTCGGTTCATTCTGCAGAGCGCTCAGCCCTTGCAGACCGAACGTTTGAAGCGGGTCATCTTCGAAGGGATCAATCCGGTTGCGGCCGCAGGTGGCGCGCGCGTCAGCCTCGGCGTGCGGCAGAACTTGCCGGTGATCCTGCGTCCGGCGGGGTTGCCCGTCGAGCGTGAGCCGTGGAAGCGCCTCGCCTGGACCGTCACGCTGGATGGCTTGCACGTGCACAACCCCAGTCCTTACGTCGTGCGGCTCGGCAAAGCGCTTACACCATTGCCTGGCTCACGCCCGGTCGAACTGCCGCGCACCTACATTCTGCCGGGCGAGCGACTGCAGCTTGATTTGCCTTTGAGTACGCTGGCACAGGTGTCGTCGGTGCGGATATTCCCGGCGACGACATACGGTTTTGCTGTCGACCATTACGATGCCCCGGTGACACGTTGAACTGGATCTGCATCGCCGCGTCGTTGCTGGCGCTGGGTAACTGCGGATGGCGCGTGGCGCTGGCGGCAGAGCCGCTGACGTTCGACATTCAAGTGCTCAGGGATCGCGGGATCGATCCGGCCTTGGCGGAGTATTTTCGTGATGCTCCGCGCTTCACCCAAGGCGCGCATGCCGTCGTGCTTGAAGTCAACGGACAGCCCAAGGGCCGTGTGTCGATGACATTCAACGATGTCGGCGAGTTGTGTCTGGGCACGCAATGGTTGAAGTCAGCCGGAGTTCTACTGCCCGCGTCTGTGCCGCTGCCGCCGGGGCAGTGTGTGACGGCTGCGCAGGGTTTTCCCGAGGCCATCGTGGAGTTGAACCCAGGCAGTCAGCAGGTCCGGTTGCTGGTGCCTACCGATACGCTGACTGAGCCTGCGCGGGCGCAGCGCAGCTTTGCCAATGGTGGCGTGGCCGGTGTGTTCAATTACGATCTGTTGATGGCCGGCAGCCAACTCGACGGGCAGACCAGCAGCTATCGCAGCTTCAGCTCGGAAGCCGGATTGAATGCCGGTGACTGGGTGTTGCGCAGTCGCCAGTCTTTCACGGCATTGCCCGAAAGCTCGCGGTTCGAGCATCTCTATGCCTACGCGATGCACACGCTGGAAGATCAGGATGCGAGCGTTCAGCTCGGTCAGCTCAACCTGGCATCGTCGCTGTTTGCCGGTGAGTCGTTCACTGGCGTACAGGTTTTTCCTGAAGCGGCCTTCGCCCGACTCGATGCCGCCCGCAACGGCGCCCGTGGCCAGGTGGAGGGGGTGGCTTACTCGCCGTCGCGTATCGAAGTCCGCCAGAACGGCGTGACGATCTACACGACGATGGTGCCTGGCGGGCCTTTTACCTTGCGCGCGCTGCCGTTGCTGAGCAATCAGCTCGATCTTGAGGTCACGGTGCATGAGCAAGATGGTCAGGAGCGACGTTTTCGGGTGCCGGCGGCGAATCTGCAAGAGGCGCAGTCTGACGCCCCCGTGGGTTTCAATCTGGCGCTGGGCCGGGTCCGTCGACTGTCTGCGGATAACCGTGAGGCTCCGACATTCGCGGCGTTCGGCCAAGACTGGGAAATGCGCCGAGGCCTGCGTGCAACCGCCGGTGCGCTCGCGGGCAGCGCGTACTTGTCGGCCGGTTGGGGGCTGCAACTACAGTGGGCGGGGCCGATTACGCTGGGGCTGCGCCAAGTGGTGTCCGAACAGCGCGCGGCAGGGCTTGCGGGCGATCAATGGCAGCTGACATTCAGTGCGCCATTGGCGGCCAATCTCTCGGCGAGCCTGGTCGCGGTGCGCCAGAGCCGGGACTTTCGCACCTTGTCCGATACCGACTGGAATCAACGCCGGCATCAGGCCGAGTCACGCAAACGCGATCACTGGGTGTTTTCGCTCAATGGCGCCACCGATGACTGGGGCGCATTTGGCGCAAGCTGGTCACGTTATTCGAGTATGGACGAAGCACCAGTGTCGCAATTGGGGTTGTCCTGGTCGCTGACATTGCCGCAGCGCGTCAGCTTGTCACTGAGCGTTGAGCGAGGCATCGGTGGTGCCGAGGAATATCGTCCGGGCCGCGCAGCTTACCTGACCGTGGGTATTCCGCTGGGCGGGCAAGGCCGGTTGCGCGGGTATGTGCGCAGTGACGAACGCTCGGGCATGCGCCAAGGGCTGGCCGTCAGCGCTGCAGTCAGCGAAACCCTGGCCTACACCGTCAATGCCGAGCACCGGGATAACACACCGGCGGCATTGGCTGCCCGAATCAATGCGTTGCCACGCTATACCAGCCTGGATGTCGGGCTCGGGCAGCGCGCGGGTGCGACGGAATATGATCTGGGCTTGCGCGGCGGCGTGTTGCTGCACCGTGATGGCGTCACGCTGTCACCCTATGCGCTGCGTGACACGCTGGGGGTGCTGAAGGCGGGTGAGCGTTCCGGGGTGCGGCTGCAAACGCCACAAGGCCCGGTCTGGACGGATGGCGCGGGGCGTGCGGTGGCGGCGAACCTGCCAGCCTATTCTCTGGCGCGGCTTGAGGTCGACCCACTGGGCCTGCCGCGTCATGTCGAAGTACTCAATGGCGTGCAGGAGGTGACGGCCGGACGGGGTTCGGTGCAGCACCTGGATTTTTCCCTGATTACCGTCCGGCGTCTGTTGCTCAAGGCTCGCTCGCAGGATCGGCAATGGTTGCCCAGAGGCTTGAGCGTGCTGGATGAACAGGGCCAGTATCTGACCTCCGTGATGGAGGCCGGGGCGATTTTCTTGCCGGACATCAAGCCTGCGCAGGTGTTGCGCGTGAGGTTGTCCGACAGCAGCCACTGCATCTTGCATTTCCCCCTGAGCGATTTTCCCGACGACGCCACGCAAATGGAAACCGTTGAGGCGATCTGCCGCCCTGCCATCCTGTCCTGATTGAGTGCCTGCCATGAAACCTTGGGTTATTGCCGTATTGCCGTATTGCCGGCTTGTTTTGCCTGTGCCTCCGCCTGGGCGAACGCTGCATGTGAGGTGGATCTGTCGCCAGCGACCGTGGATTTCGGCGCCACCACCCGCGCCGAACTCTTGCATTTTGCAGGGGCGCAGGGCGCAGGGTTTGGCCTGCGCAATGTGCATTTGCGCATCCAGTGCCCGCAAGTTCGTCCGATCAAATGGTCCTTTGTCGCGCCGGCGGCGGGCGCTCGAGGCTATCGCTGGGAGGCTGGCACGTTGCAAGTGCGGATTGTGGCTGCACGCCTGGATGGCGTGGCGGTGCAGTGGCGGCTGGAAAGCGGTCAGCCAGTCGAGGCGAATCTGTTAGCGCCGGGAGCGCGTATCGTGCCCTGGAGCGGAGCGGCTATTGCGCAGGGACGGTATCTGCAAGTGGAGCTCGAGATCGATGCCCAAGTGGCGGACGCCTCAAGCCGGGTGGCCGACCTGAGGCGATTCGAGGGCCACGGAACGTTTCAGATCGATTAGTCGGCTGCGGCCAGCAGTTTGATCGCTGCCGCCCCCACCTTGCGTACCGCTTCTTCGATCAGCGCTGTCGGTTTGGCCGCGTAGTTCATCCGCAGGCAATTGCGGTACTTGCCCGAAGCGGAAAAGATGCTGCCGACGGCAATCTGAACGCCTTGATCGTGCAACTCACGATTCAGTTTCAAGGTGTCGAAACCTTCCGGCAATTCGACCCACAGCATAAAGCTGCCTTGTGGTCGGCTGGCGCGGGTGCCGACAGGAAAGTACCGCGTGACCCAATCGATCATCATGTCGCGATTGCGCTGGTATTGCGTACGCATCCGCCGCAAATGCGGTTCGAAATGGCCGGCCTTGAGGAACTCGGCAATAGCGATCTGCGGCTGCGGCGCGGTCGATCCGGTGCTGATGTATTTCATGTGCAGCACGCGTTCCAGATAACGACCCGGAGCAACCCAGCCGATACGCAGCCCCGGTGCCAGAGTCTTGGAAAATGAACTGCAGAGCAGCACGCGGCCGTCTTCGTCGAAGGATTTGATCGTGCGCGGACGCGGGTAGGTGTAGGCCAGTTCGCCATACACATCGTCTTCGATGATCGCCACGTCGAAACGCTGTGCGAGGTTGAGCAGGGCGCGTTTTCGCGACTCCGGCATGATGTAGCCGAGCGGGTTATTGCAGTTCGGGGTGAGTTGAATGACCTTGATCGGCCATTGCTCCAGCGCCAGTTCCAGCGCTTCGAGACTGATGCCAGTGAGCGGGTCGGTAGGAATTTCCAAGGCTTTCATGCCGAGGCCTTTCAACGTTTGCATGGCGCCGTGAAAGCTTGGCGAATCGACCGCGACAATGTCGCCCGGCTCGCAGATCGCGTGGATGCTGGTGGACAGCGCTTCGTGGCAACCGGTGGTGACCACCAGGTCGCTGGCGCTCAGCTGGCAGCCGGAATCGAGCATCAACCGGGCGATCTGCTCACGCAGTTCGAGGGTGCCGTGGATGTTGTCGTAATACAGACCAGGCATGTCCTGGCGGCGGCTGATGCGGGCCAGCCCACGCAGCAGCGGTTTCATGGTCGGCGAACTGATGTCGGGCATGCCGCGACCCAATTGCACGACGTCCTTGCGCGGCACCGCGCGAATCAATTCGAGCACCTGATCCCACTGCGAAATTTCCACTGGCCGCTGCGCCGGACGACCCACGGCAGGCAGCTCCGGCAGCTCACGGCCGACCGGCACAAAGTAGCCGGACTTGGGTTTCGGCGTGGCCAGGCCGCTGTCTTCGAGCATGCGATAAGCCTGCTGCACCGTGCTCAAGCTGACGCCATGTTCTACGCTCAAGGCGCGCACCGACGGCAACCGGTCACCTGGACGATAGAAGCCTTGTTCGATGCGCGTGCCGAGCAGTTCGGCGAGGTTCACATACAGAGTCATGGCACTGCCTCGATGCAGTTGATTCGTTAAACCAGTACAGATGCGTCAAAAATCGACAATTCAGACTCGGAAGCAGCAAATCTGTATGGAATTAATACAGATCCGTTGAATCTGTAATGCTTTTGCCGACCCGCGCATCATGGAATCTCTGGCTACCCAAGTAAACAGGAGCGACAAAAATGAACGGCTTGAGCGATGTGCGGCTGACGTTACACAGTCAGGAACTGGAGGCAGGGCAGAAGGACAATGCGTGGCATGCGGCGATGCGCAACGCGCCGTCCGGCCTGAGTCGCTGGGAACTGTTCTGGCATCGTCTGCACACACGCAAGGCGTTGCTGAGCCTCACGCCGGACCAGCTCAAGGATATCGGGCTGACGCGTGAACAGGCGCTGGAGGAGGGGTTGAAGCCGTTCTGGCGGATCTGATAACCACTGATCGTTCCCACGCTCTGCGTGGGAACGCCGCCCCGGACGTTCCGCGTCCGCTGTGACGCAGAGCGTCACTGGATGCATTCCCACGCAGAGCGTGGGAACGATCAATCAGACCAACTCTTTCATCCGATGCCACAACATCCCCAACGCCAGCAGCGGCGAACGCAGATGCTTGCCGCCCGGGAAAGTGATGTGTGGCACCTTGGCAAACAGATCAAAGCCACCGCTGTGCTGGCCGCTGATCGCCTCGGCGAGCAACTTGCCCGCCAGGTGCGTGGCATTCACCCCGTGCCCGGAGTACGCCTGGGCGTAATACACGTTCGGTTGATCGGCGAGTCGGCCAATCTGCGGCAAACGGTTGGCGCCGATGCCGATCATGCCACCCCACTGATAGTCGATTTTCACCCCAGTGAGTTGCGGGAAGACTTCGAGCATCTTCGGCTGCATGTACGCCGCGATGTCTTTCGGATCACGTCCCGAATAATGGCAAGCACCGCCAAACAGCAAGCGCCGGTCAGCCGAGAGTCGGTAGTAATCCAGCGCTACCCGCTGATCACACACCGCCATGTTCTGCGGCAGCAGGTTGTGCGCCTGTTCTTCGCTCAACGGTTCGGTGGCGATGATGTAGCTGCCGGCGGGCAGCACCTTGCCGCTGAGTTGCGGATTGAGATCATTCAGATAGGCGTTGCAGCCGAGCACCAGCGTCTTGGCGCGAACCGAACCCTGGGCCGTGTGCACTTTGACTTCGGGGCCATAGTCGATGCGGGTGACGTCAGAGTGTTCAAACAGTTTGACGCCCAGTTGCTGCGCCGCTGCCGCTTCGCCCAACGCCAGGTTGAGCGGATGCAGATGCCCGGAACCCATGTCGATCAATCCACCGATATAGCGTTTGGAACCGACTACGCTGTGCATCTCGCTGGCTTGCAGCAAACGGGTTTCGTAGCGATAACCGAGGCTGCGCAGTTCTTCGGCGTCTTCGGCAAAACCTGCAAGGTCGCTGGGCTTGTTGGCGAGATCGCAGTAGCCCCAGGTCAGGTCGCAGGCAATCTGAAAACGCTCGACGCGCTGGCGGACGATTTCCACCGCTTCCAGGCCCATCAGTTTCATCTCGCGTACGCCGTCGCTGCCGATGACATTGGCGAACTGATCGAGGCCATGGCCGACCCCGCGAATCAGCTGGCCGCCATTGCGACCGCTGGCGCCCCAGCCGATCTTGTGCGCTTCCAGCAACACCACGCTGAGGCCGCGTTCGGCCAGTTCCAGTGCCGTGTTCAACCCGGAAAAGCCGCCACCGACCACGCAGACGTCGGCCACCACGTCACCTTGCAGCAGCGGACGATCCGGTTGCGGCAAGCTGCTGGCGGCGTAGTAAGAGGCAACGTGGGGTTGGCTCGCGGGGGTGTCGGCGCGGGCGGTCATGGGCATCATCCTGAGGCTTGGGTGTCGAGAAAATTTGACGGAGCATAAGCCGCGCGCCCGAACGCGGGCAACACTGGTCGGCCCGCGGTGTCTGGATCACGGCTTTTGCGGCACAATTGCCGTCTATTTCACCTTGGTTACCGTTTCGATGAGCTGCAACAGCCAGACAGTCCGCACCTTGCGCCAGCAGATCCCCTCGTTCGAGTGCGTGCCCGGCTGCCACGATTGCTGCGGGCCGGTGACCACCTCGCCGGAAGAAATGTCGCGCCTGCCGCGCAAGACCCGCGCCGAACAGGATGCGGCGATGGATGAGCTGAACTGTGTGCACCTGGGGCCGAATGGCTGCACGGTGTATGAGGAGCGGCCGCTGATTTGCCGGTTGTTCGGCACGACCAAAATCTTGCCTTGCCCGAATGAGCGGCGGCCGGTTGAACTGATTCATCCGCGGGTCGAGAAGCAGATTTTCGAGTACATGGCGGCGAATCGGCAGGTGTTGGTTTAAAAGATCGCAGCCTTCGGCAACTCCTACAGAGAAATGCATTCATGATCGTTCCCACGCTCTGCGTGGGAATGCAGCCCGGGACGCTCTGCGTCCCAAATGCCGAACGCGGAGCGTCCGAAGAGGCATTCCCACGCAAAGCGTGGGAACGATCGTCGCGGTGCTCAGTCCGGAATCGGCAGGCTCAAGCTCTCCTTAACCTCTTCCATGACGATATAACTCTTCGACTCTCGCACATGCGGCAGCTTCAGCAGAATGTCGCCCAGCAGCTTGCGGTACGAGGCCATCTCGGAAATCCGCGCCTTCACTAGATAGTCGAAATCCCCTGACACCAGATGACACTCCAGCACGTGCGGCAATTTCAGCACCGCGCGTCGGAACTCTTCGAAAGTGTCGCCGGATTTGTAGTCGAGGCTGATCTCGACAAACACCAGCAAGCTACCCTTCAAATGCTGCGGATTCAGCCGGGCGTTGTAGCCCATGATGATGCCTTCGCGCTCCAGACGCCGCACCCGCTCGGTGCACGGCGTGGTCGAGAGGCCGACCTTCTCGCCGAGTTCGGTAAAGGAAATCCGCCCGTCCGCCTGCAGGATCCGCAAGATGTTGCGATCGATCTTGTCCAGCTCACGTTTGGTCTGAGTATTGGTACGCATAGGGGATGCGCCTCTGTGAAAGGGGTTTTTGCCGAGAATTGTCGCCAAATATAGGCGCTTATATAGTGAAAAGCACTGGCATTTCTTTTTTACACTGCGCGCATCATTGCTCTAACAACAGACGTACGCGGCCCTGCCGCGATGAGGGATACAAAAATGCGCGTAATGGTCTTGGGTAGCGGCGTCATCGGTACCGCCAGTGCTTACTATCTGGCCCGTGCCGGGTTTGAAGTGGTGGTGGTCGACCGGCAGCCGGCTGCGGCCATGGAGACCAGTTTCGCCAACGCCGGCCAGGTCTCGCCGGGCTACGCCTCGCCGTGGGCCGCGCCGGGCGTACCGCTCAAGGCGATCAAATGGCTGCTGCAACGCCACGCCCCTCTCGCGATCAAGGCCACCGCCGACATCGACCAGTACCTGTGGATGGCGCAGATGCTGCGCAACTGCACCGCCAACCGTTACGCGGTGAACAAGGAGCGCATGGTGCGTCTGTCCGAGTACAGCCGCGACTGCCTCGACGAATTGCGCGCCGAAACCGGCATCGCCTACGAAGGCCGCAGCCTCGGTACGACTCAACTGTTCCGCACCCAGGCGCAGCTCGATGGCGCCGCCAAAGACATCGCCGTGCTGAAAGAATCCGGCGTGCCGTTTGAAGTCCTCGACCGCGCCGGCATTGCCCGCGTCGAACCAGCGCTGGCGGGTGTGACTGACATCCTCGCCGGTGCCCTGCGCCTGCCGAACGACCAGACTGGCGACTGCCAGATGTTCACCACGCGTCTCGCCGAAATGGCGGTGAAACTCGGTGTCGAATTCCGCTTCGGCCAGGACATCCAGAAACTCGACTACGCCGGCGATCGCATCAACGGCGTGTGGATCGACGGCAAGCTGGAAACCGCCGACCGCTACGTGCTGGCCCTCGGCAGCTACTCGCCGCAATTGCTCAAGCCGCTGGGCATCAAAGCCCCGGTGTATCCGTTGAAGGGTTACTCGCTGACCGTGCCGATCACCAACCCGGCGATGGCCCCGACCTCGACCATTCTCGACGAGACCTACAAGGTCGCGATCACCCGTTTCGACAACCGCATCCGCGTTGGCGGCATGGCCGAGATCGCCGGTTTTGACCTGTCGCTGAATCCGCGTCGCCGCGAAACCCTGGAGATGATCGTCAACGACCTTTATCCTCAGGGCGGCAATCTGGCCGAGGCGAGTTTCTGGACCGGTCTGCGTCCGACCACGCCGGACGGCACGCCGATCGTGGGTGCCACGCCATTCAAGAACCTGTTCCTCAACACCGGTCACGGCACGCTCGGTTGGACCATGGCGTGCGGTTCCGGTCGCTTGCTGGCCGACCTGATGGCGAAGAAAAAGCCGCAGATCAGTGCCGAAGGCCTCGATATTTCCCGTTACGGCAACAAAATTCAGGAGTCCGCAAAACATGTCAATCCAGCGCCAGCTCACCAATGAGCGCATGAGTCAGATCGTCAGCCACAACGGCACCGTGTATCTGGCCGGGCAAGTCGGCGACGACTTCGACGCCGGGATTGAACAGCAGACCCGCGACGTTCTGGCCAATATCGAGCGTTTGCTTGATCTGGCCGGCACCGACAAACAGCACCTGTTGTCGGCGACGATTTACCTGAACGACATCGAGGCGCACTTCGCCGGGATGAACTCGGTGTGGGATCAGTGGCTGCCGAAAGGCGCAGCCCCGGCCCGCGCCACCGTCGAAGCAAAAATGGCCAAGCCGAGTATTCTGGTAGAAATTTCCATCGTCGCCGCGCTGCCATAACCTGTTGTAAAGATCCCTCTCCCGGCGCTGTTGGCGGTTCACGTCGTCAGTCGGCGCCGGTTTTTCTTCCCATGACCGCCTAGAAGTCTGCCGCCATGCGTCCTGCCCGTGCCCTGATCGACCTAGAAGCCCTGCGCCACAACTACCGAATTGCCCGCGAAGTCACCGGCGCCAAGGCGCTTGCGGTGATCAAGGCCGATGCCTACGGCCATGGCGCGGTGCGTTGCGCCCAGGCGCTGGAAGCCGAGGCCGATGGTTTTGCCGTCGCCTGCATCGAGGAAGCGCTGGAGCTGCGCGCCGCCGGCATTCGTGCGCCGGTGTTGTTGCTGGAAGGGATTTTCGAGGCCGATGAGCTGGCGCTGATCGTCGAGCATGATTTCTGGACGGTGGTGCACTCGCTCTGGCAGCTCGAAGCAATCGAGCAGGCCGCGCTGAGCAAGCCGATTACTGTTTGGCTGAAGCTTGATTCGGGCATGCACCGCGTCGGTCTGCACCCCAAGGATTACGCGGTGGCCTATCAGCGTCTGCTGGCCAGCGGCAAAGTGGCGAAAATCGTCTTGATGAGCCACTTCGCCCGCGCCGATGAACTGCACGCGCAGAGCAGCACCGAACAAGTGGCGGTGTTTGAAGCGGCGCGTCAGGGCCTGGCGGCGGAAGTCAGCCTGCGCAATTCGCCTGCCGTACTCGGCTGGCCGCAGATTCACAGCGACTGGGTGCGCCCGGGCATCATGCTTTACGGCGCGACCCCGTTCGAAGAAGCCAACGCCGTGGCCGATCGTCTGCAACCGGTGATGACTCTGGAATCGAAAGTCATCTGCGTGCGTGAACTGCCGGCCGGTGAGCCTGTCGGTTACGGCGCCAAATTCATCACCGACAAACCGATGCGCATCGGCGTGGTCGCCATGGGTTACGCCGACGGTTACCCGCGTCAGGCGCCGACCGGTACTCCGGTTTTGGTGGCTGGCAAGCGCAGTCGCATTCTCGGTCGCGTATCGATGGACATGCTGTGCATCGACCTGACTGATGTGCCGGAAGCCGACCTCGGTTCGCCTGTCGAACTGTGGGGCAAAAACATCCTCGCCAGCGAAGTGGCGCAGTGGGCCGACACTATTCCGTACCAGATTTTCTGCAACCTGCGCCGGGTGCCAAGGCTCTATTCCGAGGGTTGACGCCGCTGCGGGGGCCAAGTGTTGTAAATACTGAACGCTGTCGCCATGATAACGCTCAATATTCTTACAACATCAGGAGGCTCGCGCCTTGGACGTCGGTGAACGACTGCAATCGATCCGCAAGCTCAAAGGGCTTTCCCAGCGTGAACTCGCCAAACGCGCGGGCGTCACCAACAGCACCATTTCGATGATCGAAAAGAACAGCGTCAGCCCTTCGATCAGTTCGCTGAGGAAGGTTCTGGGCGGGATTCCCATGTCCATGGTCGAATTCTTTTCCGAAGAAATCCTGCAGGAAATTCCGACCCAGATCGTCTACAAGGCCAACGAGCTGATCGACATTTCCGACGGCGCCGTGACCATGAAACTGGTCGGCCGCGCGCACCCCAGCCGCGCCATCGCGTTTCTCAATGAAATCTACCCGCCGGGCGCTGATACCGGCGAAGAAATGCTCACCCATGAAGGCGAGGAAACCGGGATTCTGGTGGAGGGTCGCCTGGAACTGGTGGTGGGTCTGGAAACTTTTATTCTCGAAGCCGGCGACAGCTACTACTTTGAAAGTACCAAGCCGCATCGTTTCCGTAATCCGTTCGACTTGCCTGCGCGACTAATCAGCGCAGCCACGCCGGCGAATTTCTAAACCAAGAGGCGCCAGGCCATTACGGCAAAGGCACCCAAGCTGTTTTACCGATGCGCAACAAGACCCCTTTAATAATGGGGTTGTTTCAGTGTGGCGGGCTACCCGCTATACTTGCGCCCGCCTGCGAACCGTGGCCGCAGGCGTGAATAGCCACCATTGAGGGTGAACGCGTGAATCTAATTATGAAAATGCTGGCTGCACCAGCAACCGTATTGGCCCTCTGGGCTGTCAGCGCTCAAGCTGCGACGAATGACGACATTGCCAAACGCCTCGAGCCTGTCGGCCAGGTGTGTGTTCAAGGGCAGGAATGCAAGGGGATGGAAGTGGCGGCAACCGCCGGCGGCGGTGGCGGGGCCAAGACTCCGGACGAAGTGATTGCCAAACATTGCAACGCTTGCCACGGTACCGGCCTGTTGGGCGCACCGAAAATCGGTGATGCGGCAGCCTGGAAAGACCGTGCCGATCATCAGGGCGGCCTCGACGGTCTGCTGGCCAAGGCCATTACCGGCCTGAACGCGATGCCGCCGAAAGGCACTTGCGCCGATTGCTCGGATGACGAGCTCAAAGGCGCTATCCAGAAAATGTCCGGCCTGAAATAAGCCGCGCTTCTGACGAAAAAAACCGTCTTCGGACGGTTTTTTTGTGCCTGCGATTCAAGAGCCCCTCATCGGAACGCCGCCCGCCCATCCCTCTCCCGAAGGGGGGGGCGACCGAGGTGTCTGGCGTCTGACATCGACCTGACAGATTGAGTCGATTATGGATTCAGTAAGGCTATTTCAAGTCGGCGTAGCTTTCCAATATCCCCCAATCAGTCCCCTCTACCTCTGGGAGAGGGCTAGGGTGAGGGCAACAATCGAGTAGGAAAGGGATTTCACGAACAGCGCACATTCACTCTGAAGCTGTTCTTTGCAGCAAACTCAAGGCAAGCTCGGTCTACCCCTATTCACGGAACGGGCAGGAGGCTTCAGATGGTGCAGTTGTGTTCGATCGAACAGGCAGTGGACGACGTGCTCGCACGGTTACCGGCGCATATCCGCATGGGCATGCCGCTGGGCCTGGGCAAACCCAATCACTTCGTCAACGCACTGTACCGGCGTATCGCCAAACTGCCGGAGCGGCAACTCACCATCTACACCGCGCTGTGCCTGGGCCGCCCGAATCTGGGCGATGGTTTGCAGAAGCGCTTTATCGAACCCTTCGTCGAGCGCGTCTTCGGTGATTACCCGGAATTCGATTTCCTCGCCGACCTGCACCACGACAGCCTGCCCGCCAATATCCGTATCGAACAGTTCTTCATGCAGCCCGGCAGCCTGCTCAACAGCGCGCCGGCCCAGCAGGATTACGTCAGCAGCAATTACAGCCACGCCGCGCGCGACATCAACGCCGCCGGGCTGAATCTGGTGGCGCAATTGCTCGCCAGCAGCAGCGAACACCCGGATCGCCTGAGCCTGAGCTGCAATCCGGACATCACCCTCGACCTGTTGCCGATGATCACCAAGCGTCGCGACGCCGGGGAGACGATTCTGCTGGTCGGCCAGGTGCACACCGATCTGCCGTACATGCCTGGTGATGCCGAAGTCGATATCGACACCTTCGACCTGCTGATCGATGAGAAGGACAGCAGCACGCTGTTTTCCACGCCGAACATGCCGGTGGGGTTTCAGGATCATTTCATTGGTTTGCACGCGAGTACGCTGGTGCGTGACGGCGGCACGTTACAGATCGGCATCGGCTCGATGGGTGATGCACTGACAGCCGCGCTGCTCGCACGTCAGGCGGATAACGCCGGTTACCTGGCCTTGCTGCATGACATCAACCTGAGCCAATGGGCGCAACTGATCGAGCGCGAAGGCGGCACCGGGCCGTTTGCCAAAGGCCTCTACGGTTGCAGCGAGATGTTCGTCAACGGCCTGCTGGTATTGGCGGATGCCGGGATCATTCGGCGCAAGGTCTACCCTGATGTGCCGACGCAGGAGCAGGCCAACGCTGGCACCCTCGACGAAGCCGCGCAAACTGACGGCATCTCGGTGCACGGCGGTTTCTTCCTCGGCCCGCGCAGTTTCTACGAGCGCCTGCGCGAGTTACCGCAAAGCAAGCGCCTCGAATTCAACATGACCCGCATCAGCTACATCAACGAGCTCTACGGGCAGGAAGAACTCAAGCGTTTACAGCGCCTCGACGCGCGATTCATCAACACCGTGTTCACCATGACCCTGCTCGGTGCCGGTGTGGCGGATCAACTGGAAGACGGCCGAGTGCTCAGCGGTGTCGGCGGGCAGTACAACTTCGTCGCGCAGGGCCACGCGCTGCACGATGCCCGTTCGATTCTTATCCTGCGCAGTTGGCGCGAGTCTGGTGGTGACGTCAGTTCCAACATCGTCTGGGAGTATGGCCACTGCACGATTCCACGGCATCTGCGCGACATCGTGGTGACTGAGTACGGGATCGCTGATTTGCGCGGTAAAACCGACGCGGTGGTGATTGAATCGCTGCTGAACATCAGCGACTCACGCTTCCAGCAAGGCTTGATCGAGCAAGCGCAAAAGGTCGGCAAACTGCCAAAGGATTTCCGCCTCGATCCGCGCTTCGCCGACAACACGCCACAGCGTTTGCAAGCGATCGCCGCACGGCATCCGAACCTGTTTCCGGAGTATCCGCTGGGTTGTGATTTCACTGCGATCGAACGGGATTTGTTGCGCGCGCTGAACTGGCTGAAAAGCAAATTCAAACTCACCGAGATTCTGGAACTGGGCAAAGCCGCCCTCGATGCACCGGAGGCGTCGCTGTATCCCGAACATCTTCAACGCATGCAACTGACAAATCCGGACGGCCTGAAAGAAGACCTCTTCCAGCGCCTGCTCCTCACCGGCCTGAAAGCCACCACCCAAACCCCGTAGGAGCTGCGGCACGCTGCGATCTTTTGATCCTGATCTTTAACAGATCAAAAGATCGCAGCCTCGTTGCACTCGACAGCTCCTACACGGGAAATACGGTGTTGCGGGTTATTCGATGAAGGTGACGACGCCACCCGTCAGCGATTTCACCCGGGCCAGTGATTCGACGCGGTAGCCCTGCGAGTCCAGCTCGGCGCGGCCGCCCTGGAACGACTTCTCGATGACGATACCCAAACCGGCAACGGTGGCGCCGGCCTGTTTGATGATCGAAATCAGCGCTTGCGAGGCCTTACCGTTGGCCAGGAAGTCGTCGATGATCAGCACGCGGTCGCTGCTGGTCAGGTGGCGCGGCGAGATGGCCACGGTGCTTTCGGTCTTTTTGGTGAACGAGTAAACGGTCGCCGACAGCAGATTTTCAGTCAGGGTCAGGGACTGTTGTTTGCGGGCGAAGATCACCGGCACGCCAAGGTTCAGACCGGTCATGATCGCCGGGGCGATGCCCGAGGCTTCGATGGTGACGATCTTGGTGATGCCCGAATCCTTGAACAGCGAGGCGAATTCGTCGCCGATCAGCTTCATCAGGGCCGGGTCGATCTGGTGGTTCAGGAAGGCGTCGACCTTCAGGACCTGGTCGGAAAGCACAATGCCTTGTTCGCGGATTTTCTGCTGCAATGCTTCCATGAAGCTGTCCTCATTTGGCGCTTTGTGCGCCGAAGGTCTAGTAAAAAAGTGGTCAATTCTAGCGCTTTAACATCGCGCGTATATCAGCCAATGCGCTATTGCCGCGCACGACTTTGACTTCGGTCGGTGTGTCGTCGTTGCCTTCCCAGGCCAGATCGTCCGGCGGCAGCTCATCGAGGAAGCGGCTCGGCGCGCAGTCGATGATCTCGCCGTACTGCTTGCGCTTGGCGGCGAAGGTGAAAGCCAGGGTCTGGCGCGCGCGGGTGATGCCCACGTAGGCCAGGCGGCGTTCTTCTTCGATGGTGTCGGCTTCGATGCTGGAACGGTGCGGGAGGATTTCCTCTTCCATGCCCATGATGAACACGTAAGGGAATTCCAGACCTTTGGACGCATGCAAGGTCATCATCTGCACGCCTTCGGCACCGTCTTCCTCTTCCTGCTGACGTTCGAGCATGTCGCGCAGGACCAGTTTGCCGATGGCGTCCTCGACGGTCATTTCGCCTTCTTCGTCCTTTTCGAGGGTGTTTTTCAATGCCTCGATCAGGAACCAGACGTTGCTCATCCGGTAATCGGCAGCCTTGTCGCTGGAGCTGTTGGTGCGCAGCCAGTTCTCGTAGTCGATATCCATGACCATGCTGCGCAGGGCAGAGATCGGGTCTTCGCCGGCGCACTGCTCGCGTACTTTGTCCATGAAACGCTTGAAGCGCGACAGGCGATCGGTGAAGCGGCTGTCGAGATGTTCGCCCAGACCGATTTCGTCGGTGGCGGCGTACATCGAGATTTTGCGTTCGGTGGCGTAGTTGCCGAGTTTTTCCAGGGTGGTCGAACCGATTTCGCGGCGCGGCACGTTGATTACGCGCAGGAAGGCGTTGTCGTCATCCGGGTTGACGATCAGGCGGAAGTACGCCATCAGGTCTTTCACTTCCTGGCGGCCGAAGAAGCTGTTACCGCCGCTCAAGCGGTACGGCACCTGGTGATGCTGCAACTTCAGCTCGATCAGCTTGGCCTGATAGTTACCGCGATAGAGGATGGCAAAATCGCTGTACGGGCGGTCGGTGCGCAGGTGCAGGCTGAGGATTTCCATGGCCACGCGCTCGGCTTCGGCGTCCTCGTTGCGGCAGCGGATCACGCGGATCTCGTCACCGTGGCCCATTTCACTCCACAGTTGCTTTTCGAATTCGTGCGGGTTGTTCGAGATCAGCACGTTGGCGCAGCGCAGGATGCGACTCGTCGAGCGATAGTTCTGCTCGAGCATCACCACTTTCAGCGATGGATAGTCGTCCTTGAGCAGCATCAGGTTTTCTGGCCGCGCACCGCGCCAGGCGTAGATCGACTGGTCGTCGTCGCCGACCACGGTGAACTGGTTGCGCGTGCCGATGAGCATTTTCACCAGCAGGTATTGGCTGGCGTTGGTGTCCTGGTATTCGTCGACCAGCAGGTAACGCACCTTGTTCTGCCACTTTTCGAGAATGTCGGCGTGCTCTTCGAAGAGTTTTACCGGCAGCAGGATCAGGTCGTCGAAGTCCACCGCGTTGAACGCTTTTAGTGTGCGCTGATAGTGGGTGTAAACGATGGCGGCAGTCTGTTCCTTGGGATTACGCGCGTTCTCCAGCGCCTGAGGCGGCAGGATCAGGTCGTTTTTCCAGGCGCCGATCATGTTCTTGATCTCGTCGACGCCGTCTTCGCCCGCGTATTCCTTCTGCATGATGTCGGTCATCAGCGCTTTTACATCGGTCTCGTCAAAGATCGAGAAACCGGGTTTGTAGCCCAGTCGCGCGTGTTCCTTGCGGATGATATTCAAGCCGAGGTTGTGGAAGGTGCAGACCGTCAGGCCACGCCCTTCGCCGGCCCGCAGCAACGTGCCAACCCGCTCTTTCATCTCGCGCGCGGCCTTGTTGGTAAAGGTCATGGCGACGATGTACTGGGCGCGGATGCCGCAGTTCTGAACCAGGTGCGCGATCTTGCGGGTGATCACGCTGGTCTTGCCGGAGCCAGCACCGGCGAGCACCAATAGAGGGCCGCCGACGTAGTTCACGGCTTCTTGCTGCCGGGGATTGAGTCGGGACATACGAAAATTCGGGAGTCGTTGACGAAATGGGCCGGCATTTTAACAGGCTCAGAGATTTGTGCTGCTCTCTCCGACTTGTGACGTACTGCGCGATTCAAATTTGCCGGTTTTGTTACTTTCGCGGAGGATGCGCGGTGATTTTGCGGCTAATGTACTCATTCGTGACACAAAATAACGTTTTGATAACCGTTGTCATTTGGTCATTGAACTTCGCAACGGCATAATGCCCCGCCCACATCATTGCAGAGTCTAGGGAGCTAGCTTGTCTACGCCTGTCGAACCCTTGCGTTTGCTGCTACTGGCCGAAGAGCCAGCGTGGACAGCGTTATTGCGTGAGTGTCTGGCTCCGATGGGGAGCGCGGCGGTGCTGATCAGCGCGCCGAGCTGGGACTCGGTCAGCAGTCTGTTCGAAGACAACCGCCATGCTGTGCTGTTGACCATTGCGGCGTTACAGCCGGCGCCCGGTCGTTGCAGCCTGCCGACGGTCTTGCTGCTGGAACACGAACCGGACACCGCGCCCGTTGGTGTCAGTGACTGGCTGGTGTTCGACGCCCTCGACGCCGGCATGCTCCGCCGTTGCCTGCGCCATGTGCGCGAACGCGGCGTGCTCGAAAATACTTTGCAACGCCTGGCCGAACAGGATCCGTTGACCGGCATCGCCAACCGCCAGGGTTTCCAGACCTTGCTGACCGCGCGTCTTGCTGAAGGCGACGGTCGTGGCCTTGCCCTCGGGCACCTTGATCTCGACAACTTCCGCCACGCCAACGACGCCCTCGGCCATCAGGCCGGCGACCGTTTGATCTTGCAAGTCGTCGCACGGCTGAAAAGTCAGCTCGAAGCCGGTGATCAACTGGCGCGCCTGGGCAGCGATGAATTCGCCTTGCTGATCGACACCCGTCGCGCGCCGCAACGCGCCGAATGGATGGCCGAACGCATTACCGAGGCCCTGTCTGAACCGTATTGGGTCGATGGCGAAAGCCTGCTGATCGGCTCCAGCCTCGGCATCGCCCATGCCCGCGCGCAAGCGGGCGCCGACCCGCTGATGTGGCACGCACACATCGCCATGCAACAGGCCAAGAGCACGCAAGGCTGCACCTTTCATATCTTCAACGAACGCATCAACCGCAACGCGCGGAGCATGGCCGACCTCGAAAGCGAGCTGCGCCGGGCCTTGCGTCGCGATGAACTGGAGCTGCATTACCAGCCACGGCTGAATCTTGAGGACGGTCAGATTGTCGGCCTCGAAGCCTTGGTGCGCTGGCGACATGGCGAGCGCGGTCTGCTGCCACCCAGCGAATTTGTGCCGCTGGCCGAGCAGAGCGGCTTGATCGTGCCGCTGGGTTACTGGGTCATTTCCCGGGCGCTGCGTGACATGCAGGCGTTGCGCGAGCGTGGTCTGCCGGCGTTGCACATGGCGATCAATTTGTCATTCCGCCAGTTTCAGGACAGCCAGTTGTTGCCGACGCTTAGTCGGTTGATCACTGAGCGTGGCGTCGAGGCGCAATGGCTGGAGTTCGAACTGACCGAAACCGCCGTGATGCGCCGCAGCGATCTGGTCAAACAGACCATGGACGCCCTCGGCCGGCTCGGCGTGCGTTTCTCGCTGGATGACTTCGGCACCGGATTTTCCTCGTTCGTGCACCTCAACAGCCTGCCGATCACCTTGCTGAAGATCGACAAGAGCTTTGTCGGCGGCATGGAGCAGCGCGAAGAGAACCGCAAACTGGTGCACGCGATGATCAATCTTGCGCACAACCTGCATCTGGAAGTGGTGGCGGAAGGGGTCGAGACGCCGGAGCAACTGGAGTTGCTGCGCGGGTTTGGCTGCGATCAGGTGCAGGGCTATCTGATCAGCCGGCCGTTGCCGTTGGCGGAGTTGGTTGAATACCTGACGTTTGGCTCAAGCCAACAGGTTTCTGTGGAGGCCGTTTAAAAGATCGCAGCCTGCGGCAACTCCTACACCGATTCATGTAGGAGCTGCCGAAGGCTGCGATCTTTTGATCTTAATCCGCACGAACAGCCTCGAACCTCTGTGACACAGGCTCCAGCCGAATCATCCGCTTCATCTTCCATTCAAACGCCAGCGTCAGGCTCACCGCCGCACACGCCAGGCCCAGCGCCAATCCCCACCAGACGCCCGTCGGCCCCCAGTTCAAGTGGAACGCCATCCACCACGCCGCCGGTGCGCCAATCAGCCAATAGCAACCGAGCCCGACCAGAAATGTGGTTTTCGCATCCTTCAGTCCACGAATGCAGCCCATGGCAATCGTCTGTGTGCCATCGAACAACTCAAACCACGCCGCCACCGCCAGCAGGCTCACCGCCAGACGAATGACCTCGGCAAACGCCGGATTGTCATGGTCGAGAAACAACCCGACCAACTGGTTGGGCAACAACCAGAACACCATGGCAAACCCGAGCATCACCACCGCGCCAAAAACAATTCCGACGCGGCCCGACATCCGCGCATCCAGCAGTTGCCCGGCGCCGTAATGCTGGCCGATGCGCATGGTGATCGCATACGACATGCCCGCCGGCACCATGAACGCCACCGAGACAATCTGCAGGGCGATCTGGTGCGCGCCCAACTGCGTGCTGCCCATGGTGCCCATGCACAACGCCGCGAAGGCAAACAAACCGACTTCCACCGCGTAGGTGCCGCCGATTGGCAGGCCGAGACGCCACAATTCTTTGAGATATTGCCGGTTGGGCCGTGACAAGCCTGCGCGCAGCGGATAAGCGTCATAGGCCGGATGCCGACGGATATGCCAGGCCAACGCCAGCGCCATGCAGTTGGCGACAATCGCCGTGACCAGACCGATGCCCATCAGCCCCATCTTCGGCAAGCCGAACATGCCGGTGATCAACGCGTAATTGAGCAGGAAGTTGGCCACCGTGCCGGCGAGGCTGATGACCATCACCGGTGTCGCCCGACCGATCGCACTGGTGAAACCGCGCAAAGCCATGAAACTCAGGTAGCCGGGCAAGGCAAAGGGCAGGGCGATCAGGAACTGCCCGGCGGCGTTGACGTTGGTTTCGGTCTGGCCGAACAGCAGCAACACCGGTTTCAGGTTCCACAGCAGTAGACCGGCGCCCAGCGCCATCAGCCACGCCAGCCACAAACCGGCTTGGGTCAGCCGCGCTGCACCAATAATGTCGCCGGCACCCTTGCGAATCGCCACCAGCGTGCCGACCGCCGCAATCACGCCGATGCAGAAAATCGACACGAACGAATAAGTCGCCGCACCCAGTCCGCCGCCAGCCAACGCTTCCGGACTGAGGCGCGCCATCATCAGGGTGTCAGTCAGCACCATCAGCATGTGCGCCAACTGGGAAGCAATCAACGGCCCTGCCAGCCGCAGAATGGCCCAGAGTTCGGTACGCACAGGATGCTGCATGGTCATCACCACTCGATTTCGGAGGGAACAGGAGACCGTCGATTCTCGGCGCTTGGCAGGCTTTGCACAAAGGGATAAAAAGGATGGGTGGCATGATTAAAACTCATCATGAGCAAATTCAGTCAGGCTGGCTGCATCCCGCTATAGGAGCTTTCTGTATGTCTCGTCGTCTTCCTCCCTTGTATGCCCTGCGCGCATTTGAAGCGGCGGCGCGACACAGCTCGTTCACCCGGGCTGCCGAGGAGCTGTCGATCACCCAGAGTGCGGTGAGCCGGCATATTCGTACGCTCGAAGATCACTTTGCCTGCCGGCTGTTTCATCGCAGCGGGCGCAATCTGCAATTGACTGAAGCCGCGCGGTTACTGTTGCCAGGCATCCGCGAAGGCTTCGGTGCACTGGAGCGGGCCTGCAACACCTTGCGTGCCGAAGACGACATTTTGCGCATGAAAGCCCCGTCGACCCTGACCATGCGTTGGCTGTTGGCGCGGCTCAGCCGCTTCCGTCACTTGCAGCCGGGCAACGAAGTGCAACTGACCAGCGCGTGGATGGATGTGGATTCGGTGGATTTCAACGATGAGCCGTTCGACTGCGCGGTGCTGCTGAGCGATGGCCATTTCCCCCCGGACTGGGAAGCGAGTCTGTTGTTTCCGGAAGAACTGATCCCGGTCGGCGCACCGAACCTGCTGAATGATCAACCGTGGGATTTGTCTCGGCTGGCCTCCACCGAGTTGCTCCACCCGACGCCCGACCGTCGTGACTGGCGCAGTTGGCTGGAGCACATGGGCTTGTCCGATCAGGTCTCGCTCAAGGGCGGGCAAGTGTTCGACACGCTGGAATTGGGCATGATCGCGGCGGCGCGCGGTTACGGTGTGTCGATGGGCGATCTGTTGATGGTTGCCGAAGATGTCGCGCAAGGACGGCTGAGCCTGCCATGGCCGACTGCGGTCGCCAGTGGATTGAATTATTACCTGGTGTGGCCGAAGACCCGTCCGGGAGGTGAACGTTTGCGCCGCCTCAGCGACTTCCTGCAGGGCGAAGTCCGCGCCATGGAGCTGCCGGACGTTGCACGCTTGAGCTGAAACGTTCGAGCCGCCACAATGGCGGCCTTGCGCCATACCCTCGCAATGCGCTCAAGTATTCGGTTTTACCGCCGACTATGAGCAAGTGGAACCGTCGTGCCGGTATCCACGATTCACCCCCAACTATTAGAAAATTATCCGAGTCGAGATCAAGGAGGATCCCGTGGCTCGGCCAGGAGCTGTGCATGTCTCAACCTCGCGCTCGGATCGCCTCGCAGCTGGGCCTCGCGCTCGCTGTGATACTGGCAATCGTCATCAGTGGCAGTACTGTGTTCGCCCTGCGTTCGCTGGATTCGGCCAACCTCGCCACCCGTGAAGAACATCTGGCCAGTGAGGCGCGGCTGCTGGCCGACCAACTGAGCACCTTTCACGGCACGCTGCGTGAAAGCACCCAGCGTCTGAGCGGGTTGTTCGAAAAGCGCTTCAGCGCCGGCCTGAGCATTCACGCCGATGAGCCGGTGACGGTCGCTGGCACGCAAACCCCGGGCCTGCATCTGGGCAGCGAAGTGCTGAACAACAACTTCAAGGAAGTCGACGAGTTCAAGCAGATGACGGCTGGCGTCGCCACGCTGTTCGTGCGCAGTGGCGAAGACTTTGTGCGGGTCAGCACCTCGCTGACCAAGCAGGATGGCACCCGCGCCATCGGCACCTTGCTTGACCATGCTCACCCGGCGTACGCGAAGTTGATGGCGGGGCAGAGCTATGTTGGCCGTGCGTTGCTGTTCGATCGTTCCTACATGACTCAGTACACGCCAGTGCGCGACGGCAGCGGCAAGGTGATTGCGGTGTTGTTTGTCGGTTTCGATTACACCGACGCGCAGAATGCCCAGTTCGACAACCTCAAGCGCTTCCGCATTGGCCAGACCGGCTCGCTGGCGCTGCTCGATGAGCAGAGCAAATGGCTGGTTGCTCCGGCGGGTGTGCAGGCGTTGGATCAAGCGATTCCAGTGATCAAGGATCTGGCGAAATCGCCGGGCAAAGGTCAGTTCTGGGGCGACAAGTCCGAAGATTTCTACAGCGTAGCGGTGCCGTTCGATGGCGGGCCGTGGTCGGTTGTGGCAAGCATGCCGAAAGCCGAAATCCGCGCGGTGACCTGGAGCGTCGGTACGCAATTGGCCATTGGCAGCCTGCTGGCGATGCTGTTGGCGGTCGGTTCCGTGGTCTGGTTGCTGCGTAGCAAACTGGCGCCACTGGGTGACCTGGTGCGTCAGGCCGAAGCTTTGGGCGCCGGCGATCTGAGCGTGCGCCTGAGCGTATCGAGCAACGACGAAATCGGTCAGCTGTCCCGCGCGTTCAACCAGATGAGCCAAGCGTTGTCGACTATGGTCGAGCACATCCGCCGTTCTTCGGAAGAGGTCAACAGCCGTGCGCAAGCCTTGTCTGGCCTGTCCGGCGGCGCGTACGAAGGCATGGAGCAGCAGTCCGGCGAAATCACCAGCATGGCCGGCGCGGTGGAAGAGTTCAGCGCGACCTCGCTGAATATTGCCGACAACATGGGCGCGACCCAGCGTCTGGCGCAGGAAAACGCCCAGCAGACGCAGATTGGTCGCAGCTCCATGGAAGAGGCTTCGTCGTCGCTGGAGCAAATCGCCGGCGCGCTGAACAGCACCGCCACAGTAATCAACACACTCGGCCAGCGCTCGCAGGAAATCGGCGGCATTGTCGGGGTGATCACCTCGATTGCCGAGCAGACCAATCTGTTGGCGCTCAACGCTGCGATTGAAGCGGCGCGTGCCGGTGAGCAAGGGCGTGGCTTTGCCGTGGTGGCGGATGAAGTGCGCAGCCTGGCCTCGCGCACTCGTCAGGCGACCGATGAGATTTCCAGCATGATTCACAGCATCCAGCAGGAAACCGGCAACGCGATCAGCACCATGGAGCAGGGCAATGTGTTGATGCAGGAAGGTTTGTCGCGTAACGCCAATGTCGCCTCGGCGCTGGCACGAATCGACGAGCAGAGCCGTTCGGCGGGTCAGCAGTTTGCCGCGATCACCACGGCGACTCAGGAGCAGAGCAGCACCGCGACATTGCTCAGCAGCAACCTGCAGAGCATTGCGCTGGCCAACAGTGAACAGCGCGAAGTGGTGTCAAACCTCGCCGTCACCGCCAAAGAGCTGGAGAAACTCGCAGCAGACCTGCGCTCTGAGGTCGACCGCTTCCGCTGATGCCTCTTGTAGGAGCTGTCGAGTGAAACGAGGCTGCGATCTTTTGATTCTGCAAAACAAGATCAGAAGATCGCAGCGTGCCGCAGCTCCTACAGGGGGATTACGCGGTGACGAGGAGCCGGTGTGTGTCAGTTACATTTGGCGTTGCTGGAGACTTCCTTGCTCGCCAGCTTCAACTGTTTGGCCAGTTCGGCCGCGTTGGTGCTTGCGTAAACCCGGCCTCCGGTATTTTTCGCGATGCACTGTGAAGGTCCACCGGCGCCGATGCTCACCACATTGACCCGCAACCGCGGTTGCTCCTGGGCAATGCGTCGGGATACCGCGCAGACGTCCTTCTGGCAACCGTCCTCGCCGTCGATGAACATCACGATCACCGCGTCATTGTTACGCCCGTCCACGGTGCTCGCCGCTTTCGCCAGGCTATCGGCCAACGGCGTGCCATCGTTGGGTACCAGGCCACGGATCCCGTTGATCAGGCGTGAACGATCGGCAAACTTGAACACCCCTTGGTCAGGTGTGCTTTCGCAACCAGCGAAAGTGATCAGGCGCGTGTCGATCTTCGGGTCCAGCGCGTTGATCATGCCGGCCAGCGAATCCTGGGCGACGTTCATGCGGCTCGGTTTCTCGAAGATTCGCATGGCACGATTGGGGTCCATGTACTGGTTGAGACTGTTGCCAAAGAACCATTCTTCGTCGGCTTTCACCGCTTTGGTGTTGAGTTCCATCGACCCTGATGTATCGAGCACCACGACGAATTGCGGGATCACCGCATTCGGGGCTTTTTTACGGCAGGCGAAGTTGTCCAGTGTCGGTGGCGGCGGCGGGGCAACGACCACCGGTTTTGGCGGCGGGACGGGTTCCGGGGCCGGCTCGGGTTCCGGCTCTGGTTCTGGAACCGGTTGCGGTTCGACCACAGGCTCGGGCACCGGCTCGACCGGTTGTTCCACAGGCGCCACGACCGCTGCTGCGGGGGGAACTGCAACGACAACAGGTTCACGGTGCAGAAACCACCAGAGCCACAGCGCCAGCAGCAACAACAGCAGCGCCAGCAAGGCAGCGGCGATCCACCAGCCACGGCGCGAAGGCGGCACCACCGGCGCCAATGGCACTGGCGGTACGACCGGCGGCACGATCGGTCGCGGCGGTCGCTGGTTCCAGCGCACCACCAGCGGCTCACCATTGAGGCTGTAAAGCTTGTCCAGCTCAGGGCTGCCGAGCAGGCTGCGCAAGTCATCCGCTACCGTCGGCTGCCCGCGTTTTTGCAATTCATCGGCCAATTGTTCGAGGGAGGTCTGGCGCACCTCATAGGTTTGCAGCAAGCGTCGTTGCGCGTCCTCATTGAGTTCGGCATAGGGCGTCGGCTGGCCACCCAGTTCGGTCCACCATTCCAGCACATCGCCGCTGCCCATCCGGGGGATGGCGAACAGGCTCGCGCTGGTCGGCGGAAAGTGTTTTTGAATGAGGGCGACTTTGGCCTGCAGCGCACTCATCCCCTCCGGTGTGGCGTGCGCATCCCTGATGACCCGCTGCATGACGACGATTCCTGAAAAAGCTGCAGGCCTCCGACGGGAGGCCTGCGGGGTGAAAAGTTACTCTTCGTAACCGAGACTGAACTGCAGTTGATTGACCTTCTTCTGCAGCGTTTTCAGCTGTTCCTGCTTGGCCGCCAGAGTCGCCGGTGAAGCCTTGGCGGTAGGGGCTGCCTGCGAGGCCTTGAGCTGCTGCTCCAGATCGGCAATCTGCTTCTGCACCGAGCCTTCATTACCGCGCCGGCCCTTGAGCGAGGTCAGCAGATTGCCCAGCGACTGGTTCAACTCAGCCTGGGATTTCTGCTGACTGGCCAGATCGGTTCTGGTGCTCAGTTGCTGGGCCTGAATGTTCTCGTAGACCTGGCGGAACATCGCGTTTTGCAGACGCGATTCGGTCAGTGCCTGCTCCTTCTGCTTGACCTGATCGCTGTAGCCACCGGAGTAGTCACAGTTCATCTTGGTCAGCATGCTGCTGTCGCGATTGGTCGAATCGCATTCGCCAGGCTTGGTCGCGCAACCGCTCAAGGCCAGGATGGCGGTGAGGACCGCCAGCTGTTTTAGCGTCATGTGCTTAACCCAGAGTGATCGCGGAGCGCTGGCTGTAAAGACCGTCGACTTCCTTTTGCAGGGCGGCGACTTTCTCGTTCATCTTCAGAATGTTCACGTCGACCTGCTTGATCTCGGCGCTGGCGCCTTGCGCGCGTTCGGCGTCGGCCACCTTGGTGTACTCGGTGACCTTGGTGCGCATGTTGCCGAGGTCTTTACGCAGGCGGGCGATGTTCTGGTCGATTTCGGCGATTTGCGCCTGCGCCTTGGTCTTGTCGACCTTCTTGCTGGCGATGTCCTTTTTGATCTGGGCGATGCGTGCCTGATCGTCGTTGATCACTTGTTGCGCGGTCGCGGTACGGGCCACCACGTTTTGCGTGTCTTGCTCGACATCGCTGTTCATCTTCGCCAGACGGGTGGTGGTGTCGGAGTATTCGCTGCGACGCTGATCCAGATAGTAGTTGGCGCCCATGGCCACGCCACACGCGGTGATACCGGCGGCGATCGCGCAAACAGCCTTGTTGCTGCTGTTGGACAGCGCGCAACCGAGGATACCGACGCCGGCACCGACGGCGCAGGCCTGATAACCGGATTTGCTGAAGAACTGCGCGTCACTGCCCTGGGTCAGGCGTGGGTCGGTGCCATCGCTGCCGCCGAGCATCGAACTGCCGGTATTGGCGCAACCGGTCAGCAGCAGGCTGCCGGTGAGTACGAAAGCGATTTGTAGCTTGAAGCGAGTCCAGAGGCTGCGCGACATGGTGAAGCTCCTTGATGACAGTGTTGTAGTGCGTTGTTATTGGGATACGGTTTTGCAGCTGTTGAGCCAGGCGTCGGTGTCGATCTTCTGCTTTTGCAGGAAGGTCTTCTGATTCGCCCAGTGCGTGCGCAAGTACGGTTTGAGATCTTGCAGCTGTTTGTTGCGGGTGATGATTTCTTCCATCACCGGCACCTGTGCTTCAAGCAACGGCTGGCCATACAACGTCGCCGATTCCACCAGGCTGCTGGCGTAGTAACGGCTGAGTTTGTGCAGGCGATCCTTCTGCTCCTCGAGCTTGGCTTTGCGCATGTCGCAACTGGCGTCCTTGTCGGCGGACTCGCAGTTGAGCTTGTAGTTTTTCTGCAGGAAATCCACGTACTGGCCGTCGTCGAGCATCTTGGTGCAAAGGAATGCGCCGAGGTTGAGGCTGGCGCGAATCGCCTGATCGCGGGTTTCTTCCTGCTGCTGATTACTCGCGCGCAGTTGGTTTTCCAGGGCCTGGAGTTTTTCCTTGAGGGCTTTGTCTTCGACGCCCGAGGCCAGCGTATTGAGGGACTGCACCGCGCCTTTATCGGCCGATTCGGTTTCTTTGCTGCCGGTACCGAGTTTCTTCCAGCTGCTTTCGATACTGGCGACGCGCTCACGCGAGGTCAGGGTCGGAGAGACCATGACCAGGCGCAGGCCGGTGGTCTTGTTTTTCACCTGGCCGTCGGCGTTGTAATACGGCTCTTCCTTGCGCAACGCGGTGCGCAGGTCAGCCTGGGCGGTCAGGTAATTGCCGCCGCGCACGACATAACCGCCGGCCTGGCCGTGCTGACGATCGAGTTTGTTCAGGCGAAACGGCTCGAACATCATTTCGTCGACGTTGCCGAGCATGTCATGCAGGCCCAAGGGGTTGGGTTTTTGCAGACCGGTCAGTTGCAGCTTGCCGTTCGACGATTGCGCCCCGGCGAACCACTCGTAGGCGTTGATGCCATCGGGCATCGGATAGCGTGTGTCGCGAAACTCCGCCGCACCGACTTCCAGCCCGCCACGTGCGGCGAACTCCCACTCGACCTCGGTCGGCAGGCGCAGGAAACCCAGCGCGCCGTCTTCTTTCGGCAACTTGTCGGCGGCGTTCTTGCGCAGCCACAGGTTGTATTTGTCAGCGGCGTCGATGGCCTGCACCCAGCTCACGGCAACTTGCGGCAGGCGCATTTTGGTCGCGGCGGTCGGGCAGGTGTCATCGGTCAGCGCGGCGTATTGCAGCTGACTCATCTCGTACTTGGCCATCAGGTAGTAACGGGATTTGTCGCTCTTGCCGCCGGTAAAGCTGCCGGCGATGAAGGTCGGGCGAGTCTGTTCGACGTAACCGTATTCCGCGCCATCCTGGCCGATGTTGATCGGATAGTCATCCAGCGGGCCGGCGACCGGAATGAACACCTTGCGAAACACCATCGAGCCTTCGCAAGGCATCGGCAGAACCACGTCACTGGCCTCGGGCAGCGGGTTGTAATATTTCTCTTCCCAGCCCGCCGCCGAGGCGTCGAGCAGGTAGCCCAGGCTCAGGGGCAACAGCCAGCCAAAACGTTTATAGCTCACGCAGACTCTCCGCAGGTTGGATGCTGATGGCTCGCACGGCGCCGATCATGGCCACCAGTGCAGCGACCAGAAAGGTCAGGAGCAGGGCGGCAAGGCCATGCCAGAAAGTGATGTGACAAACGAACGTGCCGGTGGCCTGGCTGCTGCCGAGCAAGTAGTCGAACAAATGGCTACCGACCGCATAAAAAGCCAGCCCGCCGAGGTAACCGGCAAGGCTCAGCAGCAGCGCCTGGACAATCACGAAACCGCCGACGGCCGCGCGCTGGAAACCCAGCAGGCGCAGTACCGCGAGGCTTTTGCGCTTGCGGTCGATGTTGGCCAGAAACGCCCCGACCATCGACGCCACGCAGCCGATCAGCGCCGCCAGGGCAATCACGCCGAAGATCAACCCGAGCACATGATTGATGGCTTTGACGTTGTCGATGTCGGCCAGTCGGCTCGAGGTTTCGATGTGTTGTTCGTTGAGCCAGCGTTCCAGCGGCGCGACCTGATCGATGTCACGCGCATACACGCGGGCTCGGGCATACAGCGGTTGCAGATTGCCTTGCGGCTTGCCGGTGGCGATGCCGAACGCCGCGACCTGATAGCCGTCGCGAAAACGTTCGAGGTCCAGCAGCAGCGGCGGTGCGACAAACCCGGCGGCGCGACCGAAGCGTGCGCCGTCCAGTACAGCGATGACGCTCAAGGTGATTTCGCCGCGCTCATTGGCGCCTTCCAGTCGGCGCAGCACGCGCAGTTGCACGCGGTCGCCGGCCTTGGCCTGCAAGCGTTGCGCGGCGCGGGCGCTGAGGATCACTTGATTGCCGACCGGGTTGAGTTGCGGCAGATTCAGCTGCGGGTCGCCAGGTTCAGTGGCGATGATTTCCGCGCCTTCGACAAACTTTTGCAGGCCGACAAACAAGTCCGCCTGAGTATTCAGCGAGCGGGTCTGACCGAGGGCAAAAGCCGTTTCCGGGCGCTGGCGCAGACGCTCGATCCAGGCACTGTCGTAGTTGCCGTTGCTAAGCATCTTCACTTCAAGATTGCGTGGGTCGCGCAGCAGTTCATCCTGCAACTGGCTGACCACGCCGTGCTTGAGCCCGAACAACAACAGCAACGGCGCGATCACCGCCACCAGAGAGGCGGCAATGCACAGCGACACCTTGCGGTCGTGCCAGAGGTCTTGCACAGCCAGCGTGATCAGCAGGCGCAGGCGCTCAGTCCATCGGTTCAAACAGTGTTTCTCCCTGACGGCTGATGGCGCCGAGTCGTGGCAAGCCGAAATCCTTGAGCAAGGCCCAGTCATGCGAGACCACCAGCGCGCTCAGGCCCATGCTCGATACCAGACTCAGCAACAATTCGAACAAACGTCGCGCGCTGTGCGGGTCGAGAGCCGCAGTAGGCTCGTCGGCCAACAGCAGCAGCGGTTCATGGGCAATTGCCCGCACACAGGCGACCCGCTGACGCTCGCCGATCGACAAGGCTTGCGGCTTCTTATCCAGCAAGCCTTGCAGGCGCAGCACCTCGACCGCGTGATCGACGTGAGCGCTGTGCGCCGGCATCCCGAGCAAGCGTCGTGGCAGGCTGATGTTGTCGCGCACACTGAGAAACGGCAGCAGCCCGCCACTTTGCAAAATGAAACCCAAATCCCGCGAGCGCACCGCCGCCAGACTCGCTTGGTCATCGCTGGCCAGCAGTTGGGCAATGTCCTGCGCCGGTCGCGTTGCCGAGGCCGGCGGGCCGAGGCGAAAGCGTTCGAGCTCGACCGGCGCCAGTAACAGGCCGATGGCTTCGAGCAGCGTGCTTTTGCCGCTGCCGCTCTCGCCAGTAATAGCGAGGATTTCCCCGCCACCGACATGCAATTGCGGCAGGCGCACGTGATGCGCCAGTGCGCCCTCACCGCGGCGCACCAGCAGGTTTTTGATATCGAGCATCAGCGTCTCGTTAAGGCATCATTTCCAGAGGCACGGGGTAAACGTTGTCCCGCGCATCGCTGTCCTTGGCCAATGCCACCCAACGGTCGACGTCAGCGTTGTAGCGCTGGTAGTGGCGCAGTTTGGTGTTGAGCGTGCGGATGAATTTCTCTTGCGCCAGACCGTCCCAGCTCTTCCAGGTCTCTTCGTCGAGGTTCAACACTTCGCTCTGGTAGGGCAGGTCTTCGAGGTACTCACCGAGCACGCCCATGTCCGCCAGTTTGGCGTTACCGTTCTGCTTGAGCTGATTAGGGTCGGCGCCCATGGTCGCGGCGACCGAGCGCAGGCGCTCGAACATTTCCGTCGGCGAAATCAGGCCTTCGTTGGCCGCATCGAGTATCTGCTTCATCACATCGCTCAAGTCGCTGAGCTGGGATTTGGTCAACAACACGCGTACGTCGGTGGTCGGGATGTTCTGTTTGATCAGGTCACGGTCGGTGATCCACGCCTTGAACACCGGCGGGGCCTTGCTGTTGGTCTTCTCGCCCAGATACGCCAGTTGCATGGCGTGGCCGATCAGCGCCGCATCGTCGAGCATCTTCTTCTCGGCGGGATCCTGTTTGGCATTCGCCGCGCTGCCGATGGCGTCTTCGCCCATGTAGGCGGCTTTCACCTGTGAGGTGATGGCCGCGGCCAGGGTGTCGACCTTGCGTCCGAACTCCTGGATGTCGCCAGCGTTGACCGGGTAGTACAGCGAAGTGTTGGTGCCCGGGTAAGTCGACAGGTTCTGGTACTGCGCCTCGGCCTTGGCGTGGTCTTTAATTCCTGCCGGCGTCTTCAGGTGCAGGGTGTAAATCGCCACGCCCGGATTGCCTGCTTCAAGACGCACCTGCGCAGCGCTCAAACCGGTTTTCGACAGTTTGTCGTCGCCTTCGATGGCGCCAGCATCGGTGATCAGCACCACGTAACGCGCGCCGAACTGGCTCCAGTCGACCTTGTCGATACTGTGCATGACGCCGGCGTAGGCATCTTCGTCGAAGCTGCTGCTGGAGACCTTGGCCTGCTTGAGGTCGGCGACTTTGGCGAGGAAGTCCGCGCTGTCTTTCACTTTGGTCGGGTCGGCGTACATCTTCGTGGTGTATTCCAGGCCCGGCACCGCATCAGTGCTGGAACGGAATGCGACCAGACCGAACTTGACCTGTTTGCCGAGGTTCTGCGATTCGATCTGCTGATAGACCTTGCGGATCGCCTCACGGGTGCGGTCGATGTACGGGTCCATCGAAATCGTCGAGTCGATGACAAACACCACCGCCGCACTGAATTCTTTCAGTTGGCTGGTGGCCTTGTCTTCGGCTTCCTTGCCGCCGGCCGTGCTGCCAGCAGCCGCACCTTTGGTGTCTTTTGCCTCGGCTTTGCTGACCGAGGCGACATTGAGCAGGCGCGTGCGGAAGCCCGCTTCGGTCATGACTTCTTCGCCGCTGAGCACGGGCAGCAGGTAGAACTGCTTTTGCAGGTCGACGAAGTATTCAGGTTCTTCGGCAAGTACGCCGGGTGCTTGCTTGCCTTTCTTCAGGGTGGCTCGCAGCGGAGCGACTTTGCTCACCGGATCCGGCGCATCGAGGATGCCTTCGACCGTGGCGCGCTCTTTGAAAAACAGCAGGCGGTCGCGGTTGGCCGGGTTGGTGAACGCCAGCGTCAGCTGCATTTTCCAGTCAGTGGTGCAACTGGCGGGCAGCCAGCCGATGGTTTTGCCGTAACTGTCGGGGCCGACTTTCAGCCACTCGGCGTTACTCGCCTGGGCGCGCTCGTAGACATAGAAACGGCTGAACACCGGTTGCTCGTCGCCGGCCGCGCCACCCGCCGTCGGGCTGATCTTGCAGCCCGGGGTGGTCAGCACGCGCTGGAACAAAGTCTTTTTGCCGGCCTGGATCAGCGGTTTTTCATCGGCCATTGCCAGCGGGCTGATGCACAGTGCGAGCAGCGCGGCACCGCTGAGCAGGAAGCGATTCATGGAGGTGCGCATCACTTCTGCAACTCCTCGAAACGCTGCTTGGCTTCGGCATTATTCGGGTCTTGCGTCAGGATCGTTTCGTACCAGTAAGCAGCGGTGGCGTTGTCCGCTGCCGGGAAGCAATCGCTGGCTTTCAGGTATTTCGGATCGTATTCATGGGCATAGGCGTTGGCGATCAGTGCATCACCGGCCTGGGCGCGGTTGGCGTACAGGCGCTGGGCGATGCCGCAATGTTTACCGGCCTTGGCCTCGTTGATGATCTCCAGCAGTTTGGCGCTGTCGGGAGCCGCCTTGATGCAGGTCTGGACGAACGTCAACTCGGGCAGGCTGTTCATGCTTTCCAGCGTGCAAGCATCGGCACTCGCCGGCGCTGTCGCGGCGACAGCCGGAGCGGCAGGCTCCGGAGCGCGCTTCATCAGCCAGAAAACCACGGCTGCAGCGATCAGCAGCAACACCACGATGAGCAGACCGATCAGACCTTTGTTGCTCTTCTTCACCGGCGCCGGTGGCGGGGTGTAGACGGGCTCAGGGATGATCGGCTCAGGTTCGACCGGCGCCTCGATCTCAGGCAGCACCAGCTCTGGCAACTCGGGGATTTCCGGCTCGGGCGCACTCGGCGCAGTCAGTTGTGCTGCGCCGTAAGTCGAGCGGGTCTCACCGCCGGCCGTGGACGGCAGCAAGCCGACACCCGGGCGGACTACGCCGACGTCGCTTTGCCCCGGGCCCTGCTCGCGCAATTCGATGCGAAATTGCGAACTGGCACCGCCTTCCAGCAACGGGTCGACAACTTCCGGGCCAACCTGGGCTTCCAGCGCTTCACCGCTGGCGGCAACGTCGAAACGCGACACCTGAAACCAGAACGGGTTGTTGCTCCAGACTTGTCCTTCCTGAAGATAGAAACTGTCCTGGTTACGCTGGATGGAAAATTCCAGCTGTTCCTCCGCCCCCTGCCATTTCTTGACGGTAAGGCAGGCCCGGCCAGGCACATTGGGCTCTAACGCGAGCAGGTCGACACGAATTGGCATTGCTTATCTCGCTGCGAAGGCGGTGAGCACTTGGCCCAGGCGTTCGTTCTGTTCAGGGGTGATTTCGCGACCGGCACCATGGCCGGCATTGTCCAGGGTGATGTAGGCCAGGCCCGAGAGCCAGTCGCCCAAAAACAGCTGCGCCTGGTTCGACGGTTGCGCCGGCAACACCGGAACCTGTCCCGGACCGATGTCGGCATAGAAGGAAAACAGTGGCGCCTTGGCACCGGCCCGGCTGTTCGGGCGTTCGCTCACCGGCTTCTGGATATAGCCGAACCAGGAGACGAAATCGCGCAGCACGCGTTGCACTTCCAGCACTTGGCGTTCGACCAGTTGATCGCGACGGGCGCCGCTTTGTGCACGCTTGAGTACAGCGCGGCTGAGTTGGCCGGGCAAGTCATGGCGGTAGCCGGCGGTGATCAATTCATCGACCACCGCTTCGAGCAAGGCTTTTTCCAGACCGAGCAGGTTGAGCAGGCTTTGTCGGGTGGTCAGTTCGCGCAGGTGGGCGATCCAGGCTTTGAAGGCCGCTTTGGCGAAGCGGTGTTCATTGCTTTGCAGTTCCGGCGCCGCGCCGCCGGTTTTGCTGCTGACGGGGGCGCTGTCCTGACCGAGGTCGCCACCGAAGTCGAAATCGAAACCGGCGTCGTTGCCGTACAGGCTCTGGCTTGGTGGCGTGCTGACCGGTTCATCGCTGGCGGCCGGTTCGTCATCGGTTTCGTAGACGCCGCTGAGGTATAGGTCGCGCACTTCTTCGCTGCGCATGTCGAGCTGATCGATCAACTCGCCAAGCACCGCCGGGCGTCGGCCCAGACCGGACAGAATCATCTGCGCCTGGGCTTTCTTGGCGGCGGCCGCACCGTCACCGTCGGCGTGATACCAAGTGCTGAGGCCATGGGTGGTCAGGCCGTCAAGGCATTGGTCGAGCTGCTCGCGGATGCGTTGCAGCTTGAATTCAATATTGGCCACTTTGGTGAAACTGCTGCTGAAATAACTGATACCACCGTCATCATCTTTCAGCATTTCCGTCCAGGCTTCGGCCGGATTGGCGACGTGTTTGCACACCAGTGCGTTGCTGGCGAAGCTGCTGCCCAACGCTTCGACGCGGCTTTGATAATTACTGTTGAGGCCGGTTTCGGCGCCACTGGCGTCCTGCATGATGAACGCCGCGTCCATCCGCGGCTTGCGCACCAGGAAGGTGTTCTGGAACGGCGTGCCAGCCCAGTCGTTCATCCAGCTGAGGCTGCCGAAACGTTCGAGCATGGTCAGCTTGACCATGCCGTTCCAGCTTTCGTCGTATTGATCGGCGGTCAGGCTCAGCGAGTTGGTCACCCGCAGGTCGAGCATGGTCAGTGCCCAGATCAGTCCGTTCGCGCGTTTGCTGCGCTCGGCGGCATCGGCGCCCTGGGTTTTTTCGATCCAGCGCGTCAGCACCGGGCCGACGTCGTTGACGTCACTCTGTTTGGTCGAGCCGGTGCAGACCACCAGCGCGTTCATTTCCTGATTGTCGGTGTAGCGTTCGAACAGGTAAGCGACCTTGCCGCGCAGGATCAATTGCGAGACCGAGTTGTCCTTGGTCGCCGATTCCGGGTCGCTGGAATCGGCAATCTCGTGAAGCTTCTTGCGTCCGCGATAACCGGGGAAGTCGAGCAGGTCGACCTGATTGACGATGTCGTCGGCCGGTGGCTCGATCAGGCCGAAGGTCATCTCGGCGGTCAATGCCGCCAGTTGCGCAACCGGAATGCCCTGGCTGTTTTGCAGGCGGCCGGCGACTTGCGGGCGCACGTCGACCGGCAAATCCGCCGGGCTGCCGAAACGCTCGAGAATGTCGACGTTCATGATGCTGTCGCGCTGGCTGTAGGTGTCGTTCTCGAACGTCACCAAGGCTTTCAGCGGGGCGAACACGGTCTCGGGCAGGCCGAGTTTGTGCAGCGCGCCGGCCAGCTGTTGATACACGCGGGTCAGCTCGCGTTGCTCGCCCCAGAGGATGGCGAACAGTTCGGCACGTTCCTGATAGTTCAGGCGTGGCGCCAGTTGCAGCGCTTTCGGCCAGTACAGGTGTTCGAGTTTTTTCACCGAATTGCGGAAGTTGTCGCGCAGGTAATCCCACAGCGACACCAGATCGTCGGCGTTGACACCCGGTTGCAGCGGCCCGTTCTCGCGGCCTTCAAACGGCTTAAGGACGCGC
Organism: Pseudomonas sp. NPDC089741; assembly: GCF_044748825.1. Classification (NCBI taxonomy): domain Bacteria; kingdom Pseudomonadati; phylum Pseudomonadota; class Gammaproteobacteria; order Pseudomonadales; family Pseudomonadaceae; genus Pseudomonas; species Pseudomonas sp. NPDC089741. The sequence goes on along the minus strand of NZ_JBIVGT010000027.1, from coordinate 26,699 downwards.
TGGATACGTTCTTCGTCGATCTCGTAGGAAATCCGCTCAAGGTCGAAGTCCTTGAACCAGGAGTTGGCGAGAATCTTCGCCAGCTCGATTTCCTTGAACAGCGTCAGCTCCACCGGGAACTGCGGGTCCTGGCTCGGCGTAGCGCGACGGCTGAAGCGCGTCACCAGGCCCGTGGCTTCCTTGCCGCCACCAACCGGGTTGATGTGCCGAATGAAGTCCAGGCGCTGGCCACCGTAATCGGTTTCCAGTTTGCCGTTCTGACCGGCCGCCAACGCCGAAATCAGATAGGACTTGCCGGCCTGGGACAAACCGAAAAAGCCGATGGTCATCGGCGTGCAGGCCACGCGACCGAGGCTGTGAGCCAGGTTGCGGGCACGATGCAGGCGGATGTTCAGGTTGTCGGCTTCGCTGTCCAGACGCGGTGCGTTGCCGCGCGTCTGGTCAATCCAGTCCAGTGCCTGACCGGCACCTTCATAAACCGCAGCCCATTGGGCAGAGAGCTGGCGTTGCTCGGGGGTCAGGTCGTTCATTTGCGTTTCACACTTCCACTGTCGAGCCAGTACTTGGTCTCGCTCAGGCCGGCATCGAGCATGGTGTTGAGTTCCAGCTCGAGGTCGCTGCGCGGGTTGAAGCTGACGTTGTTGCTGTTGGATTCAATGGCGCGCACCGAGAGACGGTCGCTGACCAGGTCCTGTTTTTTCGTGTACTGGTCGGCGGTTTTCACCTCGAACCGCACCTTGAGCAGCGGTGCGCTACCGTTTTCACCGACTGCGCGGGAGAACTTTTCTCGCCCGCTCTTGGTGAAACGCAAGGTGTACAGCGGCGAGGCCGACCAGCGATCAGCCGCCAATTGGCGGAAGCCGAGACGCAGGTCGCCGCGCATTTCCAGCTGCGGCGTATCGGCGTCATCGCCTACGCCGATCTCCGGCAGCTTGATCTTGTAGTCTTCGGACTGGATGTCGCGGTACAGCACGTCGGCATCCTTGATCACGTTGTTCAGGTCGATCACGCCGATATGCTTGACCGTCGAATACGGTTTCAGCGCCGAAGAGCGGAAGTAGAAGTTCGGCACGCTGTGGTTGGCGCACAGCAGGCACAGCATGGCGCCGACCGAAGCGGTACTTTTCGGATCGTCGATGCGGCCGTTCTTGTGGAACGGGTACCAGCCGCCGGTGCGGTAATTCTGCAGGGCCAGAATGCGCCCCGGTGGCAGCGGCAAGACTTTGCGGATAAACGCCTGGATGCCCGGCAGGCGCGATGGCCGACCAGTCAGCAACAGCACGTCGCACGGGTACTGCGCGACCACTTCACACAGTGCACCGAGAATCTTGGTGATGTTGATCTGGTCATTGAGGAACGCGGCGTGAAGCTTTTGCAGATCGAAGCTGATCTGCGCTGCGTACAGATCGAAATCGCTTTGCCCGCCAACGTCACGGCGCACGGCAGCGTTGACGTATTCGAGCACGGTCTGGCTGATCGCGTTGTCGCCGAGTAACTGTCGATAGCTCTGCGGCGTGACTTCCTGCGGGACTTGCGGATCGTAGGCCTCGTAGGCCTTGAGCAGCGCCAGGCCGAGGGGCGAGAACACTTGCAGGTTCAGTTGCTGGCGCAGGATCACGTCCTGCGCGCTGACCGACTCATCGCCACACAACCGCGACATCAGTGAGTCCGGCGCCTTCACACCGGCGTTCTGCAGGGCTTTTTCGAAACTCGGCAGAATGAAGTCCTGGATCACGTCGAGCAGAATGTCATCGCCGGCCACTTTGAAACCGTCGCGGAAACGCTGCTCGGGAACGATGTGCACGTTGCTGCCGCTGCCGGTATTGCCGGCGCGGTCGAGGCGGTAATCGGTGATGACCAGATCGGTGGTGCCGCCGCCGATATCGATGGTCGCCAGCGTGATGCGTTCGCGGTCGGTCTTGTCAGGCCGGGCAATGGTGTCGAAAAACTCTTCCGGGTGACCGGCAAAGTTCTCGTTGACCTCGGTGTACAGGTAGACCAACTGGCCGCAGGACGCTTCGTCCCATTCGACGCGGATGCTCGGGATCGGCGTGCGCGGGCTGGCGCCTTCTTTTTCGTGCGGATCGTCTTCGCCAGCGTGCCAGCCGAGGCTTTTCCACACCAGGCCGATGGCTTGCAGCATGCGCTCGTTGAGAATGCTGCGCTCCGCCTGGGGCATTCCCGGCGGCACGGTCAGGGTGATGCTGTTGAGCTGACGCGGTGAGCGCGTGTGGCCCTGACGCGAACGTTGCGCCGGGCTGTTGATCTGCGACAGCGCCTGCGCCAGGACTTCGGCGAGCATGAAGGTCATCAGCGAGCTGCGCGAATAGCGCGGCATGAACACCGGTAAACGATCATCTTCGTCGAGGCTGTAGAGCGCCTCGCCGGTTTCGTTGATCAGGTGCGAAAACGGTGCGGCGGTAGCGTAGGGCTCGTTGTCGGTCTTGACGTACGAGCAGTTGAAACGCCAGCCCGGCGCGTAGGCCTTCTCGTCCCACAGATAACGTTTCGGACTCGACAGCCCCGTCGAGCCTTCGGTGCCGCGACGACGGCTGGCCAGACGCCCGGCCTCGTTACCGACACGGGCGATCGTCGCCCACTGGAACGCATCGTGCCGACCACTTTTGACCGAGCAATGGTCCTTGCCGAAGTTCGCCTGAGCGAACTCGACGCGGCTTTCGAACGGCTGATTGTAGGTGTGCTCAGGGGTGATCAGATCGCGCAGTTCCAGCACGTAATTGTGCTTGAGCCCGGAGCCGGCCTGGCCGTGGTTTTCGATGAGGATGCCGCAGGTGCGCGAGTTGCCGACGTCGAGCACCAGGTCGACCAGGATCGGTTGACCGTTGCTGTCATTGGCAACGACTTTGAGTTCAGGAATGTCGACTTTCGGCCGCGCTGTCGACTGCATCGCCGTTGACGGCTTACCCAGCAGGCTCAGCACGTTGAGGTAATGCGCGAGGTGATGGCTGGCGCGAATGTCGATGTCGAGTTCTTCACGCGAACGATGGCTGTTGCCCTCGTTGAACAATTCCAGCAGCCATTCATTGACCCACGGCTGAGCGAGGAACCAGCGGGTTTCGCTGGCCTTGGTCGCCAGTTTGAAAGACACGCCGGAGCTGATGTCTTCTTCGTTTGGCGCCAGGTAAGCGGTGCCGTCACGCTTGGGCATCACGCGGCTGTCGAAGGCCATCGTCAGGCGATGCGTGTTGCCATCGATGTCGGGCGTGGCCAGTTTGACCAGGCGCATGCGCGACCAGTTGCTCGGACCTTCATCGAAGCGGTGCGGCGGCATGAAGCGGAAAAACGGGATCGGCAGCCAGACACCGTTGAGCAGGTCGAGGCTGCTTTTCATGTCGAGGCTGAACGCCGGTTTGGCCTTCTCGATCTTTTCCGGTTCGGGCTCGTAGAAGTAGAAGTCTTTCTCTTCGTTGTACATCAGCCGGCAGACCAGCCCGCTGATCATCGGAGCGAACTCGCCCGCCGGCTCCTTGCGGGGATCCAGGCGCAGGGCGAAATCCATGAACTGGATGCCGGTGTCGCTGACGAGCGTGACGGTGTCTTCGAACTGGGTGACTTCAGGCAACATTTCGGGTTATTCCGTGCTTATTCGCCCATCTGCCGCATGGACATTGGGAATTGATCTTTGCCATAACCGCCAGTGCAGTCGGCGACGGTGGTCGCTCCCTTGCGGCAGTTGACCTTGGGCATGTCGTAGGTGCTGCCATCGCCGCAAACGGCCTGGCCCTGACTGTCGATGGCGAGGCTGCCGCCCTTCATGGAGGCAGCGACCGGGCCGCTGCACTTCGAACCATCGGCCTGATGCACCGTCACTTCACCCTTGCCGTCCTTGAACTGGTATTCGAGGCGTAACGGTTTGCCGGTGCGGCGGTCTTGAATGCCGGCGCCGGCGCGGTATTGGCCATCGAGGAAATCGGCCGCGCCATCCGCCGCGTTGGGCGGAATGCTCAGGGCCGGGCCGGCCTTGGCAGCGGCAGCCTTGTCAGCCTCGGCCGCTGGCGTGGCTGGCGGTGCAGTCGGGTTTTCGGCAGCGTTGGCAGGCGTTTCGGCGGTCGGGTCCTGGGTCACGCCGGCGTTTTCGGCAGCTGCTTCGTCACCTTCGAGTGCCGGTGCTTCTGCGCCTTGTGTACCGATCACCGCCGCGCCGGTATCGACGTTGGCGCCGGTGCCGGTGCCGGTAACCGGGATGCCATTAAGCGTGGTCGCGGTACCGACGGGCAGCGGTTCTACCTGCCGTTCGACGGGCACCACACCTTCAGGCAGCAGGTCGACGGCCACCAGTGGAATCGGTACGCAGCCGCGCAGACCGAGCAACAGCCACAACAGCAACAACAGGAGCGGCAGCAGTAACAGCCACCACCAGCGTCGCCACCATGGACGCGTCACGACAGGAATCACCGGCGCGAGCGGTGCCGCGACAGGTGCTGGCGTTTCCGCAGGCAAAGTGAAAACCGGGGGAACCTGATACAGGCAGTGCAGCGGATCACGATTGCGATCCGCGCCGGCGTGCTCGAAACCCCAAAAGGTCAGCACGGGTTTGCCTTGCACCAGGTAGACGAAGTTTTCGTCGGGGAAATGGATGACGCGCTTGAGCAGCTTGCCGAACACGGCTTTGTCGCCCTGCTGCGGTTCGTCCGAGTCGGTGCCGAGGAAACGCTGGCTCAATTCTTCGAGCGCAGTTTTCAGCGCTTCAAGTTGCCGACGAGCAGGTGCGCGCTCTTCTTCGGTCGCGCTGCTCCACGGGATTACATCGCCGTCGAGGCCGCTGTACCAGTCGATCTGGTTGCCGAGTTCGTCGCTTTGAGGGATGGCCAGGTGATCGACCAGGTCGGGATTCTTGCGGCGAATCGCTTCGCGCAATTGCAGAGCCGCCCGGTAAACCGGTTGACCTGTTTCGCCCAATGCTGTGAATGACCCGCTCTTGCCGCTGCGTAATAGTGCCCCGCGCATCCATACTCCATATGTTCCGTTGCGCAATGACAGGCGCAAATGCCTGTGCCTTGCTCCTGCATTTAGCTGGCGACCTTAATGTCATTATGATGTCGCCGTCAATCAGCCGATAGGCCAAAACCGAACGAGGCTAGCTGAAGAACGCGCGCCTCGCTCGGGATTAATTCGTCACTCACCAAAGAGCCGCCTGGATCTGGTTTATTTACGCTTGCTGAAACGATTCATCAGCGCTATAAAAAACCTACAACTCCAATAAAAGGCACGCTCATGAATTCGCTCAAACTCGCTATTGCCCTCGCCACGATGGCGGCAGCTTCCCAAGCCATGGCTTGGGATTACGTCCTGCTCGACACCGACAAGCCTGCGCAAAACTGGAGCATTACCAGTGAGCAACTGGGCATCAAAACCGACAAAGCCTTCTCCGTGACCCTGCGCACCCTGCATGGCGGTCGGCAGGAAGGTGTGAGCATTGTTGATATCGATAACGGCGTGATGAAGCTCTCGGTGGTGCCGACTCGCGGCATGAATGTCTTGCAGGCAACGGTCGGCGCTGTGCGCATGGGCTGGGATTCGCCGGTCAAGGAAGTGGTCAATCCGGCCTTTATTGAACTCAATGGCCGTGGTGGTCTGGGCTGGCTGGAAGGCTTCAACGAAATGGTCACCCGCTGCGGTTACGAATGGGTTGGCCATCCGGGTATGGACAACGGTGAGCTGCTGACCCTGCACGGTCGCGCCGCGAACATTCCGGCGAGTAAAGTCAGCCTGCACATCGATGAGAAGCCGCCGTATGGCATCAGCCTGCGTGGCGAATTGAAAGAGCAGGCGTTCAAGAAGGTCGACTTCTCCGTCGCGACCGAACTGGTCACGGTGCCCGGCAGCACCGCGTTCGCGCTTAACGATACGCTGACCAACAATGGCGACTATCCGAAAGAATATCAGGCGCTGTATCACAGTAACTTCAGTACGCCGTTTCTTGAGCAAGGCGCGCGGTTTGCGGCACCGGTCAAACAGGTCTCGCCCTTTAACGACAAGGCCAAGGGCGAACTGGCCGACTGGCAGACGTATCGCGCGCCGACCAAGGACTACGACGAAACGGTTTACAACGTCGTGCCCTATGCGGACGCCAAGGGACAGACCCTGACCGTGCTGCATAACAAGGCGGGTAGCCTGGGGGTTTCTGTCGGCTTCAACACTCAACAGCTGCCGGTGTTTTCCCTGTGGAAAAACACCGATACCCAGGGGCAGGGCTACGTCACGGGGCTTGAGCCGGGGACCAGTTTTTCCTACAACCGTCGCTATCAGCGGCCGTTGAACCTGGTGCCGACCATCGCGCCGAAAGCCAGCCAGCAGTTCCAGATCAATTACAGCCTGTTGGCCGACAAAAACGCTGTGGATAACGCGTTGAAACGCGTCAGCGAAATTCAGGCCGGACGCGACACCGAAGTGCGGCAGACGCCGCTGGTGGATTTGACCGAGCATTAAGATGACGCCGGGCGGTATTGCAGTGCTTCGGCCAGATGCTCGCGGCTGATTGCATCGACTTGTTCCAGATCGGCCAGCGTGCGCGCGACCTTGAGCAAGCGATGCGCCGAGCGCAGCGACAAGGTCAGGCGCTCGCAGGCCGACTCCAACCAGGCTTCATCGACTGTGGATAACTTGCAGTACTGCTTCAAACCCGGCAGATCGAGAAACGCATTGGCACAGCCTTGGCGCTTTTGCTGGCGCTCCCGCGCCTCGGCCACCAATGCGGCAGCGCTGGCGCTGTCCTCGCCGGGCTTAATCGCAGGATTCAGCGCCGTGGCTTCCCGCGCCACTGTAAGGTGCAAATCGATCCGGTCCAGCAGCGGCCCCGACAGCTTGTTGCGATAGCGCTGCACCATGTCTGGTGTGCACGAGCACTTGCCGCTCGGCTCGCCCAGATATCCACAGGGGCAGGGGTTCATCGCTGCGACCAGTTGAAAGCGCGCGGGAAAACGCACGCGATCCTTGGCCCGGGCGATCACGATGAATCCCGACTCCAAAGGCTCCCGTAAAACCTCCAGAACCTTGCGATCAAACTCCGGCAACTCATCGAGAAACAGCACACCATGGTGGGCGAGGGTGATTTCGCCGGGTTGTGGTTTCGAGCTGCCACCAACGAGTGCCGGTCCGGAGGCGGAATGGTGCGGTTGACGGAAGGGACGCTGCGGCCAATGGGTCAGCGGCGCGCCACTGGCGACTGACTGAATCGCCGCCACCTCCAGTGCTTCACTTTCGGCCAGCGGCGGCAACAGCCCAGGCAGGCGACTCGCCAACAATGTCTTACCCGTCCCTGGTGGCCCGCTGAACAGCAAGTTATGGGCCCCCGCAGCAGCAATCAGTAACGCTCGTTTCGCCGCCACTTGCCCTTGCACTTCATTCAAGTCGGGATAAGGCTTGCTCGCGTGCATCAATCCATCGGATACATAGGGTTCAACCGGCGTATGACCATTGAAATGCGCCACCGCTTCGAGCAGATGATCCACCGCAAACACCTTCAGCCCCGACGCCAGGCACGCCTCTTCGGCATTCGCGCGCGGCACTACCAGCGCCCGTCCGGCCTTGCGCGCGGCAAGCGCCGCCGGCAACACCCCGCGTACCGGCCGCACTGCGCCGGACAACGCCAACTCGCCGAGGCACTCCACATCATCCAGCGTCAGACACGGCACCTGCACACTCGCCGACAGAATCCCCAAGGCAATTGCGAGATCAAAGCGCCCGCCATCCTTGGGCAGATCCGCCGGCGCCAGATTCAAGGTGATCCGCCGCGCCGGAAACTGCAGCCCGGAATTGATGATCGCACTGCGCACCCGGTCCTTGCTCTCCTTCACCGCCGCCTCGGGCAGCCCGACCATGGTCAGCGACGGCAGACCGTTGGCCAGATGGACTTCGACGGAGACAGCGGGGGCTTCCACGCCTATCTGGGCGCGGCTGTGGACGATGGAGAGGGACATGGTCGTTCCTTGAGCTGAATCGGGGGCCGCTTCCTGCGGGTACTTGAAGGGTAGTCTGGGGAGAGGGCGTTGGTCGGACAGTTTTAAGGGCGAACCTTCACTGGATGTTGCTGAAGGCTCTAATCCTCAGGCATAAAAAAACCGCCTGACAGGCGGTCATTTTTGCGGTACTCAGGTTCCACCACCGGCGAGCCAACCATCGGGCTCCATTTCCTTGCCATAGGTCGCGGCCACTTTCAGAAAATGCCGCTGACTGGCTGATACTCTGTCCGGCAAACCGAGTGCCTCGATACCCGGTTTGGAAACCCGTGCCGGTTGGGTTTTCTGCTTCTTCTGCTTCATAAACACCTCACGTGCCGGGATGCTTGATTCGATCTTATTGGTCGTCCAATGGAAAGACAAGGCGACCGGTTGTATCAAAATAAAATCCCAGCGTTTGATAGTAAGGGATGGCGCCTGAGTCTGGCTCTTGTACTTCGATTTGCGTGCACCCCAGCTTCCGGGCGTAGAACTCTGTTGTCAGCAATGCCATCGGAGCGATCCAGCCCCGCAAGGTATTTGTCTTGCAGGTGTGTCCCTGCAAAAGGACGATTTTCATGCAGATCGTGCTTCTTCGCGGCGTTGCGTAGCACAGTCCGCACAGTTCTTCTTCGTACCAGAACGCCAAGTCCAGCCCTTTTGCATCTTTGGTCTTCCAGTCCAAAACAGCGTCCCAGGGATACCCAACGGGGCCGGTCCACTGGTGGAACGCGTTGATTGCTACTGGAGTTATCGGATCGATCCTGAGTGATAGAGCATCAACTCCAGCTGCCAGGGCTTCTGGGTCCATGGACATTGTTTGATGTGCAAGTTTGCGCGATTCAGATTTGAGTGTCTGATTTCGAAGCTCGGTACCTTTGCCTTTTCTTCGCATCGTCTTGTTCTGTCGGGATCAATATGCAGACGATATCGAAGACATTGATGCTTACGTAATCAGACGTAGGGGACGGTCCTCGTAGGACTGGGCTTGCGTTAGTGAAGGACGTTGGAGATGGCCAGTTCAGGGTGTGAGAGGGCGGGGAGGCAATACTTTATACCGGTATGGATGAGGGTTTTGCGCTGCTCTCGATCGAAAATGAGCTTTGACTCCTGAGCGGTACTGAAGGATCCTCACGCTCGAGGACTGCAACTGCGCATTCGTCGGGACTGGGCACCAGTAAAAGCTCCCCCGCATTTTTGGCAGCAGAGAAAGCTGGTTTCTCTGAAGTAATGACGACGGGCTAGCCTGTCGGATTCTGAACCCAAGGCCGTAAAGTCGGGAGCTAAAGAATCGCTGCGACTACTCCTCCGAACAAAAAAAGGCGTCCTATGGACGCCTTTTTTATTTTTCACTCAGGACCTTCTACCGGCCAGCACGCCGCTTGGCTCAAGCGCTGGCCCACATGTAACAGCAACTTCAATAAATCGCCGTTGGTTGGCTGACATATTCCCAGTCAAACGGAGTGCTTCGAGGTGAAAATCAACAATCTGAAATAGCTTTTCCTTCCTCTTCTTATCCTTCACAGATACCTCCATCTTGATGGGCGTATTTCGTTTGCCAATGTAATGACATGCGTAAGGGCTGCGTAACTGGGCGCAGACGCTAATTTTTGTAGGGCCATGCCCTAATAGTTGTAGGACGCCGGCGAAACGGTTTTGATGGTCTTGTTTTCCTGAATCGGATGCTCCAGTTTGGCCACTCAAAACAGCCTCTGGAGGCGAAAAATGGACCGCAATGGTATGCGCCCGATTCATCCGGGCGAGGTTCTGAATAAGGAATTCATGGAGCCGTTGGGCATGACTGTCATGGATCTGGCCATGCCCACGAACTGGCCCGAAAGTAAGATCGAAAAGCTTGTGAAATGCCAGCTCGGGATCTGCGCCGATCTGGCAATCAGCCTTGCCACTCATCTCAACACTACGGCTGAGTTCTGGATGAATCTCCAAACGACTTACGATTTGCGCAGGGCCCAGCTCCGGCATGCGGGTTTATAGCGATTGCAGCATCCGTGAAGCCCTTTTCCACCATGGCCCCGTCATTGGGCGCTTGGTCTGTTCCCGTTCCACCATCATCAACGGCACATCCTGCAACCGTATCCACGGCTGATTATTCCAATGCAACAAACTCAACGTCATGTCCGGCCAACTGAGCAGGCTCAGGTGTGGACGTTCGCTTGTGGTGGGGTGTTGGGCGTCGCGCAGGGTAGGGATGACCTGGTGGGTGATCCATTCGCGCAGGGCTCGGTATTCGGGGCAGTAGTGGTAGACGAGGAGGGCGTAGATGCCGGATTCGCTGATCAGCAGGGTGTTTTCGATCTGGTTGTGGATCAGGGTTTTACGGGTTTGGTATTGGTCGGGGTCGAGTTTTCGCAGCATGCGTTCGTTGAGGTAGATGTGCAGCAGGCGACTGAGGTCTCGGGTGCAGAACCAGGGTTGGTTCTGGATGAGGAGGGCGTGGAGGGGGAGTTTGTGGCGGGTGAAGATGTGCGGGGTCAGATAAGTCTCTTCTTGATTCATTGAGCAGTTCCTCTTGCTTAAGGGGCTGCCCTCAATCGTCGCCAAACGATTGGGTGGCAGTTGTACGCGGGTTGGCGAACCGGAGCAAAAGGAACCCGGCAGACCCGAAGGTCTCCCACGCACAACCGCCATGAAACGATGTGGCGGTAAATGTAGCCGCCATCATGGTTGTCGTGCGCCTTAAGCTGTTCAGGTCGCCAAACCCGGTGCTGAGCAATCAGCATCGGGTGAGCTTAGAAACCTGGGCTTTTCGGCGCAATCGGACGGCGGTGGTGCAGGTTGTAGGACGTTGCCGGGATGGTTGAAGGACTGAGGATCAAAAGATCGCAGCCTTCGGTAGCTCCTACAGGGGGCGCGGATTATTCAGCGGGCGGTGTCAGCTTGGCTTCCATCTCGGCAACTTTAGCTTCAAGACTCTCAAGTCGAGCACGAGTGCGCGCCAACACAACCATCTGACTATCAAACTCTTCACGGCTGACCAGGTCGAGTTTGCTGAAGGCGCTTTGCAGCAGCATCTTGAACTGGCTTTCGATTTCGGCTTTCGGCAGCGGGGTGTCGCCGTTGAACAGGCGGGAGGCGGTGCCGCTCAGGGCGTCGAGGAAGTCTTTGGGCGCGAGCATGGTGGATGTCCTGGAAACAATGGCCGGCAGTGTATCACGCAGTGTCTATAGTCAATCTCGCGGTCAGGGATGCACGCTTTTCGCGCAGGTGGACGGACGGCGACGCACCGTTGTTGTGCGTATCCGCAGGGCCTTTTGCACGAGATGGCTTGCGGCAGCGGCCAAGGGATTGAAATCAGAGGTTTTTGGCGAGATGGCAAGCTTTCTGCTTAGTCACCTTCGACCCATGCACTGATGCAGTCGCTGTGACGAATGCAGTGCGGCAGACGAAGCGGGGAGTTTCGTCAGCAGCGGTTAGCTGGCGTCAGTCGGGCAGGTAAGGCCGACGATGCGTTACAAAGCCAGGCACTGCGCTTAGACTTGAGTCGGGTTTGTTTTCCTGGGGCAAGTCCACCAATTCGGGAGAGAGTTTCATGAAGCTAGTCACTGCCATCATCAAGCCGTTCAAGTTGGACGACGTGCGCGAGTCGCTGTCCGAAATCGGCGTGCAGGGCATTACCGTTACTGAAGTCAAAGGCTTCGGCCGGCAGAAGGGTCACACCGAGCTGTATCGCGGCGCGGAATATGTGGTCGATTTTCTGCCCAAGGTGAAAATCGACGTGGCCATCGACGACAAGGATCTGGATCGGGTTATCGAGGCGATAACCAAAGCGGCCAACACCGGCAAGATCGGTGACGGCAAGATCTTCGTGGTCAATCTGGAACAGGCGATTCGCATCCGTACCGGCGAAACCGATACCGACGCGATTTAACCGCCGCCACAAACCCCAACGCCCCAGGAGAAAACAATATGACTCTGCGTAAATTCGCAGGGCTAGGAGCCCTGTTGTCTATCGTAATGCCCGGCCTTGCTATGGCGGCAGACGAAGTGGCGGCCCCGGTCCTCAATTCCGGCGACACTGCCTGGATGCTCACCTCGACAGCCCTCGTGCTGTTCATGACCATCCCGGGCCTGGCGCTGTTCTACGGCGGCATGGTTCGCTCGAAAAACATTCTTTCCGTGATGATGCAGTGCTTCGCCATTACCGGTCTGATCAGCGTCCTGTGGGTCATTTATGGCTACAGCATCGCGTTCGACACCACCGGCATGGAGCAGGGCGTCGTCAACTTCAACTCCTTCGTCGGCGGTTTCGGCAAGGCGTTCCTCGCCGGCATCACGCCAGCCAGCCTGACCGGGCCTGCGGCGTTGTTCCCCGAGGCGGTATTCGTCACCTTCCAGATGACCTTCGCGATCATCACCCCGGCGCTGATCGTCGGTGCGTTCGCCGAGCGGATGAAGTTCTCCGCGATGCTGATCTTCATGGGCATCTGGTTCACCCTGGTTTACGCACCGATTGCCCACATGGTCTGGTCCGGTAACGGCGGCCTGCTGTGGGACTGGGGCGTGCTCGACTTCGCAGGCGGCACCGTGGTGCACATCAACGCCGGTGTGGCCGGTCTGATCTGCTGCTTGGTACTGGGCAAGCGCAAAGGCTTCCCGACCACGCCGATGGCGCCGCACAATCTTGGTTACACCTTGATGGGTGCAGCGATGCTGTGGGTCGGCTGGTTCGGCTTCAACGCCGGTTCGGCTGCGGCCGCTAACGGCACCGCCGGCATGGCGATGCTGGTTACCCAGATCGCTACCGCTGCGGCGGCACTGGGCTGGATGTTTGCCGAGTGGATCACTCACGGCAAACCTAGCGCGCTGGGTATCGCTTCGGGTGTGGTTGCCGGTCTGGTAGCGATCACTCCGGCTGCTGGCACCGTGGGCCCGATGGGCGCACTGGTGATCGGTCTGGCCGCAGGTGTGGTGTGCTTCTTCTGCGCCACCACGCTAAAACGCAAACTCGGTTATGACGATTCCCTGGATGCGTTCGGCGTGCACGGTATCGGCGGTATCCTCGGCGCGGTCCTTACCGGTGTCTTCGCTGCACCGTCGCTGGGGGGCTTCGGCACCGTGACCGACATTGCCGCACAAGTGTGGATTCAGTGCAAAGGCGTCGGTTTCACTGTCATCTACACGGCGATCGTTACTTTCATCATCCTCAAGGTCCTCGACGCCGTCATGGGTCTGCGTGTGACCGAGGAAGAAGAGTCGGTCGGCCTCGATCTGGCACAACACAACGAACGCGGCTACAACCTGTAAGTACGCGCAGCAAAAAAATTGCCCGGCTTGCCGGGCATTTTTTTGTCCGGGATTTGTCATTGAAGTGAAGGCTGAAAGGATTTTTCCTACGGCTTTGGTCGTGTTTACGGCGGGCGTTTTTCTGCGGCCAATGGCTTACATCATTGCAGGAATATTAGGGCCTTTGTTTTTTCCCAGAGCGCGCTAGAATGCGCCCCGAACGTGCGGAGAACTGTATGTGGCAACAGACTCTGATAACCCTGCGGGCACGGCCCCGGGGCTTTCATCTGGTAACGGACGAGTTGATCAAAGGCCTGCCTGAACTCAGGGCATGCCGGGTCGGTCTGTTGCATTTGTGGCTGCAGCACACCTCGGCGTCGTTGACCATCAACGAGAACGCCGATCCGGCGGTCCGTCGCGACTTCGAACGATTTTTCAATCGTCTGATCCCACAAGGAACAGACGGCTATGAGCATAACGACGAAGGCCTGGACGACCTCCCGGCGCACTTCAAGGCCAGCGTGCTTGGTTGCCAGATCAGTCTGCCGGTTTCGGCAGGTCGGCTGGCACTGGGGACCTGGCAAGGCGTTTATCTGGGCGAGCACCGTGATCATGGCGGTGCCCGAAAAGTCCTCGCCACCTTGCACGGTGAAGAGGCATAACCGCTGGTCAGCAGTGGTTAACGATTTTTTAACGGCGACTTTCGACAGTTGCCAAAGCTGGTCTATAACTAATCTGCTTTTCGCAAGTCATGAGGTAGAACATGAGCGACGATGATCTGGAAAACGACGACCTCGAAGTAGGCGACGAAGACGAGGCCGAGGAAGGCCTGGAAGCAGCAGCGGAAGACGTTGCTGATGACGATGGTGGCGACGATACGCCGGCTCCGGCTGCCAAAGGCAAAGCCAAGGCTGCGGTGTCGGTAGACGAGTTGCCGAGCATTGAAGCCAAGAACAAGGAACGCGACGCCCTGGCCAAGGCCATGGAAGAGTTCCTGTCGCGCGGCGGCAAGGTTCAGGAAGTGGAGGCCAATGTGGTCGCCGATCCTCCGAAGAAGCCGGACAACAAGTACGGTAGCCGCCCTATCTGAGGCGTGCCGCTTGCTTGCTGAAAAAGCCCGCCGTCGCTGCGGGCTTTTTCATGGGTGATGAAAAGATCAAAAGATCGCAGCCTTCGGCAGCTCCTATATTGGAATGCGTTCCCAAGGAGCTGCCGAAGGCTGCGATCTTTTCAGCGGTTCCAGCGTGCAAGCACGGCTGGCAAATCGCTGAGGTTACGGATTTCGGCATCCGGCAGACGATCCGCTTCCCACGGTTTACCCGCCGGGTTGAACCAGATCGCCCGCATCCCGGCCTGCTGCGCCCCGGCGATGTCATCGCCTGGATGATCACCGATGTGCACGGCGGTTTCGGCAGTGGCGCCACCGCGCTGCAACGCTTCGTGAAACAGTCGCGCATCCGGTTTGGCGATGCCAATATCTTCCGCGCACAGCGCAAATTTGAAGTAATCCGCCAGACCCAAACGGCCTACATCGGCATTGCCATTGGTGACCACGCCGAGGGCATAGTGATTGGCAAGAATCTCCAGCACCGGTTCTACTTCAGGAAACACTTCGATCTGATGTCGCGCATGCAGAAACACTTCAAAACCCTTGTCTGCCAGGTCGGTAGCTTCGCCATGGGCATATCCAGCGTCTTGCATCGCATGAAACAAAACACGTCGACGTAGCGCGCTAATCCGATGTTTCAGCCCCGGTTCGCTAGCCAATACACGCTCACGAATCGCCCACAAATGCTCCACCGGCACTGCGCCCAGATTCGGCGCGTGCTCGCTCAGCCATTCGCGCAATACCGCTTCGGCGCTGACGATCACTGGCGCGGTGTCCCAGAGGGTGTCGTCGAGGTCGAAGGTGATCAACTGGATGCTCATGAATCGTCGCCTTTCATGCGTTTGGCCCGTGGGTGGGCGCTGTCGTAGACCGCCGCCAGGTGCTGGAAGTCCAGGTGGGTGTAGATCTGCGTGGTCTTGATGTCGGAGTGGCCGAGCAATTCCTGCACCGCGCGCAGATCCTGCGAGGATTCGAGCAAATGGCTGGCGAAGGAATGCCGCAGCATGTGCGGGTGCAGGTTCTGCCCCAGTTCGCGTTCGCCGGCCAGTTTGACCCGCACCTGAATCGCTCGCGGGCCGAGGCGCCGACCTTGCTGGCTGACGAACACGGCGTCATCCGCCGGATTGGCCATCGCGCGCAACGGCAACCATTGTTCGATTGCTTCGCGGGCCTTTTTGCCGACCGGCAGCAGACGGGTTTTACTGCCTTTGCCGAGCACTTGAACCATGCCATCGGCGAGGTCGAGCTGATCGAGATTGAGCCCGGTCAGTTCGGAAAGGCGCAGGCCGGAAGAATAGAAAAGCTCAAGAATCGCCTGATCGCGCCGCGCGAGAAAATCATCTTCCACCGCACCTTCGAGCAGTTGCAGTGCACGGTCAGTGTCGAGGGTTTTCGGCAGGCGACGCTCGCCTTTCGGCGGCGCCAGACCCGTGGCCGGATCATGGTCGCAAAGACCTTCGCGATTCAGATAATGATAGAGCCCGCGCACCGCCGAGAGCAGTCGGGCGAGACTGCGCGAGGATTGGCCTTGGGCATGCAGACGGGCGATCAGGCTGCGCAGACGCTGGATATCCAGCGCCGACCAACTGCCGATGTTCTGTTTGACGCACCAGCCGAGAACTTTATCGAGGTCGCGGCGGTAGGCCGACAGCGTGTGCGGCGACACCTGTCGCTCACTGCGCAGGTGTTCGCAGTAAGCGTCCAGTTGCCGTTCCATGCTCAGCGTACCGAGCGCAGGGAGCTGTTGACCCGTGGCAGCACGCGGCCCATGACTTCGGCGATGTAGCTGAGGAACAGCGTGCCCACCGAACTCTTGTAGTGCTGCGGGTCACGGCTGGCGATCGCCAGGATGCCGTGGATACCTTCATGGCTGACTGCGACGACGGCGGTTGAGCCGATCTGCTTGCGCTGTTCTTCACCGAAGAGGAAGTCCAGTTCGTGCTCACGCAGGCTGCCGCTGACGCTTTTGCCTTCGGTGAGCAGGCCGCCAATGGCGACTTGGGCATCAGCGTGAGTAACCCAGCGACCGACCGGCGCCGGGTTGTCGCCGAGCAGAATCAGGCTGACAAAAGGCACCTGAAAATCCTGACGCAAACTGTCTTCGACGCTGATCACCACGTCTTCCAGGCTGGAGGCGTCCATCAGGGAAAGAATGAGGCGGCGGGTCTTGTCGAACAGGCGATCGTTGTCGCGGGCGACATCCATCAACTGTGAGAGGCGATGACGCATCTCGATATTGCGGTCGCGCAGAATGGTCATCTGCCGCTCGACCAGCGAAACGGTGTCACCGCGTTGGTGAGGAATGCGCAGGGCGGGCAGCAGTTCTTCGTGCTCGACGAAGAAGTCCGGATGCGCCTCGAGGTATGCGGCAACCGCTGCCGCCTCGAGGCTCTCGGACGCTGATTCGTCGGACTGTCGGGCGGGTACCTGAGGCTTATCGGTCATGGCTTCTGCTCACTCAAAGACGTACTTGTCCTTCGTATACACGAACTGCCGGACCGGTCATCAGTACCGGTTGGCCAGGGCCTGCCCATTCAATGGACAGGCGCCCGCCAGGCAGGTCGATCAATAGCGGCGAATCCATCCACCCCTGGCTGATCGCGGCGACAGCCGCTGCACACGCGCCGGTGCCGCAGGCCTGGGTTTCCCCGGCGCCACGTTCCCACACGCGCAATTGCGCACGATTACGGTCGATGACCTGGAGGAAACCGACATTGACCCGCGCCGGGAAGCGCGGATGGTGTTCGATTTTAGGCCCCAGGTCATGCACCGGTGCACTGTTGATGTCCTGTACGCGCAGCACCGCATGCGGGTTGCCCATCGACACAGCGGCGAGTTCGACCGTGGTGCCGTCGACTTCCAGCTGATAGCTGATGGCCTGCGCTGGCGCCTGGAACGGAATGTCCGCCGGCACCAGACGCGGGGCGCCCATGTTCACGCCGATCTGGCCGTCGTTACGCACGTCCAGTTCGATGATGCCGCCCTTGGTCTCGACGCGGATCTGCCGTTTCGCGGTCAGACGCTTGTCGAGCACGAAGCGCGCAAAGCAGCGTGCACCGTTGCCGCACTGCTCGACTTCAGAGCCGTCGGAGTTGAAGATCCGATAGCGGAAATCTACATCCGGGTTGCTCGGCGCCTCGACGATCAGCAACTGGTCGAAACCGATGCCGGTGTGGCGGTCGCCCCATTGCTTGGCGTGCTTTGGCTGAATATGCGCGTGCTGGCTGACCAGGTCGAGAACCATGAAGTCATTGCCCAAGCCGTGCATTTTGGTAAAACGCAGCAGCATGGGTTACTCCGGCAGCAGGCTTTCGCCGGCAAACAGCTCGGCCACGGTTTCGCGGCGGCGCACTTCAAATACCTTGTCACCGTCTACCAGCACTTCGGCAGCACGGCCGCGAGTGTTGTAGTTGGAACTCATCACAAAACCGTAGGCGCCGGCCGAATGCACGGCCAGCAGATCGCCTTCGGCCAGGGCCAATTCGCGATCCTTGGCGAGGAAGTCACCGGTTTCGCAGATCGGGCCGACGATGTCGTATTTGCGCGCAGCGGTGTCACGCGGCTTGACTGCGGTGACGTCCATCCACGCCTGATACAGCGCCGGGCGGATCAGGTCGTTCATCGCCGCGTCGACGATGGCGAAATCCTTGTGTTCGGTGTGCTTGAGGTACTCGACCTGAGTCAGCAGCACGCCGGCGTTGGCAACGATGAAACGGCCTGGCTCGAACACCAGCGCCAGATCACGGCCGTTCAGACGTTCGCGCACAGCTTTGATGTAATCAGCGGCCAATGGCGGCTCTTCATCGCGATAACGCACACCCAAACCACCACCGAGATCGATGTGGCGCAGGTGAATGCCGCAATCGCCAAGACGATCAACCAGATCCAGCAGACGGTCGAGAGCATCGAGGAACGGCGGCAGCGTGGTCAGTTGCGAACCGATGTGGCAGTCGACACCGACCACTTCCAGGTTCGGCAGATGCGCGGCGCGTACGTACACGTCTTCGGCGTCGGCGATGGCGATGCCGAACTTGTTCTCTTTGAGACCGGTGGAAATGTACGGGTGGGTGCCGGCATCGACGTCCGGGTTCACGCGCAGCGATACCGGCGCGCGAACGCCCAGCTCGGCGGCGACTACTTGCAGGCGCTCGAGCTCGTCGGTGGATTCGACGTTGAAGCAGTGCACGCCGACTTCCAGCGCACGACGCATGTCGTCGCGGGTCTTGCCGACGCCGGAGAAAACGATCTTGTCAGGGCTACCGCCAGCGGCGAGTACGCGTTCCAGCTCGCCACGGGAAACGATGTCGAAACCGGCGCCGAGACGGGCCAGGACATTCAATACGCCAAGGTTGGAGTTGGCTTTGACCGCAAAGCAGACCAGGTGCGGCATGCCGGCCAGCGCATCGGCAAAGGCCAGATACTGAGCTTCGATGTGTGCGCGCGAGTAAACGTAGGTAGGCGTGCCGAAGCGGTCGGCAATGGCGCAGAGCGCCACACCTTCCGCGAACAGTTCGCCGCCACGGTAGTTAAAAGCGTCCATGGCGATCCCTTATTGGTAAACGTCGTGCTTGTGCGCCTTGGAGGCAGGTTGTTGTTGCGACGATTTGGCTTGCTCGGCCGGGTCCTGGCTGTCATCCGGCAGGTACAGCGGGCCTTTTTGACCGCAGGCCGAAACAAGGCAGGCAACCGCGACGAGCGCAGCAAGGGAAGAGATCAGGCGCTTCATGGCGAAATCCTTGAAAATGCGTTAATTGCGCCGGAGTATACCGGCCACCCGGCAGCTTGCCTATGTGATGCCCCTCCCGTCCGGCGGGGCTTGCTGCAGACGCACAAACCCCTGTGGGAGCGGGCTTGCTCGCGAAAGCGCTGGTTCAGGCGGCAAATATGTTGGATGTGCCGGCCTCTTCGCGAGCAAGCCCGCTCCCACAGGTACGGTGTCTACAGTGCCATTGAGGTGCTTGGTCGTTATTCTTTGCAATCAGTGAGGCGCGTCCGTATCTTTCGGCGCTTGAGCTTGATCAGACATTTTTTGAGGTTGCCGCAATGAGTTTGTCCGAAGCCCGTTTCCACGATCTGGTCGATGAAACCCAGGAAAAACTGGAAGACATCTTTGACGAAAGCGACCTGGATATCGACATGGAGAACTCGGCCGGTGTGCTCACCGTCAAGTTCGAAAACGGCTCGCAGCTGATCTTCAGCCGCCAGGAGCCGCTGCGTCAGCTGTGGCTGGCGGCGGTGTCCGGTGGTTTCCACTTCGACTACGATGAAGAAAGCGAGCGCTGGATGTGCGACAAGAGCGAAGAGCAATTGGGCGAAATGCTCGAGCGCATCGTCAAGCAGCAGGCCGGCGCCGAATTCGATTTCGAAGGTCTGTGATTCCGTGACTGACACCGCTCCCGTTCGTCCGCCGAAGCCGCTTTACAGCAACATCAGCCCGGCCGTGCCTTCGCCGTGCAGCGGCGTGTGCCGACTGGACGAACAAAAGGTTTGCCTGGGCTGCTTCCGGCATGTCGAGGACATCCGCGAATGGCGCTCGGCGGACGATCAGCGCCGTCGGGTGATTTGCCAGCAGGCTGCTGCCCGCCAGAATTCTGTTTGATACCCCATTGTGGCGAGGGGATTTATCCCCGTTGGGTCGCGTAGCGGCCCCAAAATCTATACGACTGCTGCGCAGCCGAACGGGGATAAATCCGCTCGCCACAAGGGTTTCACCCAGGCAAAAAGTGGGTGGCTTGTATATTTTTTGAGCTGTGATAGTGTCCGCAGACGCCTCAAACCACCGAGGCACGGTGAAAACCCCGTCTTTTTTGGCGGGGTTTTGCTTTTTTTGTGTGCAGAAGAAAGGAGTCTGCCCGGATCATGACCGCACCTTCCATCACCCTTACCCGTCTGGACGTGCAACGTCTGGAGCGCCTGATCGACAGCCTGAACGATAAAGACCAGGCTGCGCCGGGCGTGATTGCGCTGCAAACCGAACTGGACCGCGCCGACGACGTGGTCGGCCACGATGAAGTGCCCGCCGATGTCGTGACCATGAATTCGCGCGTGCATTGCCGCGAAGAAGGCAGTGGCAAGGATTACCACCTGACGCTGGTCTATCCCAAGGATGCCAACGCCGACGAAGGCAAGATCTCCATTCTGGCTCCGGTCGGCAGCGCGCTGCTGGGCCTGAAAGTCGGTCAGCACATCGACTGGCCGGCTCCGGGCGGTAAATCGCTGAAACTGACGTTGCTGGAAGTCGAATCGCAGCCGGTCAACGGTGGCGTCTTTCCCGATTAATCCCGCCTCAGACCTGTTCGAGTGCCTCGTTCAGAGCGCGCTCCAGGTCAGCCTTGTAGCGCAGATACAGATTGCTTGAACTTTGCCCGTCACCGAGCAGGCCCGAAAGGTCGAGGTCGGTGATGTAGCAGCGATAGCGTTCGCTTTCGCGGCGCTGCTCGACGATCTCCCGGGCGACCACGCTGAACAGCTGGTCGCCATGTTCCAGCTCGCTGAATTCCCGTTGATTGCAATACAAGGTGACTTGCACTTCCCCCGGTGCGGCTTTGCCGACGATCGCCTGCACGTCATAGAACGGCTTGTTCACCGGCGTCTGCGGTGCTGGTCGCGCTTCGACCCGGCGCGCACGCCCCGGGCCGGAAGGCAATAACTGGTAATACAAAGTTTCGAGGCGACCCTCGGGGCCGGCGTCCATCGGCAGCACGGCTTCGCGGCGGAACAGGATCGATTGCAAAAAGCGCTGCAGCGGTACCAACAAACTCTGTTCATCGTGGTACGGCAATTGTTGCTGCCACAATGCGTTGAACTCATCCAGCACATACAGTTCGGCCTGCTGCTCGGTGATGCGATAGAACACCTGAATGCATTCCGGCTGGCCCATCGGCAGGATCAACGCGAGGTCGTGTTCTTCCAGCGCCATCGGGTCCAGGTGCAGCGGGCTGTAGCGCGGCTGTTCTTCACCGAGGTAATCGAGCAGCGCCGGCAGGGTGGCGAGGGCAACGTGGTTGACTTGACCCGGCACCAACTCCAGCACGTGATAGTGCTGCTGCACCTGGATCAGGTAGCGGTGATTCAAGTCGCTGAGCAACAGGTTCTGCGCGGTATCGACGATTTCCTCGACGCGCCGGGCAATGAATTGCGCGCGGTTGTGGCAGAAGCAACGCACCTTCAGCGACGGCTGCAACGGCCCGCGTGGCAGGTTGTTGAGGTAATCGCGCAGGCAGTCGAGCAGGGCGTGCGGCCCGTCGAAGCGGTTGACCAGCACTTCATTCCAGCTGTTGAGCGTGACCTGATCCAGCGTCAGCACCAGATTTTCGCGTACACCGGCGTAGCTCAGCGAGTCCGTGCGTTCGGTGGTCATCAGGATGTTCAGGTCGCGGTGATGCTTGAGCGGGTCGACACCGACGTTGACCAGCATCAGCACTTCGCTCGGCACGGCGGCGCGCAGCAGCGGCTCTTCGGGCACGGTGGGCAAGGGCAGGGCGATGCACTGTTGCAGGCTGCCGAGCAGGTTGAACAACTCGAACTCACTCAGGTCGCTGGTGCCGGGATGCAGCGCCAGGCGGGTGCTGCTGTCGATCACGCCGTTGCGATGGCACCAGGTCAGCAGTTCGAGCAACTCGCGGCTGCGCTTGATCGGCGCGAAGTGTTCCCACTCCTGCGCGGTGAGGCTGCCGTTGTACAGGCCCCACTGGGTTTGCCCCGGTTCCTTTTTGTTGCGCGACTGCACCAGCGTCAGGGTGTCTTCGGCCAGATCCGGGGCGATGCCGGGATTGATGAACTCGATCTTGTCGGCTTTGCGTTCGAAGGCGGCGTAGAGCCGGCGGCCGAGTACATTGAGGTCACGCTTGTTGATCAGGCTGACAGTCTGCTCGGTGCGGGCGAACTGGGTCAGGAAGCGATAGCTGTAGTTCAGTTCATTGACCAGCGCCCGGCGTTCGGCGCTGACCTGGCGGACTTTCCACTGGCTGCGACTGTCGAGCAGGGCCAGTTGCCGCTGATCCCAATGCCATTCGCCGGCCAGCTTTTCCAGCAGGGAGCGCTGCCAGCCCTGACTGCGGCTGGTGCCGGTCAGTTTGCGGTTGACCTTCAGATACAGGGCGCGGCGTACCAGTTCCAGCCTTTCCGGTTCATTACGCGCCGTCAGGTATTCCTCGATGCGTCGGTACACGACCATGTACGGATCCAGTTCATCCAGATCCAGCTGATTGGCGAACACGGCTTTCTTGAAGCGCAGGCTCAGGCACTGAACCTGCGGGTGCTCGCTGGCATAGACCTCGGTCAGCAACAGTTTCAGCACCGATTTGTACGGCGATTCGATGCCCTTGAACAACTGCCACAAACCGGCGCCGATGAATTCCCCCGGTGGAATTGTCGCCAGATGGCCAAGGTCGAGGGTTTCGTCGGCGCGGATAAAACGCTTCGACAGCAGGGTGTGGGTATAGAGGTCGTAGGCGTTCTCTTCGTAGACCGGTACCAGCCACCAGATCGGCGTACGTCCGGCGAGCCAGATCGCGGTGCGATAAAACTCGTCGAGCAGCAGATAGTGCTGAGTGGTTCCGCAGTTTTCCGAACTGAGCTGGGTGTCGCGTTCGCCTTTGACGAAGCGCACCGGGTCGATCAGGAAGAAATGCGCCTCGGCACCCTGGCTCGCCGCCCAGGTTTCGAGCAACTGACATTTCTTGCTCAATTCAGCGAGTTCGCTTTCGCTCAGGTCCGGCGCGTGACAAACCCACACGTCCATGTCGCTCTGATCGGCCTGCGCCAGCGTGCCAAGGCTGCCCATCAGGAACAGGCCATGAATCGGTCGCGGCGGATTGCTGCCATGGCGCGGCTTGTAGGAAAACGAACGGGTCAGGCGCTGGGCTTCGGCAAGCGCGTTGGCATCCGGCTCATAATTGGACAGGCCGGCCGGCGCACTGCCCGAGACATACCCCGGTAACAGCGGATGATTGACGTGGAAAAACAGCGGCAGCAGCGTCAGTACGCCTTGCTGGCGCGTCGACAATCCTTCCAGAGCGCGACCGAGGCGGCCTTCATTGAGTTTGAGAAAGCGCGCGCGCAGCTGGCTGAGTACCTTGCGGTCTATTCCCTCGTCCAGGTCGGGGCGGATTTCGTGGGTGCGCGTCATGTCAGCTCAAACCGGCTCGCAGGCACGGACGTAGAGGGTCTCGGAATGTCAGGCAGTTTAGCCTTAGCGCAGCGGGACTTTTAAGCTGATTTTGTTTTTTGACGTCAGATTTTTATCGTGCAGTGGCGGTTGACGCCCGGGCAGGCCCGCGGAAATCCCGTGGCGGGAGTTCCCGTGGGCGAAGTCAGGGGAAAATCAGGCTGTTTCCTGCTCTCTGAGAATGGTCAGCACGGTTTGCACATTTTGTGCGGCGTCGCGGCCGAGGCTGGTCAGATAACCGCCGTCGGGCTGATCGGTCAGGTCTTTTTCAAAGAGACGTTTGGCGGCAGAAATATGTTTCGGGGCAGCGGTCTGATGGATTTTCAAACCTTCCTGGGAACTGTCCAGGGGAAAGAGTGCGAGGACTTCCAGTTCGGCAACCAGCTCAGGGGTAAGCGACATAAGGACTCCAGACTTTCTAGGAATTAGACGACAGCGCCCCTAAGGTGAACCCGCTTTTGCGGCATGTCCAGTGTTCAGATCAGGGATTTTGTCTTGAGGCGGATTCCAGTGTAGTCCGGGCCGGGGAGTTGGCTGGATGGATACGTTACAAACATTGTAGGAGTGAGCCTGCTCGCGATAGCGGAGTGCCTGTCAGCATATTCTTCACTGACAGAACGCTATCGCGAGCAGGCTCACTCCTACAGGATCGGGGGGTTACTGTTTTTCGGGTGGCAGCTCTGGCAATGCACGCAACGCCGCTTCGTACCATTCAGTATCAAATGCGCGATCTTCGTCGAGCATTGCGTCAATCTCGTAAGCCAGCACGTGAGCCATCAGATTGAGGATCTCTTCGCGCTCAACGCCCACCAGAGTCAACTTGTTAAACGTCGCTTTGGCTGCCGGCGGGTTGTCGCTTTCGATCTGGTTCTCGATCGCTTCGATCAACGTCGCTTCGGTGAACTCTTCTTCGTCGTTGTCATTGTCGATGTCTGTCGGCTCGCTCATGGCAGGCTCCTCAAGGAAAGGCGCCAGTTTACCCGTATTCAGCGGTGTGATGCTGCTGGCGGGATTGGCCTGAGCGATCTATAAACAGGCACTGCCCACCCCGCACGGCCTGGAGGCTATGTGATGTTCAAGCTCTACGGATTCTCAGTCAGCAACTACTACAACATGGTCAAACTGGCGCTGCTGGAAAAAGGCCTGCCGTTCGAAGAGGTCACCTTCTACCCGACGCCGACCCCGCAATCTCTGGCCATCAGCCCGCGTGGCAAGGTCCCGGTGCTCGGCGTGGACGCGGGTTTCATCAACGAAACCGCGATCATCCTCGAATACCTCGAACAGACCCAGAAAGGCACGCCGCTGCTGCCGAGCGATCCGTTCGAACGTGCGCAGGTGTTGGCGATTGCCAAGGAAATCGAGCTGTACATCGAGCTGCCGGGCCGCGCTTGTTATGGCGAAGCGTTTTTCGGCATGACCTTGCCGGACGCGATCAAGGAAAAGACCAAGACTGAATTGCAGCTGGGTTTTGCGGCGCTAGGCCGGCACGGCAAATTCGCCCCGTACGTGGCGGGCGACAGTTTGAGCATTGCCGATTTGTATTTCCTTTACAGCGTGCCACTGGCCTGTGCGGTCGGGCAAAAGCTGTTCGGGATTGATTTGCTGGCGGAGATGCCGCAGGCCAAGGCGTTGTTGGAGCAGCTTGAGCAGAATCCGCATGTGCAGAAGATTGCAGCGGACAAAGAAGCAGCGATGCCGGCGTTTTTGGCGATGATCGCTGCCAAGAAGTAATAAATCTGTGTTCTTAAACGAGCAATCGCTAGCAGGGCTAGCTCCCACCTTGAACTGTATTCACAATTCCAATTGTGGGAGCTAGCCCTGCTAGCGATGCCTTTGGCTTTTAGCGGCTGGCGATCAGGGCCTGGCCGCGTACTACCGCTGCCTTGACCTGCGCCGGTGCAGTCCCGCCGATGTGGTCACGGGCATTCACCGAGCCTTCCAGGGTCAGCACGGCAAACACATCCTGCTCGATCTGATCGCTGAACTGACGCAGTTCTTCCAGGCTCATCTCGGCCAGATCCTTGCCAGTGTCGACGCCGTACTTAACGGCATGGCCAACGATTTCGTGGCAATCACGGAACGGCAAACCACGACGCACCAGATAATCCGCCAGGTCGGTCGCGGTGGAGAAACCGCGCAACGCCGCTTCACGCATGATCGCGTGCTTCGGTTTGATCGCCGGGATCATGTCGGCAAAGGCCCGCAGCGAATCGCGCAGAGTATCGGCGGCGTCGAACAGCGGCTCCTTGTCTTCCTGGTTGTCTTTGTTATAGGCCAGCGGCTGGCCTTTCATCAGGGTCAGCAGACCCATCAGTGCGCCGAACACACGGCCGGTCTTGCCGCGTACCAGCTCTGGCACGTCGGGGTTTTTCTTTTGCGGCATGATCGAGCTGCCGGTGCAGAAACGATCCGGCAGATCAATGAACTGGAACTGCGCGCTGGTCCACAGCACCAGCTCTTCGGAGAAGCGCGACAAGTGCATCATCGCGATGCTCGCGGCCGAGCAGAATTCGATGGCGAAGTCGCGATCGGAAACGTTGTCCAGCGAGTTGCCGCCGACCGCATCGAAACCCAGCAGTTGCGCGGTGTATTCGCGGTCGATCGGGTAGGTGGTGCCGGCCAGCGCAGCGCTGCCCAACGGCATGCGGTTGGTGCGCTTGCGGCAGTCGACCAGACGCTCGTAATCGCGGCTGAGCATTTCGAACCAGGCCAGCATGTGGTGCCCGAAGGTCACTGGTTGCGCGGTCTGCAGGTGAGTGAAGCCTGGCATGATGCTCGCGGCTTCGCGCTCGGCTTGCTCCAGCAGGCCTTTTTGCAGGCGGGTGATTTCGGCGAGGATCAGGTCGATCTCGTCACGCAGCCACAGGCGGATGTCGGTGGCGACCTGGTCGTTACGGCTACGCCCGGTGTGGAGCTTTTTACCGGTGACGCCGATGCGATCGGTCAGGCGTGCTTCGATGTTCATGTGCACGTCTTCGAGATCGATGCGCCAGTCGAACTGGCCGGCCTCGATTTCGCCCTGAATGGTCTTCAGGCCATCGATGATGCTGTCGCGCTCGGCATCGGTCAGCACGCCGACCTTGGCCAGCATGGTGGCGTGGGCGATCGAACCCATGATGTCGTGGCGATACAGGCGCTGGTCGAAAGTGACGGAGGCGGTGCCGCGGGCGACGACGGCGTCGACGGGTGCACTGAAGCGGCCGCCCCCGGGCTGTGTGGT